>CAYSDG010000014.1:13330-28572 GCA_964429705.1 uncultured Oscillospiraceae bacterium | reverse complement strand
TCTTGGCGCCGTTCTTGTGGAAGTTCAGGACCCACTCCAGACCGGTCAGCCAGTCCTGAGCGGTGCACTTGCCCTTCTCATTGCCCTGGTAGTCGACCCAGGTCACATCGTCACGCAGCTTGAAGGTCCAGGTCAGACCGCCGTCCTCGGTGCCCCACTCAGTGGCGGCAGCGGGCTGCAGCTGGCCCTTGTTGTTGACCTCAGCCAGAGGAGTGATGCAGTTGGCGCTGATGGGAGCGTCGTTGGAGCTCTCGGAGTTGTGGACCAGGAAGGTCTCGAACTCCTGGCTGGAGTTCTGCCAGGTGACCAGGTCCTTGATGGGCTCGACATTGCTGTCAGTGTTGGTCTTATCGCCGCCCTGCTCGGTGCTGGTGTTGCCGTTAGCGGAGCTGCCACCGTTGTTGGTGTTGCCGCCGCAAGCGACCAGAGCCATAACCATGCTCAGAGCGAGGACCAGACTAAGGAACTTCTTCATGTCTTAATACCTCACAATTTAATTTCGCCATGTGAGAGCGGCGCCCGCCGCCATTTCCGCATTTCTATGCCCCCAAATACAGAGCGCTCGGCAGGGCGGATACCCGTTCGCACACGAACAAGCATAAGTATAGAGAATTTCCGGTATTTTGTCAAGATAAAATCTATGAAGATACATTTAATGTATAGAAAATGCGTAAAATGCAAGTTAAAAAACGGATATTGGGGAATAAAAAACCGACCCCGGCGTTCTCCGCCGGGGTCGGCATATGTACGAGCAAGACTGTAAGCCGGGTTCTGTATCAAGCAGTCATCTATCTCGACGGCCCGTTGCCGGACCGCTCTAGCCACCTCCTGAGGACGGCCGGGCCGGCCTGTGTGTCCTCCCACGGTGTTGCTCCGAATAGAGTTTACAGCATCGGACAGTTTCCAGCCGATGGGTGAGCTCTTACCTCGCCTTTCCACCCTTACTGCGCATGGCGCAGCGGTATATCTCTGTTGCACTTTTCCTGAAGTCGCCTTCGGCGGGCGTTACCCGTTATCCTTGCCCTGTGGAGCCCGGACTTTCCTCATAGCGGACCTTTCGGCCCCGCCACGCGACTGCCTGTCTTACTCGCTCCACCTATTTTACAGGAGGGAAGGGGCGTTGTCAACGAAATCTTTGCCCCCGCAGCGCAAATTTTGTTGTCAGAGCAGGGTTTCAGTGGTATAATAACCTGGTTAATAATTTAAGAGGAATGGGAGTGACCCATATGACACTGGAAAAGTATTTACAGGCGCTGCAGGGCAAGCAGGTGGCCGTCATCGGCATCGGCGTGAGCAATGTGCCGCTGATCCGGCTGCTGCGCGGGGCGGGGATCGCCGTCACCGCCTGTGATAAGAAGGAACGGGAGGCCCTGGGCCCCATCGCTGACGAGCTGGAGGCGCTGGGCTGCGCGCTGCGCCTGGGGCCGGACTATCTGAAGGAGCTGGACCAGGATGTTATCTTCCGCACCCCTGGTCTGCACCCCCGGTATCTGGAGAGCGCCCGGGAGCGGGGCTGCGTCATCACCTCGGAGATGGAGGTGTTCTTCGATGTCTGCCCCTGTCCCATCATCGCCGTGACCGGGTCCGACGGAAAGACCACCACCACCACCATCATCGCGGGCCTGCTGCGCGCGGCGGGGAAGACCGTCCACCTGGGCGGCAATATCGGCCATCCGCTGCTGGCGGACACGGAGAACATCAAGCCCGACCACATGGCCGTGGTGGAGCTGAGTTCTTTCCAGCTCATGACCATGCAGCGCTCCCCCGGCATCGCCGTGCTCACCAACCTGGCCCCCAACCATCTGGATGTCCACACCGACATGGCGGAGTATGTCCGGGCGAAGGAGAACATCTTCCTCCACCAGGACAGCCAGGGCCTGCTGGTGACCAACTGGGACAATGACCTGACCCGGGCCTGCGCCGGGAAGGCGGCGGGGCAGACGGCCTTCTTCACCCGCGCCCAGGATGTGGTGCCCGCTTTCGGCTGCTATGTGCAGCACGACGCCATCTGGTGCAGCGACGGTACGAACTGCCGGGAGGTGCTGCCGCTGAAGGATATTCTGCTCCCCGGCGTACACAATATTGAAAATTACATGGCCGCCATCTGCGCGGTGCAGGGACTGGTCAGCGACGAGATCATCCGGGACTTCGCCAGGGCCTTTGGCGGCGTGGAGCACCGCATCGAGCTGGTGCGGGAGCGGCGGGGCGTGCGCTGGTACAACGACTCCATCGCCTCCAGCCCCAGCCGCACCGAGGCGGGGCTGAAGTCCTTCTCCCAGAAGGTCATCCTCATCGCGGGGGGCAAGGACAAGGGCATCAGCTACGCGCCCCTTGGCCCCGTCATCAACGACCACGTCAAGAGCCTGATCCTCTGCGGCGCCACCGCCGGTGTAATCCGGGAGGCCGTGGAGCAGGCGGAGAACTTCGACGGGCTGGAGATTGCGGAGGTGGAGAGCTATCCCGCCGCCGTGCTGCTGGCGGACCTGTGCGCGGAGGAGGGGGATGTGGTCATCCTGTCTCCCGCCAGCACCAGCTTCGACCGGTTTAAGAACTTCGAGGAGCGGGGCCAGGTCTTTAAGGAGCTGGTGCGGGAACTGCCGGAGTGAACCGCATAGGATAAGCCCCGGGGCGCATAGGCTTCCTGTGAGGTGAGACCTATGCGCCGCAGATACCGTCCGCCCATGACGCGCCGACAGCGCGCCGGGCTGCTGTGCCTGCTGCTGGGGGCTGTTTTCACAGCTGTTCTGGCAGTGGGGACCATCCATTTGCAGACGCTCCTGGGGACCATGGCGGCCACCCGGGTCAGCAACACGGTGGGCCGCGTGGTCACCGCCGCCGTCAGCGACGCCATCGACAGCGGCGACATCCAGTACGACCGGCTCATCACCCTTCAGCGGGACAACAGCGGCGGCATTGCCGCCCTGCAGAGCAATATGGCGGAGTTCAACCGCCTGCAGGCCGCCATCACAGAGGATATTCTCTACCGCCTGGGCCAGGTCAGCCAGACGGACCTCTCCATCCCGGTGGGGACACTCACCGGCGTGACCCTTCTGGCGGGGCGCGGCCCCCGGTTCACGGTGCGGATGGAGACCATCGGCAGCTGTACCGCCCGGTTCGAGAACAGCTTTGACCACGCGGGCATCAACCAGACCACCCACAGCATCCTGCTGTGCGTGGATGTGTCCGTCACCATCCTGCTGCCGGGGCAGCGGACATCCACCCGGGTGTCCAACGCCTTCTCCGTGGCGGAGACGGTGATCGTGGGGGCTGTACCGGAGAATTATACTTACTTCGACTCCGGGAACCCGACGGAGGAGGACGCATTTGAGTATGCGATCAACAATGGGTGAGGGGTTTGCTTTGCTGCCGGGGGCAGAGTGACCCGCGCCGGGGCGCGGAATACCCCAGACAGACTGCCGAATCATAGCAGCATTGCTTGAAAAGTACCTCGGACCGGGGGGCGAAACGCGCCCCCATATCAAAAAGGTGAACAACAATGGACTATATCACTGAGATCCAACAACTGAAAGAAAAACTCAACGCCGCCAACTACCGCTACTACGTGCTGGACGACCCCGCCATCAGCGACCGGGAGTACGACCTGCTGCTGCGGCGGCTGGAGGAGCTGGAGGCGGCCCACCCCGAGTGCGTTACCCCCGATTCCCCCACCCAGCGGGTGGGCGGCAAGGCGCTGGAGAGCTTCACCCAGGTGGAGCACCCCGTTCCCCTGGAGAGCCTGCAGGATGTGTTCGATCCCCAGGAGGTCTGCGACTTCCTGCAGCGGATGGAGGAGACCCTGGGGGAGACGGCCTGCAGCGTGGAGCCAAAGGTAGACGGGCTCAGCGTGGCCCTGGAGTACCGGGACGGCGTCTTTTTCCGGGGCGCCACCCGGGGCGACGGCCGGGTGGGGGAGGACGTGACAGAAAATCTCCGCACCATCCGCTCCATTCCCATGCTCCTGCCGGAGAAGCTGCCCCGGCTGATCCTGCGGGGGGAGGTCTACATGCCCAAGAAGGTCTTCCATCAGCTCAACGCCGAGCGGGAGGCCAACGGCGAGAGCCTCTTTGCCAATCCCCGCAACGCCGCCGCCGGGTCCCTGCGCCAGCTGGACAGCAGGATCTGCGCCAAACGGCGGCTGGACATCCGCTTGTTCAATTTACAGCTGGCGGAGGGGCGGACCTTCTCCGCCCACAGCGAGACGCTGGACTACATGGCCAGCCAGGGCTTCCCGGTGATCGGCCACAGAGTGTTGCGCACGGTGGAGGACATCAACGCCGAGATCGCCGCTCTCAACGAAAACCGGGAGAAGCTGCCCTATGATATGGATGGTGCGGTTGTAAAGCTGGACAGCTTGACAGATCGCACTAAAGTTGGCAGTACAGCCAAATGCCCCCGCTGGGCCATCGCCTATAAGTATCCGCCGGAGCAGAAGCCCAGCCGTGTGCTGGACATCGTGGTGCAGGTGGGCCGCACCGGCGTTCTGACCCCCAAGGTGGTGGTGGAGCCGGTGCGCCTGGCGGGCACCACCGTGACCAATGCCACCCTCCACAACCAGGATTTCATCACCGAGAAGGACATCCGCGTGGGGGACACCGTCATCGTGCAGAAGGCGGGGGAGATCATCCCTGAGGTGGTGGAGGTGGTGCTGGCGAAGCGTCCGCCGGACGCGGTGCCCTACCATCTGCCGGAGCAGTGCCCCGTCTGCGGGGCGAGGGTGGAGCGTGATCCAGACGGCGCGGCCTTCCGCTGCACCGGCGCGGAATGTCCCGCCCAGCTCCACCGCAACCTCACCCACTTCGCCAGCCGCAACGCCATGGACATCGAGGGCCTCGGCCCCGCCGTCATGCGCCAGCTCATTGAGAGCGGCCGGGTCAAGACCCCGGCGGACCTCTACTATCTGAAGGCGGAGGAGCTGGAGGGGCTGGAGCGCATGGGCAAGAAATCCGCTGCCAACGTCATCCGGGCCATCGACGACAGCCGGAGCCGGGGCCTGGGGCGGCTGCTCTTCGCCCTGGGCATCCGCCAGGTGGGGGAGAAGGCGGGCAAGGTCCTGGCCGCCCATTTTGAGAGCTTCGACGCGCTGGGCGCCACCACGGAGGAGGAGCTGACCGCCATCGACGATGTGGGTGCCGTCACCGCCGCCTACATCCGGGACTGGCTGGACAGCCCCCAGTCCCAGCACGTGATCGCCCGGCTGAAGGAGGCGGGGGTCTCCATGGAGGCCGTCCGCGCCGCCAGCGGCGACCAGTTCAAGGGCATGACCTTTGTGCTCACCGGCACGCTGGAGCGCTTCACCCGGGACCAGGCCGCCGCCCTCATCGAGGAGCGGGGCGGCAAGGCCAGCGGCTCTGTCAGCAAAAAGACCACCTATGTTGTGGCCGGAGAAAACGCTGGCAGCAAGCTCCGTAAAGCAAATGAGCTTAACATTCCGATTTTGACAGAGGACGAGTTTGCCGCCATGCTGGAGGGCGCTGACACCCCTGCGCCCCAGCCGGAGAGCAGCCCGGAGCTGCCCGCGCAGGGCGGCGGAGATGGACAGGTCACCCTGTTCTGAGGGAGCGTCCCTGCACCAGTTTTGACACTCTACAAAAGGAGGACCACACTATGGTCACTATGGCACAGCGCATCCAGGAGCTGCGCAGCGAGCGGGGCCTCAGCCGTCCCGCACTGGCGGCGGAGCTGAAGCTGCCCCGCACCGCCGTCGAGAAGTTTGAGACGGGCCGCCAGTCTCCCACCAAGGAGCAGGTCCAGGTATTGGCGGACTTCTTCGGCGTATCCATTTTCTATCTGCGGGGGGAGAGCAACGACCGCACCCGCCAGGACGCCTGGCTGGACGCCGCCTACAGCGCTCCCCAGGGGGAGCATATCCCCATCCCTGCCAAGGCCGCCAAGCCCAAGGCGCAGCCCCAGACCAATCTGGACGGACAGGGCAATATCTTCGAGTCCTTCCTGCGCAGCAAGCAGTTTCAGGAGACCCTGCGCTCCACAGTGCTGGACGTCCTGCGCTCCCCGGAGGGGCAGGAGCTCATCGCCCGGGCCGTGCGCACGGAGCTGAACCGCCAGCGGTAAGGAACACCCGAACAGCAGAAGAGGACGTGCCATCGGCACGTCCTCTTTTTACGCGTTTTCCTGTCAAATACTTTTGCTTTACAGTTGAAGTGTAGACAGCGTTTCCTGACATTCTCGCACCAGAGCCTCCTCCTGCTGATGGGTCAGCAGCTGACTGCTCCAGCGGATGTAGGCGGGGCAGCCGTGGCGGCCGATGAAGTCCATGGCCGGGTCCATGCGGGTCAGGGAGGTGAGGAAGAGCAGCATCTCCGGCCCGTCCCCGAAGCAGCGCTCCAGAAAGGCAAAGGCCCGGTCCAGCTGAGCCGAGAGCTGCTCCACCAGCGCCGCCCGCTGCGCCAGCTCCCGCTGGAACAGGGTGCGGATGGTGTCGAAGCCCGCCTGCGCGTCGGTGATGTGGGCCTTGGACAGCTCCAACCGGTATCCCTCCAGCTGACGCAGCAGGTCCTCCTCCGCCCGCTCCTGGGCGGGGGAGAGCAGCTGGTTGTCCCGCTTTACCGCCAGCGCCCGCCGCCGCCCGGTCAGGAAGTCGTCTATGGCCTCCACGCCGGGCTTGCCCCGGAGGAACCCGCGCAGGTCCTTCAGCGCCTCGTGGAGCCGCACCACAGCCTGATCGGTGGCCTGGTAGCGGTCGAAGCCCGCGTTCAGGCAGTCCAGCACCAGGTTGGTGACGGTGAAGCGCTCCTCGAAGGCGGCGGCCCGGGCCATGGCGGCCTGAGCGGCGGGGTCCGGAAGGTCGCCGGAGAGGATGGCGGGGATGGCGTAGTCCGCGTCGTACTTGCGGTAGAGCTGGTAGTAGGCGGCGAAGGACCGGGCAACGGCCTCGTTCTGCAAATACTCGCCCACCAGCTCCTCGGTGATGGGGAGGCCGAGGGCCTCGTAGTGCCAGATCAGCTCGGAGAGGTCCTCCCACCCTCGGGCAGTTACAAAGGAAAGGTTATCGCCTTTACACTCGATATGGTAGAAATGGTCCTCCCGGATGCCGAGATAGGAGAGAATTGCGCCGTGGACACCGTGGCTGCGGGCGTACTCCAGCCACACGCCGCAGTCAGCTGTGACGTTCAGCTGCCGCAGACGGTCCAGCGTCACCACATCGAAGGACCGGACGGACTTGTTGTAGCCCGGCGGGTTGCCGGCCGCCACGATCATCCAGCCCGGCGGGACCCGGTGGCTGCCGAAGGTCTTGTTCTGCAAAAATTGCAGCATGGTGGGGGCCAGGGTCTCGGAGACGCAGTTGATCTCGTCGATGAAGAGGATGCCCTCCTGCTTGCCGGTGCGCTCCATGCAGTCGTAGACCGAGGCGATGATCTCGCTGAGGGTGTACTCGGTGACGCTGACCTCCCCCAGTCCCTCGTAGCTGCGCCGGTCGATGCGGGGCAGGCCCACGGCGCTCTGGCGGGTGTGGTGGGTCATGGTGTAGGCCACCAGCCCCACGCCCTCCTCCTGCGCGATCTGCTCCATGATGGCGGTCTTGCCGATGCCGGGAGGGCCCATCAGCAGGATGGGCCGCTGGCGCAGCAGGGGAAAGAGGCTGCGGCCCTGGTCATCCTTGCGGTGGTAGGCGCGCAGGGCGTTGGCGATCTCGATTTTGGCTTCTTTGATGTTCATAGTGGTGGTCCTCGGTTCTGGTGACGTTGGTTTTTGCCCCCAGGCGGGGGCGGAAATTTTGATCATTCCTCATCCACGATCAACCGTAGCGCCCACGGCGGGGCCAGCTCCATGGTCTCGCACCGCCGGAGGAACACGAAGGCCACCTCGTAGTCCGGCTTCTCCCGGGGGTAGGCCCCGTCGCCGTCGGTGAAGTAGAGGAGGGCCTTCAGATCCTTCAGCTCCCGCTGCTCCCGCAGCTGCCGGACATAGCGGAACACGGGGTCGAAATCCGTGCCGCCCCGGCCCTGGATGGTGACGTTCCGGCTGCACCGCAGCCAGTCCTCCCGGGAGCGGATAACCTGCACGCTCTGTACCATGCAGTCGCACTGGATCAGGTACACCTTCATCCGGTGAAAGAAATTTTCGCTGCTGGTCAGGATGGCGTAGGTCTCCGCCAGAAACTGCTCCACCATCTCCCGGGAGCAGGAGCCGGAGGTGTCGATGGCGATGACCAGCTCCTCAAGCCGGGCGACCTCCTTGTACTCCAGCGGCTCCAGCAGGGGCAGATCCCCGTAGTGGGACAGACCGAAGTGGTAGAACCCCAGATCGAAGCTCTCCGTGTCCAGCTCCAGCTCCTCCCGGGTCACCATGAAGCGGCGGAGAAAGGAGCGGTAGTCCCGACCCCGGCGGCTCATGGCGTCGATGGTCTCGGTGCCGTCTCCCGCCAGGCGGCCCCGGCGGCCGCTGCCGCGTCTGGCCCCTCCGGCGGCCGCGGCGATGCCCTGCCACTTGTTTTCCAGGGCGGGGCCGCCCCTGCGCCAGAGACTGTGGTCGTCCCGGCAGAAGGCGGCGGTCAGCGCCTCCTCCGGGTAGGGAAAGGCCCCCCCGTCCAGCATCCGCTGGATGCGGATAGGGGAGAGCACTGTGGTGCCAAGGAGTGTAAAGCATTTTTCCCGCACAGGGTCATGGGCCAGAGCGAGACGGGGCTGGTCCTGCTGCTCGATGATCTGCTCCACCGCCATGTCCAGGGCCAGGGCGCTGACCCCGGCATCCACCCGGAGGGGGTGGCAGTAGAGACAGTGCAGCAGGGTGTGGAGGTACAGCCGCCGCACCCCGGCGGGGGAGCGGCTGTAGTCCGACGCCAGCTGCCGGGGGGAGAAGAACAGCGCCGCACCGTCGGTCCCTATGCCGCGGTCGCAGCTATGGCCCGACCAGGGCAGGGCGGCAAAGGCCCCGTCCAGATGGGGGAACATCACCGTCAGCTCCCGGCGGCACTGCTCCAGTATCCGCAGGCCCAGGGCCTGCAGGGTGTCCTGATCCGCCATGTGCATCGCCTCCTACAGGGTAAGATCCCGGTCCGGCCAGCCGAAGTCCCGGTCCTTGGCCGCCAGCAGCCAGATGAGGGCCGCTGTCCGCTTGGTCTGGCGGGCGTGGGCGATGCCGTCGTCCAGCTGCCGGGCATCCAGCCAGCCCTGGTCCCGCAGGACCTCCAGCCCCGACAGGTCCTCACTGTCCACCAGGGCGGCCACGGTGGGGCGCACCCGCCGCTGTAAATAGGCGGCGTATACCGCCTGGGCGGCCTCGTCCAGCCCGGGCCGCAGAAATTCCTCCAGGGCGATGGCCAGGCGCACCGGCTCCTGTCGGCTGGCCTGAAAGCGCTCCAGCTGCGCCTGCCGCGTGTGGTCCATGTTCCCCGCCTCCCTTACGTTTCTCAACTGTAAATGGTATCTCATTTTTTCCGCTGCCGCAAGTGCTATTTTGTCCCCGGCGGCGGAGGGGCGGACAGGAAAAGTATCAAAAGTTACAGAAAAACTGTATAATATTCATAAATACCGCTGAAAATTATGTGATAAGTCACAATTCTTGCAGAAAATTGTTTATACTCCGTTCAAGAATCGACACGGCCAATATCGTATAATATAGTTGCCGCCAGGGGATCGCTATCCCGGTGGCATGGGATGACAGATGAACGAACGATATGCTTCTATTTCAGAAAGGAGAAGGGATGAGAGAAAAAGAAGATGCCCAGCGCTCCGCCCCCCGCCGCAGGAGGGGCTGGCTGCGCCGCCTGGTGAAGCTGGCGCTGGTGCTGTGTCTGCTGCTGGGAGGCGTGGCCATGGGTTTTGCCGTGGTGAGCATCCTGAACGCGCCGGACCTGGATATGCTGGACGTAGCGCCGGACGGCTACCGCTCCGTGGTGCTGGATGACGAGGGCAACGAGATCCTGAAGCTGGTGGGGGCGGAGTCCAACCGGGTGTACGTCACCCTGGACCAGATCCCCCAGAACCTCATCGACGCGGTGGTGTCCATCGAGGACGAGCGCTTCTGGGACCACCACGGCATCGACCTGCGGGGCATCGCCCGGGCTATGGTGGTGAACATCACCCACGGCTCCATGAGCCAGGGGGCCAGCACCATCACCCAGCAGCTCATCAAGAACAATGTCTTTGCCGCCGGTATGGAGGAAAAGACCGTGGTGGACAAGCTGCGCCGCAAGGTCCAGGAGCAGTATCTGGCGGTGAAGCTGGAGATGCAGGCGGACAAGGACTGGATCCTGGAGAACTACCTGAACACCATCAACCTGGGCGGCGGTACCTGGGGTGTCAGCACGGCGGCCCAGCGGTACTTCGGCAAGACGGTGGGGGAGCTGACCCTGTCCGAGTGCGCCGTGCTGGCGGGGATCACCAAGAGCCCCACCTACTATAATCCACTGAAGAACCCGGACAACAACGCCGTCCGCCGCCAGCAGGTGCTGGCGAAGATGCTGGAGCTGGGGCACATCACCCAGGCGGAGCACGACGAGGCCCTCGCTGACGATGTCTACGCCCGCATCGACACCGACCACACCGCCGGAGTGGATGTGGAGGTCCTCTCCTACTTTGAGGACGCCATGATCTACGAGGTGCTGGACGACCTCATGGCGGAGCTGTCCCTCAGCGAGGATGACGCCTGGCAGATGATCTACCGGGGCGGCATCACCATCTGCTCCACCCAGAGCACCCGCCTGCAGACCATCTGCGAGCAGGCCATCAACGACGACAGCCGCTACAGTGACGACCAGCAGGCCACCGTCGTCATCATCGACCCCGCCACGGGCTATGTAAAGGCCATCGTGGGCGGCAGAGGGGAGAAGACCGGCAGCCTCACCTGGAACCGGGCCACCTCCAGCGTCCGGCAGCCCGGCTCCACCATCAAGGTGGTGGCGGAGTATGCCGCCGCGCTGGACAGCGGGGCCATCACCCTGGGGTCGGTCTTTGATGACGCGCCCACCAACTACTCCAACGGCACCCCCATCCGCAACGCCGGAGGGACCTACGCCGGGCGCATCACCGTGCGCCGGGCCATCGCCAGCTCCACCAACACCGTGGCGCTGCGCTGCTTCCAGGACGTGGGGATGGACAGGGTGTGGTCCACGCTGCGGAAATTTGGCTTTCAGCACCTGACGGATGCGGACCGGGTGGAGGCCCTGGCCCTGGGCGGCACCAGCGGCGGCGTCACCAATCTGGAGATGACGGCGGCCTATGCCGCCATCGCCAACGGCGGGGAGTACACCCAGCCCACCTACTACACCCAGATCTTTGACCGGCAGGGCAATCTGCTGCTGGAGAACCGGCCCAGCCGGAGCATTGCCGTCAGCCAGGACACCGCCGCCCTGCTGACGCTGGCCATGGAGGAGGTCCTCACCACCGGCACCGGCACCACCGCCTCCTTCAGCGGCGTGCCTCTGGCGGGCAAGAGCGGCACCACCACCGACGCCCGGGATGTCTGGTTCGTGGGCTTCTCCCCCTACTACGCCTGCGGCGTGTGGGGCGGCTATGACGACAACGGCGAGCAGGCCGGCAGCGGCTATGTGAGAAAGCTGTGGCGGGATGTGATGCAGCAGGCCCACACCGGGCTGGGCGGTGCGGACTTCGCCCGGGACGGGCTGGTGGAGCGCACCATCTGCACCAAATGCGGCGCGCTGGCCGTGGCGGGCCTGTGTGACAGCACGGTGCAGGGGAACATGACGTGCGCGGAGCGCTTTGTCGACGGGACGGAGCCGACAGAGCGCTGCACCTGCCACACGGCGGTGTCGGTGTGCGCCGCCTCCGGCCAGCGGGCCGGGACCTGGTGCCCGGCGGACGAGGTCACCACCGCCGTGTATCTCTTCAGCGGCACCGCCGGGACGGCGGACGAGAGCGCCGTCCTGCCCCAGCTGGGGGCGGAGGAGACCTGCCAGGTCCACAGCAGCTGGTGGAACCAGTTCTTCCCTGACCGCGCCCCCGATGACGGGGAGGAGGAGCAGCCCTGGACACCCTCGCGGCCGACCCGGCCCACAGAGCCGGACAGCCCCGATGTACCGGAGGAGCCGGATACCCCCAATACCCCCGCAGACTCCGGCGTGAACTGGCTGGACCCCAGCACCTGGTGGAACCTGATCACTGGAGGCGGACACTAAGAACGAAACAGGCGATACCTGACCAGAAGGCCGGGTATCGCCTGTTTTTGCGGCGTTTCGCGGCGCATACCGCGGGGAAAAATAGATCCGGGGGAGCGCTCAGAGCCGGGCGTTCCCCTTTTTTCGCCCCGCAGGGAGTCTGGCGCAGCAGCGGCGGCTAAAAAAATTTTTGTCCCGGTTGACCGGAAGCGTGCAACTTTCCGGCCATTCGGGCCTATTAAAAAAGGGAAACGGAGGCGTGACATGGAGGAGATCGAGCTGCGGCCCTACGGGCTGGATACGGTTTTGACCGGGTACATGCCGGTGCCCAGAGAGCTGATGGGGATGGGGCTGCCCAGCACGGCGATCCTGCTCTATGCCGCGCTTCTGGACCGGGCCACCCTGTCCCGGAAAAATCACTACGCCGACGGCGGCCGGGTGTATGTGATCTATCCCATCGAAAAGCTGGCGGAGACCCTGTCCGTCAGCGACACGGCGGTGAAGCGGCATCTACGGGAGCTGGAGAGCAGGGGACTGATCCGCCGGCAGCGGCAGCAGGGAAACGGCCCGAACCGGATCTACCTGAACCTGCCGACGGGAAGCAACGGGGGAACCGCGCGCCCCGTCCAACGCCCGGACAGGCCCCCCTCAGCAGGGCGAAAGGTTCCCCCTAACAACCGGAAACAACAACCAAACTGGAACAACTTCTATCAATGTGGAGAGGATGAGAGCTTATGAATACGGCGAACGCGCTTTACCGGACCCAATGGCTGACCCAGAGGCGGCGGGAGGCCTTTGGGGACGCGTCTGCGCTGGACGGCTATCGCTTTGCGGCGGACAACGGCAGTGTACCGCAGCTGGAGCAGGCGCGGCGGTATGTGGCCCACTGGAAGCAGATGCGGGAGCAGAACCTGGGGCTGCTGCTCTGGGGCAGGCCGGGCAATGGCAAGACCTTCGCCGCCGGGTGCATCGCCAATGCCCTGCTGGAGGCGGAGGATTTCGCGCCGACGGTGAAGATGACCACCCTCGCCGCCATTCTGAACAGGCTGCCCGGCATGGCGGCCCAGGACAAGGCGTGGTATCTGAACGGCTTTCGCTCCTGCGACCTGCTGATCCTGGACGACTTCGGCATGGAGCGCCGAACGGAGTACGCCCAGGAGCAGGTGTTCCACATCATCGACGGCAGGTATCTGGCCCGCAGGCCCCTCATCATCACCACCAACCTGAGTCTGAACGAGCTGAAGCACCCGGCGGACATGGCGCAGGAGCGGATCTTCGACCGGGTGCTGGAGTTGTGCGTGCCGGTCTGCTTTGACGGGGAGAGCCTGCGGCGGGACAGGGCGAGGGAGAAGCTGCGGCTGTACAGGGAGCTGACAGGGGCGTGAGGGCAAAAGCAGCCCGCCGGAGCGGCTGCTCCGGCGGGCTGTGGTTTGTTTGATTTTGTCGGATGCTCAGGACTTCTTCGCAGTCTTGCCGAAATACTCCTTGGCCAGCTTCACGGTGACGGGGGCCAGCAGGATGACGGCGATCAGGTTGGGGATCGCCATGAGGCCGTTGAGGGTATCGGAGATGTCCCACACCACGCTCAGGTCCACCACGGCACCGGCCAGAACGACCAGGCAGTAGATGACCTTGTAGGGAGTGGAGGCCTTCTGGCCCAGCAGATACTCGCAGGTACGGCTGCCGTACACGCCCCAGCCCAGGATGGTGGAGAAGGCGAAGAGGGACAGCGCGATAGCCACGGCGGTGGTAGCGATCTTCGCGGGATAGACGGCACAGAAGCCGGCGGTGGTCAGGGTCTGGTTGGCGGCCACGCCGTACTCAATACCCTCCACACCGTTGCCGCACAGAACGATCAGAGCGGTGAGGGTGCAGATCACGATGGTGTCGCAGAAGACCTCGAAGATGCCGTAGAGACCCTGCTGCACGGGGTGCTCAACATCGGCGGCAGCGTGGGCGATGGGGGCAGTACCAAGACCAGCCTCGTTGGAGAAGACGCCGCGGGCGACGCCCTTCTGCATGGCGGTCATCAGAGTGGTGCCCACCAGACCGCCGCAGACGGCGCTGGGAGCGAAAGCGCCCTTGAAGATGGCGGCGAAGACGGAGGGGACCAGGTCGATGCGCAGGATCACCACGCCGATACCGGCGACGATGTAGATGAGGGCCATGGCGGGCACGAACAGCTCGCAGACTTGACCGATGCGCTGGATGCCGCCGAAGTACACGATAGCCACCAGGATGGCCAGGATCACGCCGATGACCAGGGCCACGACGGTATCATTGAACTTCAGGTTGAAGGAGTGCAGGGCCTCGATGATGGAGGAGGCGATGGTGTTGGACTGGATGGCGTTGCCGGTGCCCAGGGCGGTCAGTGCGGCCAGACCGGCGAAGATGGCGGCCAGCCAGCCCCAGTTCTTGCCCAGACCGTTCTTGATGTAGTACATGGGGCCGCCGACCCAGTCGCCCTTCTCGTTGCGCTCACGGAAGTGGACGGCCAGGGTGATCTCGGAGAACTTGGTGGCCATGCCCAGCAGGGCGGAGACCCACATCCAGAACACAGCGCCGGGGCCGCCGATGGCGATAGCGCCGCAGACGCCGGCGATGTTGCCGGTGCCAACCGTTCCGGCCAGAGCGGTACACATGGCCTGGAAGGGGGTGACGGAGCCCTCCTTGCGCTTGGTCTTCTGGAAGATCTTGCCCAGGGTGTTCTTCATCACATAGGCAAACTTGCGGAACTGGGGGAAGCCAAGGCGCAGGGACATGTATAAGCCTGCGCCGACGATCAGGATCAGTGCGGGTGCGCCCCACACGATACCATTGATCGCGCTGTTGATTTGCATGATCAATTCCATAGTCTCTTTTCCTCTCTCTTCGTTAAAGATACGTAAAGTTTCACCGGCCGAACAAACCTAACCGACCAATGGAACTCATTTCTTATTCAATATTACCAAACACATAGGCGTTTGGCAACGAGAAAATCAGCGGCAGGCGGGTATAATTTCTGATAGGGGTAATACATTTTCTCATATCAGTTCCCGATTTAGCGTAAAAGAGCAGAGGGAGCGCACCTGGGCGCTCCCTCTGATAAAATGTTCACAAATTTGTGATAAATTATTCACAATTTTGGCCGTTTCCCGGCAGGTTTTCCCGCAGCAGCTGCAGCAGCTTG
>CAYSDG010000014.1:0-13230 GCA_964429705.1 uncultured Oscillospiraceae bacterium | reverse complement strand
GGGGCAGCAGATCCACGCCCTCTGTCCGCCCCCGCAGGCACAGCTCCGACATGATGCTGAAGCCCACGCCCCGGCGGATCATGGACAGCAGCACCCCCTCGTCCTCGGTGCTGATATGGACATCCGGCTCCCCGGGCAGGAAGTGCTGCAGCTGGTTGCCGCCCACCGCGCCGTCCGCCGCCGCCAGCATGGGCAGATCCTCCAGCACGGCGGGGTCGAATACGCCCTGCCCGGCGGCGACGTGGCCCATGGGCAGCACCGCCAGCAGCGGATCGTCGTACAGCGGGAGCCAGTCCGCTCCCCGTACCTCCAGCCGGTCGGCCAGGGCCAGCTGCACCGCGCCGCTGGCCAGCCAGTCCGTCAGCTCCTGGCGGCTGCCGATGCGCAGCTCCAGCTCCGTGTTGGGCATCTCCCGGTGCAGCCGGGCCAGGGTCTCCGCCAGCCAGTGGACGGACACGCTGGCGTAGGTGCCGATGCACAGGTGCTCGTGCATCCCGCTGCCCACCAGCTCCAACTGCCGCTGCAGCTCGTTGCCGCTGTCCACCGCCGCCTGGATGGCGGGGAGCAGGGCCTCGCCCTCCTCCGTCAGGCGCACACCGTCCCAGCGCCGCTGCAGCAGGGGGAAGCCCACCTGCTCCTCCAGACTGTTCATCATGTGGGTGATGCCGGACTGGGTGTAGTCCAGCTCCTCGGCGGCCTTGCTGAAGCTGCCAAGGCGCACGGCGGTCAAAAGCGCGTTCCATTTCTTCAGATTCATGGGGGACCTCCTGCTCCGGCGCGCCCCGGCGGGGCGCTGCCCTCAGATTCGACTGTTTTATATATAGTATAGCATAGTTTGTTACCAATTGGTACCGTTCTTTTACCAATTGGTAAAGGGCGGCCGTGCCGGAATATGCGGGGCAGGACGGGCGATACCTTGACAGACCGCACCATGGATGTTATACTAAATGCACAAATTGATCTGACACCGAAATCAAGTATTGAGGCGAAAGATACAGTTATGACCGGATATGGACCCCGGCGCGGCCCCCGTGGGGGCAGTGTCGGCGGTGGGCGAGCTGCATCTTTTGTAGGTGCAGCTTATTTTATTTTCAGGAGGAAGCCTTCCATGGAAACACGCGTTGCCGTTATCAGCATCATCATCGAGGAGCCCGGCTCCGTGCAGGCGATGAACGAGATCCTGCACCAGTACAGCGAGTACATCATCGGCCGCATGGGCATACCCTATCGGGCCAAGGGCATCAACATCATCAGCATCGCCATGGACGCGCCTCTGGACCAGATCAACGCCCTGTCCGGCAAGATCGGCCGCCTGCCCGGCATCAGCTCCAAGGCGGCCTACTCCCGGTGAGCGCCATGCGGACGGGAAAGCTGAGCGCCGGATGGCGCGTGGTACTGCTGCTGCTGCCGCTGCTGGCGGCGCTGGTGAGTCTGGGCATCGGGCGGATCTGGATCAGCCCCGGTCAGGTCCTCGCTGCCATCCGCGGCGCGCTTTTCGGCGGCGCGGCGGTGGACAATCTGACATGGCGGACCCTGTGGCGGCTGCGCCTGCCCCGCATCCTGCTGGCGGCCCTCACCGGGGCGGGCCTGTCCACCGCAGGCTGCGCCTTTCAGAGCCTCTTCGCCAATCCTCTGGCCACGCCGGACACTCTGGGCGTCGCCAGCGGGGCCAGCTTCGGCGCGGCTCTGGGCCTTCTGATGGGGCTGGGCCACATCGGCGTACAGACCATGGCGATGGTCATGGGCGGCGTGGCGGTGGCCATGACCTGGCTGGCGGGCCTTGGCCGCAGCCGGGGGCTGAGCACCATCGTCCTCTCTGGTATCATGATGGGCTCTCTCTTCAACGCCCTGGTGTCGCTGGTAAAATTCGTGGCGGACGAGGAATCCCAGCTGCCCGCCATCACCTACTGGCTCATGGGCGGGCTGAACAACGCCTCCTATGACGGCCTCCTGCTGGGCGCGCCGGCCATTCTGGCGGGCGTGGCGCTGCTGTATCTGCTGCGCTGGCGGATGAATCTGCTGTCCCTCAGCGAGGACGAGGCCCGCTCCTCCGGCGTGAATATTACCGCCCTGCGGGGCGTCACGGTGGTGTGCGCCACTGCCATCACCGCCTCCTGCGTGGCCATGTGCGGCCAGGTGGGCTGGGTGGGTCTGCTGATCCCCCATATGTGCCGGATGAAGTTCGGCAGCAACCACCTGTCCCTGCTGCCGGCCTCCATCAGCTTCGGCGCGGTGTTCATGATCGCCGTGGACACCGTGGCCCGCAGCGCCACCGCCCAGGAAATCCCTGTTTCCATCCTGACGGCCATCATCGGCGCGCCCTTTTTCATCCTGCTGATGCGGCGGAAGGGGGGCTGGAGCCTGTGAATCTGACAGTGGAGCACGGGAGCTTCTTCTACCAGAAGGACACCCCTATTTTCAGCGATGTCAATTTCTCCGTGGATGCCGGGGAGATCCTGGCCATCCTGGGTCCCAACGGCGCGGGCAAGACCACCATGCTCCGGTGCATCACCGGGATGCTGCGCTGGCGCTCCGGCCGGAGCCTGCTGGACGGTGAGAGCATCCACACCATGCCCATGGGCAGACTCTGGAGCCGGATGGCCTACGTGCCCCAGGCGAAGTCCGCCTCCTCGGCCTACACCGCCTTCGAGACGGTCCTCCTGGGCCGCAGCAGCCATCTGGGGGCCTTCGCCGCCCCGAAAAAGGCCGACGTCGAGAGGGCGGAGGCGGCCATGGAGCTGCTGGGCATCACCGGCCTGCGGGACAAGAAGTGTACCGTCATCAGCGGCGGCGAGCTGCAGATGGTGCTCATCGCCCGGGCTCTGGCGGCGGAGCCGCAGGTGCTGATCCTGGACGAGCCGGAGAGCAATCTGGATTTCAAAAACCAGCTGGTGGTGCTGGACGCCATGACCCGGCTGGCCCAGAGCGGCATGACGTGCGTGTTCAACACCCACTATCCCGCCCACGCCCTGCAGCGGGCGGACAAGGCCCTGATCCTGTCCCGGGGCGGGGAGTACGTCTTTGGCAGCACCTCCCGGGTGGTGACGGTGGAGAACATCCGCCGGGCTTTCGGGGTGGAGGCCGTCATCGGCGAGGTGGAGACGGCGGAGAGCACCCTCCGCAGCGTTATCCCGCTGCACATCGCCCAGGCGGAGGAGCCGCGGCAGGCGGAGGAGGGCCGGGCCATTGCCACGGTCACCGTCATCGCCGGGAGCAACCGCATGGCCGAGCGCATCAACGCCATCCTGCACGACTACAGCCCCCTGATGGTGGGCCGCATGGGGATGCCCTACCGGGAGTGCGGGCTGTACATTATCAATATCACACTGGACGGCGACAGGCAGGAGATCCTGGAGTTGTCCCACAAGCTGAGCATCCTGCCCGACATCAGCGTAAAGACCACCTTCGCGAGAGGGAACTTCGCCGCCGGGCCGGGGAGGGAGGAGGACCATGACTAACCGAGCGCTTCTGGAACAGCTGGCCGGGACCCACCGGCTGGAGGAGGAGCAGTGGCGGCAGCTGTTCGCCGCCTGGACACCGGAGGATCTGACGCTTGCCATGACCATGGCCCGGGAGCTGGCGGTGGCCAGCTTCGGCAGGACCATCTACTTCCGGGGCATCGTGGAATTTACCAACTTCTGCCGCAACGACTGCTACTACTGCGGCATCCGCTGCGGCAACCGCGCCGCGGTCCGCTACCGGCTGGAGACGGAGGACATCCTCCGCTGCTGCCAGGAGGGGTACGACAGCGGTTTTCGCACCTTTGTGCTCCAGGGCGGGGAGGACGACTACTTCACCGACGAGCGCATGTGCGCCATCGTCCGCGCCATCAAGGCGCGCTGGCCGGACTGCGCCGTGACACTGTCTCTGGGGGAGCGGAGCCGGGCATCCTATCAGGCGCTCTTTGACGCCGGGGCCGACCGGTATCTCCTCCGCCACGAGACGGCGGACCCCGCCCACTACGCCCGGCTCCACCCCCCGCGCCAGACGCTGGAAAACCGGCTGCGCTGCCTGCGGGACCTGAAGGACATCGGCTATCAGACCGGCTGTGGCATCATGGTGGGCTCCCCGGGCCAGACCCCGGAGACCCTGGCGCGGGATATGGTGTTCATGCAGGAGCTGGAGCCGGAGATGATCGGCGTGGGGCCGTTTCTGCCCCACCGGGATACCCCCTTCCGGGACGAGGCCCCCGGCAGCGTGGAGCTGACGCTCTTTGTGCTGGCCCTGTGCCGCATCATGCTGCCCCGGGTGCTGCTGCCGGCCACCACCGCCCTGGGCACCGCCGAGGGCGACGGGCGCAAGCGGGGCGTTCTGGCCGGGTGCAACGTCATCATGCCCAACCTCTCGCCCCTGGAGGTGCGGAAGAAATACATGCTCTATGACAACAAGGCTGGCACAGACCTGACAGCGGAGCAGGGCGTGGCGCTGCTGCGCCGCCAGATGGAGGAGATCGGCTATGAGGTCGTCGTGGGACGGGGAGATTTTCAAAAATAGTAGGGATTGGGAGGTTCAGCCCTGTTTTTAGGGGGTTCGGACTTCCAGTTTTGCTGGGTTCTCGTGCGGTGGGGTGCTGGCAGTCCCGGATACGAAAGCCGCAGGGCCGCACCGCACCATAGTCTGCAACGCAAGACAGCGGCATGATCAGACAAGGCTGTTTGTCCCGGCGTCGTGGGGCGACAGCCGAAGTTATGGGAGATGGATTCACTTTTCTTGCCACGGTCTCCTCGCGGCGTAGCCGCTGTGGCCTACGCTAAAAATGTGCCACCGGCACATTTCCTTAACGCTGCGGGGTCCGGGGCGCTCCCCGGCGCTTTTTCGCCACTTTTTAGCGGTAAAAAGTGGCCCGCCGGAGGCAAACAGTGTATCGAAAAGATACAGGGTAAAGTACCTCCCGCCGCAGCGCGAAGTACCCCGCCGGGGCGGGAGGCCCCTCATTTGAGATAAAAAATCACAGAACAACAGGAACAGAAAGGATGATCCAGCGATGGTAAAACTGGCGATCTATGGAAAGGGCGGCATCGGAAAATCCACCACGGTGTCCAATCTGTCCGCCGCCCTCAGCGACATGGGCTACCGGGTCATGCAGATCGGCTGCGACCCCAAGGCGGACTCCACCGTGAGCCTCCACGGCCGGGAGAAGGTCCCCACCGTGCTGGAGCTGGTGCGGGAGCGGAAGGACGACTTCACTCTGGCGGAGATGGTTACGGAGGGCTACGGCGGCGTCATCTGCGTGGAGGCCGGCGGCCCCACGCCGGGGCTGGGCTGCGCGGGCCGTGGCATCATCGCCGCCCTGGAGAAGCTGGCGGAGAAGGGGGCCTACGAGGTCTACCAGCCCGACGTGGTCATCTACGATGTGCTGGGCGACGTGGTGTGCGGCGGCTTCTCCATGCCCATGCGCAGCGGCTACGCCGACCAGGTGTTCGTCATCACCTCCGGCGAGAACATGGCCATCCACGCGGCGGCCAACATCGCCGCCGCCATTGAGAACTTCCGGGGCCGGGGCTACGCCCAGCTGGGCGGCCTGATCCTGAACCGGCGCAACGTGAAAAACGAGGACGAGAAGGTGGCGGAGCTGGCGGAGGACATCCACTCCCAGGTGGTGGCCACTCTCAGCCGCAGCGACACGGTGCAGGAGGCGGAGGACCTGGGCAAAACCGTGGTGGAGGCGTTTCCCGACAGCGCCATGGCGGGGGAGTACCGGGCCCTGGCGCGGACACTGCTGGAGAGATGCGGGGTGAAGACATGCTGACGCGGGTGACAGCGCCGAAGGCGGTGCCCGGCGTGGGCATCCCCATCGGGCGGGCGGCCTTTCCGGCCCCCTTTGCCTCCGGGCTGGAGTACGCCTCCCCCGCACGGGGGACCTGGAACATCGTCCACACCGGGATGCTGGTCCCCGAGGCCCATGAGATCTTTGTCTGCGCCGCCAGCTGTCTGCGTGGCGTGGTGCTGACGGCGGCGGAGATGGGGGCGCAGGAGCGCTTCTCCACCGTGGAGGTCCGGGAGAACGACCTGCTGGACGGCGACATGGAGGAGCTGGTCATCGACGGTGTCAGCGACATCATCGAAAAGCTCCCCAAGCGGCCCCCGGCGGTGCTGGTGTACACCAGCTGCGTCCACCATTTCGCGGGCTGCGACCTGGACATGATCTACGACCGGCTGCGCCAGCGCTGGCCGGACATCGACTTCGTGGACTGCTACATGAACCCCATCATGCGCAAAAGCGGCCTGACCCCGGACCAGCTGATGCGCTGGGGCCTCTACAAGCCCCTGAAAAAGCGGCCCGTCCGGGCGGATGCCGTTGCCATCATCGGCAGCGACCTGCCCACGGACCACGACAGCGACCTGTACCGTATGCTGGTGCAGAGCGGCAGGCGGATCCACGAGATCACGGCCTGCCGGACCTACGGGGAATATCAGGAGATGGCGGAGAGCCCGCTCTACATCTCCTGTTACCCCGCGGCGGTGGCCGGCGGGGAGCGGCTGGCGGCCCGATTGGGGGTGCGGCACCGCTATGTGCCCTTCAGCTACGACTTCGACGAGATCGAGGCCGGACTCACCGCCCTGGCGGGGGAGCTGGGCATCCCCGCGCCGGACTTTGCCGGGCGGCGCGAAGCCTGCCGGGCCGCTCTGGCGGAGACCCTGGCCCTGGTGGGGCAGACACCAATTGCCATCGACTACACCTTCTGCCCCCGGCCCCTGGGTCTGGCGCGGCTGCTGCTGGAGGCGGGCTTCAATGTCCAGCGGGTGTACGTGGATGCCATCAGCGGGGAGGAGAAGGGGGACTTCAGCTTCCTGGCGGAGCGCTTCCCCCAGCTGGAGCTGTTCCCCACGGTCCACGCCAGTATGCGCTTTCTGGCGGCGAAGGAGCCAACGGGCTTTCTGGCCCTGGGGCAGAAGGCCGCCCACTTTACCAACACCCGCCACTTCGTCAACGTGGTGGAGGGCGGCGGAATGCACGGCTTCCAGGCGGTGGAGCGGACCCTCGCCCTGCTGCGGGAGGCCTATGAGGAGGAGAAGGATATGCGGGATCTGATCCAGATCAAGGGAATGGGGTGTGGCTGCTGCCTATGAAACAGACATCAAGGATCATTTCGACCTATTCCGCCGACGTGTTCGGCGTGTGTTCCGCCCTCTTTGAGCTGGGGGGCATGACGGTGATGCACGATGCCTCCGGCTGCAACTCCACCTACACCACCCACGACGAGCCCCGGTGGTACGACATGGAGAGCATGGTCTATATCTCCGGCCTCTCGGAGATGGAGGCCATCATGGGGGACGACGAGAAGCTCATCGGCGACATCGCGGCGGCTGCCGCGGACCTGCATCCCCGGTTCATCGCCATGGCCGGGACACCCATCCCCGCCATGACCGGCTTCGACTACGCCGCCGTGGCTGAGGTCATCGAGCAGCGCACCGGCATCCCCGCCTTCGGCTTCGCCACCACCGGCATGAACACCTACATCCACGGTGCGGCTATGGCGCTGGAGGGCATCGCCCGCCGGTTCACGGACCAAAATGCCGCCAAAACCGCGGATAAGACTGTCAATATTCTGGGCTTGACACCCCTTGATTTCTCAGTGAATGGAGCGGATGCGTCCATTGTCCGCTTCCTGGAGGGGGCGGGGTACCGCGTGCTCTCCCGCTGGGCCATGGGCAGCACCCTGGAGGAGCTGGCCCAGGCGGGCGGGGCCCACGTGAATCTGGTGGTATCCGCCGCGGGGCTCCGTGCCGCCCGGGCGCTGAAGGCCCGCTTCGGCACCCCCTATGTGGTGGGGGTCCCCATGGGACCCTACGCCGACACCGTGCGGGAGGCCCTGGACCGGGCGGCGGCGGGGGAGGACCAGCTGCCCCGCAGCGACCTGCCCGGCGGGGACATCGTTCTGGTGGGGGAGGCGGTCACCAGCCTGTCGCTGGCCAGCGCCATCGAGCTGGCCACAGGCCGGGGCGTCCGGGTGGTGTGTCCCACGGAGCTGGTGGGGCTGCCCCTGCGGGAGAAGGACCGCCATCTCCTCTTCGAGGAGGAGATCCAGTCCGCCCTGACCGGCGCGGCCGTTGTGGCGGCAGACCCCCTGTTCCGGCCCATCTACCCGGCGGAGGCCCGCTTTGTGGAGCTGCCCACCGAGGCCTTCTCCGGCCGCCTCTTCCGGGAGCGCATCCCGGACCTGACCGCCGATTTCCAGCGGTTTGTGGACAATTTTTCCGACTAAATATCAGATCGTGAGGTAAAAAAGATGAAAAAGCTCGTTTCTCTGCTTCTTGCTCTGACCATGGTGCTGTCTCTGGCCGCCTGCGGCGGCAATCACACTGCCGACAAGAATAAGACCGTCGGCAGCGACACTGGCAAGGTCCCCGCCAACGTGGATGTGGAGGCCCCCAAGACCCACATCGTGGTGGACCACGCCGACAACGAGGTGGAGCTGCCCTATGAGATCGACCGCATCGTGGTGTGCAACATTCTCCCCCTGCCCAGCGTGCTGTCCGTGTTCTTCGACTCCGCCGACAAGATCGTGGGCATGTCCGGCCCCAGCATGAGCGCCGCCGCCAACGGCCTGCTGGGGGAGCTGTACCCCGACATCCTCAACGCCGAGACCGGCTTTATCGACGGCACCAACGTCAACACCGAGGAGCTTCTGAAGCTGAAGCCCGACGTGGTGTTCTACGGGGCCTCCGACAAGGAGCTGGGGGAGCAGCTGCGGGCCGCCGGGTTCCCCGCGGTGGCCATCTCCGTGAACAAGTGGCAGTATAACGCCATCGAGACTCTGAACAACTGGATCTCCCTCATCAGCGAGATCTTCCCCGACAACGACAAGACCGAGACCGTGGCCAGCTACTCCCAGCGGATGTACGACCTGGTGCAGGAGCGGGTGGCCGACCTGCCCGACGAGGAGCGGGAGCGGGTGTTCTTCCTGTTCCAGTACAGCGAGACCAACCTGCTGACCTCCGGCAAGCAGTTCTTCGGCCAGTGGTGGGCGGATGCCATCGGCGCGAAGAACGTGGCCGAGGAGCTGACCACTGACAACTCCGTGGCCGTCAACATGGAGCAGATCTACGCCTGGGATCCCTCCCTCATCTTCGTCACCAACTTCACCACCGCCGGGCCGGATGACCTCTATAACAACACTGTGGGCGCCTACGACTGGGGCGGCATCCAGGCCATCCAGGACCAGCGGGTGTACAAGATGCCTCTGGGTATGTACCGCAGCTATACCCCCGGCGTGGACACCCCCGTGACCCTGCTGTGGCTGGCCAAGACTGCCTATCCCCAGCTCTTCGAGGACATCGACATCACCGCCGAGACGAAGAGCTACTATCAGGAGGTCTTTGGCATCGAGCTGACGGACCAGCAGGCCGCCTCCATCTTCAACCCCACTGCCGCTGCCGCCGCGGGCTTTTAAAGGTGAATTTCCCATTAGGATAAAAGCGAAGGCTTGACATTTCTCCGCTGATATGGCATAGATGATGGGCGCTCTTTGCGCGCATCATGTGAATCGATCATCGGAGGACTTGGCGCCGTAGCGCCGTTCACGGTTCGTGGACATAAGTCGATAAGATGTCGGGTGAGCCCGGTTATTGTGGAAGCAATGGCCGGGCTCTCTTTTTATGAACACAGAAAGAAACAACGAGGAGGAGACCCGAATGCGTATCATCACCATCAGTCGGGAGTTCGGCAGCGGCGGGCGGGAGCTGGGCAAGCGCCTGTCCGACCAGCTGAGCGCGGACTACTACGACAGCGAGATCATCACCGCCGTGGCGAAAAACTGCGGCATGGACAGCGGCTATGTGGCCAGCGCCCTGGAGGGCCACGGCTGGCAGCGCTATCCCATCACCTACAGCCGCTCCTTTCAGAGTGCGGGCAGCCGGGTGGAGCTGCTGCTGGAGCAGAAGAAGGTGCTGGAGACCATCGCCCAGCTGGGGAAGGACTGCGTCATCGTGGGGCGCAACGCGGATGTGATCCTGAGCCAGTACCAGCCCCTGAACCTCTTCGTCTGCGCCGGGGCGGAGGCCAAGCTGCGCCGCTGCATGGAGCGGGCGCCGGCGGGGGAGGACCTGACGGAGCGGGAGATGCTGCGGAAGATGAAGCAGGTGGACAAGGGCCGGTCCCTGACCCGGGATATGCTCACCGATGCCCGCTGGGGCCAGCGGGACGCCTATCAGTTCACCATCAACACCACGGACTGGAGCCTAAAGGAGCTGGCCCCCGCCGTGGCGGAGCTGGCCCAGCGCTGGTTCGGGAGGGCAGAGCGATGATCCAGCTGTCCGATCACTTTACCTACCGGAAGCTGATCCGGTTCACCCTGCCCTCCATCGGCATGATGATCTTTACCTCCATCTACGGCGTGGTGGACGGCTTCTTTGTCTCCAACTTCGCGGGCAAGACCCCCTTCTCCGCCGTGAACCTCATCATGCCCTTCCTGATGATCCTGTCGGTGGTGGGCTTTATGTTCGGCACCGGCGGCAGCGCCCTGGTGGCCAAGACCCTGGGGGAGGGGGATAAGAAAACCGCCAACGAGCATTTCTCTCTCTTTGTCTGCGTGGCCTTCGTGCTGGGTGTTGTGCTGGCGGTGGTCAGTTTCCTCTTCATCCGGCCCATCGCCGCCGCCCTGGGGGCGGAGGGGGAGCTGCTGGAAAACTGCGTGATTTACGCACGGGTCATTCTGCTGGCCCTGCCCTTCAACGTGCTGCAATACCTGTTTCAGAGCTTTTTCGTCACGGCGGAGAAGCCCCAGCTGGGCCTGTACACCTCTCTGGCCGCCGGTGTCACCAACATGGTGCTGGACGCGGTGCTGGTGATCCTGCTGCCCCAGGAGCACAAGCTGGCGGGCGCTGCCGCCGCCACGGCCATGAGCCAGATGGTGGGCGGCGCGTTCCCCCTGGTCTACTTCCTGCGGAAAAACAGCAGCACCCTTCGCCTGGAGCGGCCCAAATTTGACGGCGGCGCGCTGGTGAAGGCCTGCACCAACGGCTCCTCGGAGTTTATGAGCAACATCGCCATGAACATCGTGGGCATGCTCTACAACGTGCAGCTGATGAAGTACGCCGGGGAGGACGGCGTGGCGGCCTACGGCGTGATGATGTACGTCAGCCTGGTGTTCTCCGGTGCCTTCATCGGCTACTCCATCGGCACCGCCCCCATCATCAGCTACCACTACGGCGCACAAAACAGCGGCGAGCTCCACGGCCTGCTGCGCAAGAGCCTGAAGCTCATCGGCGGCTTCGCCCTGTGCATGGTGGCGGCGGCGGAAGTGCTGGCCCTGCCCCTGTCGAAGATCTTCGTGGGCTACGACGCGGCGCTGCTGGCCCTGACGGTGTCCGGCTTCCGGGTCTACGCGCTGTCCTTCCTCTTTATGGGCTACGCCATCTACGGCTCCGGCTTCTTCACCGCACTGAACGACGGCCTGACCTCCGCGCTGATCTCCTTCCTGCGCACCCTGGTGTTCCAGGTGGCGGCGGTGCTGGCGCTGCCGCTGCTCTTCGGTATCGACGGCGTGTGGCTGTCCGTCCTGGCGGCGGAGCTGATGGCCGTGGTGCTCTCGGGTGTGTTCCTGGTGGTCAAGCAGAAGAAATATCACTACTGATCCCTGTGACCCTGTCATACGGGCCGCCTCGCCGCTGCCGCGGCGGGGCGGCCTTTTTTGCGCCCTGGCGGCGGAAAAAGAGAACATGTCCCCCCGCCCGGCGGCATATATTGCAGCGAGGTGATCCAATGTTTCTCGTGATCAGAAAATGGCCTGCCCTCTACGGCGCGACCCTGCTGGCCCTGGCGCTGCTCTTTTTTGCCGCCGGGCGGGGGCGGGCGGTGCAGACCGCCGCGCTGCCGGAGGCAGGGGGCGGGGAGCCGGTGCTGGTGCTGGACCCCGGCCACGGCGGGGAGGACGGCGGCGCGGTGGCGGCGGACGGCACCGTGGAGTCCGGCATCAATCTCGCCATCGCCCTGAAGCTGGAGCAGGCGGCCCGGCTGCTGGGGGTCCGGTGCGTCATGACCCGGCGGGAGGATGTCTCCATCCACGCCCCGGATGCCCGGACCCTGCGGCAGAAGAAGGTCTCGGACCTGAAAAACCGGGTGGCCCTCTGCAACGGCACGGAGAACGCCGTGCTGCTAAGCATCCACCAGAACAGTCTGCCCCAGTCGCCCCGGGTCCGGGGCGCGCAGGTGTTCTACAACGGGCAGCCGGGCAGCGAGGCGCTGGCCCAGGCCATCCAGCAGGCCCTCAACGCCACCGTCAACGGCGACAGTCCCAGGGCGGCGAAACGGCTGGACAGCGGCGTTTATCTCATGGAGCACACCCGGTGTCCCGGGGTGCTGGTGGAGTGCGGCTTCCTCTCCAACCCGGGGGAGACCGAACAGCTGCGGGAGCCGGACTACCAGCGAAGGCTGGCGGCGGTGATCCTGTCCGCGGCGGCGGGCCACCTGGCCCGGGGGGAAGAAGGGGCTGGTCAAGGGGCGGCAAACGTAGTATACTAGAGAAAAACGACAGGAGAGAGGCAGCGGCTATGGCAAAGAGCAGAAGCGTATTTTACTGCACGGAGTGCGGCAATGAGACGGCGAAGTGGGCGGGGAAATGCCCCGCCTGCGGGGCCTGGAACACCATCGTGGAGCAGGAGAGCGCCCCCAAAAGCAGCCGGAGCCGGAGCACCGGCAGCCGGACAACGCCTTTTCATTCTGTGAAGGCAGTTTCCTTGACAGATATTGAAACAGACCAGGAGATCCGCTTTCCCACCGGCATGGGGGAGCTGGACCGGGTGCTGGGCGGCGGCGCGGTGAAGGGCTCGCTGGTGCTGGTGGGCGGCGCGCCGGGCATCGGCAAGTCCACGCTGATGCTCCAGATCTGTCAGAGCCTGTGCCGCTTTGCCAAGGTGCTGTATGTCTCCGGCGAGGAGTCGGTCAGCCAGCTGAAGCTGCGGGCCAAGCGCCTGGGGGTGCAGAGCGAGCAGCTGTACGTCCTCTCTGAGACGGGGCTGGAGGACGTGGTGGCCTCGGTGGAGGCGGAGCAGCCGGAGATCCTCATCGTGGACTCCATCCAGACCCTGTGCAACCGGGAGCTGGACAGCCCTCCCGGCAGCATCGGCCAGGTGAAGGACTGCACCATGGCCCTGATGCAGCTGGCCAAGGGCCGGGACATCACGGTGTTCGTCATCGGCCACGTCAACAAGGAGGGCTCCATCGCGGGCCCCAAGGTCCTGGAGCACATGGTGGACTGCGTGCTGTACTTCGAGGGGGACCAGCACATG
>CAYSDG010000013.1:0-31785 GCA_964429705.1 uncultured Oscillospiraceae bacterium | reverse complement strand
GAGAAGGGCCTGTGGGAGAAGCCCACTGTCCTCAATAACGTTGAGACCTACGCCAACGTCCCCAAGATCATCCTGCAGGGCGCCGACTGGTTCCGCTCCATCGGCACCGAGGGTACGCCCGGCTGCAAGACCTTCTCCCTGACCGGCGCCATTGAGAACACCGGCCTGATCGAGGTCCCCATGGGCACCACTCTGCGCGAGATCATCTTTGACATCGGCGGCGGCATGAAGAACGGCGCGAAGTTCAAGGCTGTTCAGATCGGCGGCCCCTCCGGCGGCTGCCTGACCGAGGAGCACCTGGATGTTCCTCTGGACTTTGAGTCCATCAAGAAATACGGCGCAATCGTCGGCTCCGGCGGTCTGGTCGTTATGGACGAGAACACCTGTATGGTGGAGGTCGCCCGCTTCTTCATGGGCTTCACCCAGCGCGAGAGCTGCGGTAAGTGCGGCCCCTGCCGTATCGGCACCAAGCGCATGCTGGAGATCCTGGAGCGCATTGTTGCCGGTGAGGGCAAGGTGGAGGATCTGGACAAGCTGGAGGAGACGGCGAAGTTCGTCAAGGAGCGGTCCCTGTGCGGCCTGGGCAAGAGCGCGCCCCTGCCCGTTCTCAGCACCCTGAAGAACTTCCGCAACGAGTACATGGAGCACATTGTCGAGCACAAGTGTGCCGCCCATGTCTGCACCGCCATGCGCAGCTATGAGATCGATCCCGAGAAGTGCAAGGGCTGCACCAAGTGTGCCAGAAACTGCCCTGTGGGCGCTATCTCCGGCGAAGTGAAGGCACCTCATACCATCGATGCGGCCAAGTGCATCAAGTGCGGCACCTGTGTCAGCAACTGTGCCTTCGGCGCCATCTCCGTGAAGTAAGAGGGAGGATAAGAGTTATGATTCATTTGAGAATTGACGGTATCCCCGTTGAGGTCGAAAAGGGGACTACCATTCTGGCTGCTGCCGAGAAAATCGGCGTTAAGATCCCGACCCTCTGCTATCTGAAGGGTCTCCTGCCCGACGGCTCCTGCCGTATCTGCGTTGTTGAGATCACCAACGACGGCAGAAGCAAGATTGACACCGCCTGCACCGCCATCTGCGCGGAGGGCGACGAGGTCAGCACCATGTCTGAGAAGGTGGTGGACTCCAGAAGAAAGACCCTGGATCTGCTGCTGTCTGAGCACAGAGTCCACTGCTTCTCCTGCGAGGCAAACTCCGACTGCAAGCTGCAGGACCTGTGCCTGGAGTACGGCGTGGAGAAGACCAGCTACGAGTGCGAGCCGGTGGAGAAGCCCATCGACGACTCCAACCCCTTCTTCACCTATGATCCCAGCCTGTGCATTCTGTGCCACCGCTGCGTCAACACCTGCAATGAGATCGTTGGCCGCGGCGCCATCGACACCATGAACCGCGGTTTCCACTCCGTCATCGGCGCACCCTTTGACGATAACTGGAGATCCTCCACCTGTGAGTCCTGCGGCAACTGCGTCGCAGCCTGCCCCACCGGCGCTCTCTCCATGAAGCGCCGCAAGACCTACCGCAAGTATCAGGTGGAGAAGAAGGTCCTGACCACCTGCCCCCACTGCGCCACCGGCTGCCAGTACTACGTGCTGGTGAAGGACGGCAAGATCGTGGACACCGAGGCCTATGACGGGCCCTCCAACCACGGCCTGCTGTGCGTCAAGGGCCGCAGCGGCTCCTTCGACTTCGCTCAGTCTTCCGAGCGTATCACCACGCCTCTGATCAAGAACAAGGCCACCGGCGAGTTCGAGAAGGCCACCTGGGACGAGGCACTGGATCTGGTCGCGTCCAAGTTCATGGAGATCAAGAAGCAGTACGGTCCCGAGTCTCTGGCCGGCTTTGCCTGCTCCCGTTCTCCCAACGAGGACATCTACATGGTGCAGAAGATGGTCCGTACCTGCTTCGGCTCCAACAACACGGATAACTGCGCCCGTGTCTGCCACTCCGCATCCGTTGCCGGTCTGGCTATGACCCTTGGCTCCGGCGCGATGACCAACCCCATCGACGACATCACTCAGAACCCCGACCTCATCATGCTGGTCGGCTCCAACCCCGAGGAGGCCCATCCCGTTGTCGGTATGCAGATCCGTCAGGCTGTCAAGCGCGGCTGCAAGCTGATCGTTGTGGACCCCCGCGACATCAACCTCTCCAAGAGCGCCGATGTCCATCTGAAGCTGAGACCCGGCACCAATGTCGCCTTTGCCAACGGCATGATGCACGTCATCATCGAGGAGGGCCTGCAGGACGAGAAGTTCATCGCAGAGCGCACCGAGGGCTACGAGAAGATCAAGGAAATCGTCAAGGATTACACTCCCGAGAAGGTCGCTGAGATTTGCCATATCGACGCTGAGGATCTGCGCAAGGCCGCCCGCATGTATGCGCAGGCCGACAAGGCTCCCATCATCTACTGCCTGGGCGTTACCGAGCATTCCACCGGTACCGAGGGCGTTATGTCCATGTCCAACATGGCTCTGCTGGTGGGCAAGCTGGGCCGCGAGGGCTGCGGCGTGAACCCCCTGCGTGGTCAGAACAACGTGCAGGGTGCCTGCGACATGGGTGCGCTGCCCACCGACTTCCCCGGCTATCAGAAGATCACCACCCCCGGCGTGGTGGAGAAGTTCGAGAAGGCATGGGGCGTGCCTCTGAACCACGAGCCCGGCACCCACGCCACCGACATCTTCCCCAAGGCCATCACCGGCGAGGTCAAGGGCCTGTATATCTACGGTGAGGACCCCGTCGTCACCGATCCCGACACCACCCACATCATCAAGGCGCTGAAGAGCCTGGACTTCTTCGTGATCCAGGAGCTGTTCATGACCGAGACGGCACAGTACGCCGACGTCATTCTGCCCGGTGCCAGCTATGTGGAGAAGGAGGGTACCTTCACCAATACCGAGCGCCGCGTCCAGCGCGTGCGCAAGGCCATCGATCCTCCCGGAGATGCCCGCCTGGATACCGACATCATCATCGACCTGATGAACCGCATGGGCTATCCTCAGAAGCAAATGACCTCCGCTGAGATCATGGATGAGATCGCGTCCGTTACGCCCAGCTTCGGCGGTATCAGCCACGAGCGTCTGGACAGCGAGGAAGTCGCCGGCCGCGGTCTGCAGTGGCCCTGCCCCACCAAGGATCACCCCGGTACGCCTATCATGCACGTGGGCAAGTTCGTCCGCGGCCTGGGCTGGTTCTATCCCGCGGAGTATGTTCCCGCAGCCGAGCTGCCCGACGAGGAGTATCCCACGATCCTGATGACCGGCCGTATCCTCTATCACTACACTACCAGAGCCATGACCGGCAAGACCCCCGGCCTGATGGAGATCGAGGGCAAGTCCTTCATCGAGATGAACATCGTGGACGCGGAGAAGATCGGCATTCAGAACGGCGACCGCGTGAAGGTCTCCTCCCGCAGAGGCTCCATCGAGACCACGGCCCGCGTCGGCACCAAGACCTCTCCCGGTGAGAGCTGGATGCCCTTCCACTTCCCCGACGGCAACGCCAACTGGCTGACCAACGCCGCGCTGGACAAGTACGCGAGAATCCCCGAGTACAAGGTCTGCGCCGTTAAGATCGAAAAAGCGTAAGCATCCGCTTGCGCGGCATACCGATCCTTTAGAAGAAGGGTGCCTGTCCATGGACAGGCACCCTTTTCCTGCCTTTAAAACACCGGGGGGCGGGGGGAAGACGGCTGTGATCGGAAATTGTCAAAATATACAGAAATATGCGGGAATAATCGTTGTGCTTTTTGTCGGATTATGCTACTATAAAAAATTACAGGCCTTTGGTCTGCGGCGGAGAGAGACGCTGATTTTACAATTGGAACGGAGAATAAGTTATGGGAGTGATTTCGACACTGCTGCTGTCAACGGCGATCGCCGGTGTTGGCGGCACCGGGCTGGGCGGCCTGGTCGGCGCAATGCTGCAAAAGGATTCCAACCGCACGGTCAGTCTGCTTTTGAGCTTTGCCGGGGGAGTGATGCTGAGCGTGGTCTGCTTTGACCTTATCACCGAGGCGATCGCCGCGGATGTGGGCATCTTTACGGTGATCGCCGCCATCGCGGTGGGCGTGGCGGTCATCTATCTGCTGAATTATCTGATCGACCAGCGGACCAACCCGGAGGTCCCGCACATTGATGCGAACCATCCCCGGACGGCGGATGATCTGGACGAGCTGATCCACAGTGACCACTTTGAAGTCCATCAGGCAAAAAATGACAACAAATTTGCCCTCCTGGTGGCTGGCATGGTGATGGCCTGCGCCATCGCGCTGCACAATGTGCCGGAGGGGATGACCATCGGCGCGTCCTATGCCAACAACGATGGCGTGATGGGCAGCTCCGCCCTGGTGCTGGCGGTGCTGATCGGACTGCACAACATCCCGGAGGGAATGGCGGTCTCCGTCCCCCTCATCAGCGGCGGCATGGGGAAGGGGAGAGCGGTGCTCATGACGGCCCTCTCCGGCGCGCCCACCATGCTGGGGGCGCTGCTGGGTTATCTGATCGGTGACATGGGGACGCTGGGGCTGGCGTTGAGCCTGGGATTTGCCAGCGGCGCCATGCTCTATGTGGTTTTTGGCGAGATCGTCCCCCAGGCGATCCTGATGTACCACAGTAAGCTGCCGGCCTTTTCCGTGATCTTCGGAATGCTGGTGGGCCTCCTGATCATCTATGCGTGACGGCAGAATGTCCGTGTTAGAGCGATAAAAATGCGTATTTTGTCTGGAAAAATATGGAGAGCTGTGGTATAATAAGTCAAATGTTTTCTTGAATGGAGGAGTGTATCTATGTCGAACCGCAAGGTTCAAACGGCGGACATGGTCAACGGCCCGCTGTTAAAAAACGTGTGGATGTTTGCCGTGCCCCTGATGCTGACCAACTTCCTGCAGATGCTGTTCAACGCGGCGGACACCGTGGTGGTGGGCCGCTTTGCCGGGCAGCAGGCGCTGGCGGCGGTGGGAGCCACCGGCTCCCTGTGCTTTTTGCTGGTCTCCCTTTTTAACGGCCTGAGCATGGGCAGCAATGTCCTGATCGCCCGCTTCCTGGGCGCGGGGGACCACCGGAATGTGGAGCGCGCCGTGCATACGGCGGTCACCATGTCGGCGCTCAGCGGTTTGCTGCTGGCGGCGCTGGGCAATCTCCTGTGCCGCCCCCTGCTGGAGCTGATGAGTACCCCCTCGGACATTATTGATCTGAGCGTACTGTACATGCGGATCTACTTCATCGGTACTTTCTTCAGCCTGATCTACAACTTTGGCGCGTCGATCCTGCGGGCCAAGGGGGACACGAAGCGGCCGCTGTATTTCCTCTTTATCAGTGGACTGACAAACGTGCTGCTGAACCTGTTTTTTGTCATTGTGCTGCAGATGAGCGTCGCCGGTGTCGCCATCGCCACAGCGATCTCTCAGGCTGTGGCTGCCACGCTGGTGTGTACCGCGCTGTACCGCCAGCAGGACGCCACCCATCTGGATCCGAAGAAGCTGGGACTCGATCTCCATATGGCCTGGGACATCATCAAGATCGGCATTCCCGCCGGCGTGCAGGGCATGGTCTTCTCCCTGAGCAATGTGGTCATCCAGTCCAGCATCAACTCCTTCGACTCCTCGGCCATCGTGGCGGGCAACAGCGCCGCCAACAACATCGAGAGCTTCGTCTACATCGGTACCATGGCCTTCACCCAGGCCTGCATGACCTTCACCAGTCAGAACATCGGTGCCCGCAACTACCGCCGCGTGAAGGAGACGATGAAGCTGACCATGCTGCTGACGATGGTCAGCGCCCTGGCCATCAGCTTCTTTGTGTGGTCCTTCGGTGATTTCTTCCTCAGCTTCTATACCACAGAGGCTGCGGTGGTGGAGGTGGGCAAGATCCGCCTGACCTACGTGGTGCTGCCGCTGGTGCTCAATGGCATCCTGGATATTTTTGTGGCATCCATGCGCGGTATGGGATACTCCATGCTGCCCACGGCCACTATGATCCTGGGTATCTGCGGTGTGCGCCTGACCTGGATCTGGACTGTGTTCCCGGCCTATCGGACGCTGCCCGTCATTTACCTGTGTTTCCCCATCAGCTGGGCTGTCACCAGCGTGGTACAGGGGATCTTTTGGCGGCACTGCCATAAAAAGCTGCTGGCTGGAGCGGAGTTGGCGGCGTGACCGGCGGACTGGCCACATTATCATACTGAAACGCGAACGCCCGGGCTTTTGTCCGGGCGTTTGCCTGTTATTCTGAGAAGAAGCTGAAAATTAAAAATTTATTCAGCTTTCCTTCAGCAATTAGCGGTATGATACTATTGAAATATCGTACCAATGGGAGGTATCTCCATGAAAATATTGATCGTTGAGGACGAGGTCCTGCTGGCGGATTCACTGAAAGCGCTGCTGCGGGGGAAGGGGTTCGAGGTGGAGTGTGTCTATGACGGCGAGGACGGTGCGGCCTATGCGGAGACCGGCGTATACGACCTGCTGATCCTGGATGTGATGATGCCGAAGCTGAACGGCTACGAGGTGGCCCGCCGTGTTCGGGCCAACCGCTGCGGCACGCCGATCCTGATGCTGACGGCCCGCTCCGGGCTGGAGGATGAAATCGAGGGGCTGAATGCCGGGGCAGACTACTACCTCACCAAGCCCTTTGACAGCCGCAAGCTGCTGGCCTGTATCAACGCACTGCTGCGCCGCCAGGGGCCTCAGGTCAACGAGCTGGTCCTGGGCAACACCTCGCTGGATCTGGCAAGCTGCACGCTGAACTGTGGGGAAAATCACGTCCGCCTCTCCGCCAAGGAGTTCGATGTGATGCGCTTTCTCATGTCCTCGGCAGGGCAGGTCCTGCCCAAGGAGCTGATCCTCTGCCGGGTGTGGGGCTTCGACTCCAACGCCGTGGAGAACTACGTGGAGGTGTATGTGGGACTGCTGCGCAAGAAGCTGTTTCATATCGGCTCCAATGTCCGCATCGAGGCCAAGCGCCGCCTGGGCTATATCATTGAGGCGGTAGAGGAATGATCCGGAGGCTTCAGGTCAAGTTTGTGGTCATCAATATGACCATGGTGACGGTCATGCTGTGCTTTATCTTCGGGCTGGTCTACCATTTCACCCAGAGCAATCTGGAGAGCGAGAGCGTCAGCATGATGCGCGCCATTGCGGCGGACCCCTTTCAGCTGGGGCGACCGGATGAGCAGTCGCAGGATCTGCGCCTGCCCTATTTCACGCTGCAGCTGGGGCTGCGCGGGGAGATCGTTGCCACCGGCGGCGGCTACTACGACCTCTCGGACCAGGAGTTTTTGCTGGAGCTGATCGAGGAGTCGGTGGGCAGCCGAGAGGAGGTCGGCGTGGTGGAGGGCAGGGATCTCCGCTTCTGCCGGGTCTCAACGCCCCGGGGGACGGTGCTGGTATTCGCGGATATGTCCAGCGAAAACAGCACGCTGGAGCATCTTGTGAAGAACTCGCTGCTTATCGGGGCCGTCAGCTTTCTGGTGTTTCTGGGCATCAGCGTCTTTTTGTCCCGCTGGGCGGTCAAGCCGGTGGCGGTGGCCTGGCAGCAGCAGAAGCAGTTCGTGGCTGACGCGTCCCACGAGCTGAAAACGCCTCTGACGGTCATCATGACCAATGCGGAGCTGCTGCAGGGCGGCGATTTTAACGAGGAGGAGCGGCGTGGCTTCTCCCGCAGCATCTTTACCATGTCCCAGCAGATGCGCGCGCTGATCGAGAACATGCTGGAGCTGGCCCGGTCGGATGCGGGAGCCACCCAGCAGCAGATGGGCCGCGTGGACCTCAGCCGGCTGGCAATGGACATGGCGCTCTCATTCGAGGGGGTGTTCCTGGAGAAGGGACTGCTGCTGGAAAGCCGCGTGGAGCCCGGCATCGTGGTCCACGGCAGCGACCAGGCGCTGCGGCAGGTGACGGATATTTTGCTGGACAACGCGCAGAAGTATTCCGCGCCGGGCGGCGTGACGACCCTGTCTCTGTGCAGCGTGGGGCAGGGGCGGTGCCAGCTGCGGGTGGCGGACCCGGGGCCGGAGATCCCGGCGGAGGAGCTGCGCAATATCTTCCGGCGCTTTTATCGCCTGGACAAGGCCCGCAGCCGGGACGGCAGCTTCGGGCTGGGGCTGTCCATCGCGCTGAGCATCGTGGCGCAGCACAAAGGGCGGATCTGGGCGGAGAGCCGGGACGGCATCAATACGTTCGTGGTGGAACTGCGCAAGGGGGCTTAGCACGCCGGATCTGACACCAAGCACGAGGCGCAGGCCGCATCCTGATCGATGCGGCCTGTGCCTTTTTCTGCCTTCTTCGATTTTGCTTGACAATATATATATACTGTAATCAGCGTTTTACTGTATATATTTCACATATGCGAGGTGATAGCGATGGCCGGTAAAACCTGTCCAAAGTGTGGGGAGCAGACGCTGTGGCAGAAGGGGCGCTCTCTGAAGTGCTCCCGCTGTAACTATGAGATCCATACGCCCACCAACAACGGTATGGGCGGAAAGGGGAAGCGCTGCCCTGTTTGCGGCAGATATACCTGGTTCGAGGGAGTGTGCAACTCCTGCGGGACCCGTGAATGATCGAAAGGCAGAGAGGATATGGCATATTTTCTGGAGATTCTGAGTCAGGTGGGAAAGGTGATTGGCTACGGCAAGGCCGCCAAGAACATAGCGGATGTCGTTTCTGAGAACAGCGCCAAGAAGCGGAAGGAGCGGGAGCTCAACAAGCAGATCCAGACGATCACCCAGCGGAACCTCATCGAGACGATCATGATGTATGTGATAGCGGGTGCCGCGGGCGTGTATTTCTGCACGACAGGGGTGCTGGGGGTTCTGATCGTGGTGCTGGTGCTTCTGACGCACTGCAACAGCCTCTATGAGCTTTCCCATTATATCAGCGTCAAGCGGGAGATACTGTTCACGGCTCTGCTCGCAATAGTGTTTTTGGCGAGTTTCCTTTGATTTTGTAGGAAAAACAGGGGGCAGTTATGAAAAAATTTGATGTCCAAAAATTCAGGAACGAGATAAACGACCTTGCTGATACGTGCGATAAGTACCTGGAGAATAAGGTGCGTTCCCAGTCGGACGCAACGATCATCCGGTGGGCGCAGGATGGAAATACGCTTGCGCAGGCGGAAGCGGACCGCAGAGGTCTCCGCTATTGAAGGCCTGCCCCGGCAGCTGAACAAAATGCGCCTTCTTAAATAAGAAATATCCCCTCCGGTCCATGCCGGAGGGGATGCTTTTTGCCGAAAATCAGTTCAGCACGATGGCCTGCACGGCCTCCACCAGCTCCATGACATCGGAGCGGGCCACCAGGGAGACGGTTTCACCGTCCACCTGGGCCAGGCACAGGCTGCCGTCATGGCGGTACAGAACAATGTCCACCTGGGGGAAGTCCTCGCTGTCCAGATAGAGCGTCAGGCGGATCTCCTCCTTGCCGGTGGGTGCCTCCTGGGTGAAGCTGTCGGCGGAGAGGGAGTTGACGGCCCCCTGTACGGCGGTGATGTCGATCTCCTCGTCGCCGCAGGTCCAGACCCGCAGGTCCTGATCGTCCTTGTCCGGTGCGGCGGTGATGGTGTGTGTCTCGCCCTCCAGAGTGATGTCCAGCTGGGTGACGGAGTCAAAGCCGGCCCAGAAGACCTCACGGTGGCGCAGGTCGTCATAGCCTGCGGCGGCCAGGGTGAGGTAGTCCAGGTCGTCCAGCACATAGACGATCTGGGAGTTGCCCACGCGGACATACTTGGTGACGGAGGGAAGCTCCTCCTCGCCGTCGGCCAGAGCTTCCTGACAGGCGGCCAGCTCCTGGGCGTTCTGCCCGATGTGGAGCACGGCGGTGTCGGAGATCTGGTTTTTGTCGCTGTCCGTGTAGTCGTAGGCGATGGAGACGGTCAGCTCCGGCTGGTCCAGGCCAAATGCGGCCAGCTCCTCCGCTGTGGCGCTGTAGGTCGCGTAGTCCGTCAGGTCCAGCGCGGTGATGGTGTTGAGATAGTCGGTGACAGCGTCGGTGTCCAGGGGGAGAGCCTGGCCATTCAGCTGAGCGAAATAGATGTCATCCGCGCTGTAGCTGCCGCCGCTGTCCACGGTCATCGTAATGGTGTAGTCCTCGCTGCCGGTGAAGGTGATGGACTGCACCGCATCGAAGCCGGGGATATCGTCATTGGCGATGAAGCGGGACAGGTCGTTGCTGAGATATTCCATGGGGTCGCTGCTGACCAGGTAGACGTTGCCGTCACCGATGTCTATGTAGCGCTGCTGGTCCATTTTGCTGAAATCACCCAGGGCGATGGTGTGGTCCTCTCCGACGGCGGTCAGCGCAATGGTACACACCGGGTCGTCCAGACCGTACTGCCCCAGATCCTCCGGGTTTTCGATGGCGAAGGACACGCCGAAGGACTCGAAGTGGGAGAGAATGCTGCTGATGGTATCCTCGTTCACGGGGAAGGCCTCGTCCCCGTCGTACAGCCAGCCGGTCTCGTCCCGGTGGAAGGCCATCCCGGCGGAGGAGTAGGACCAGGAGAGGCTCTCCACCGTGTCGGCAGGGATAGTCAGCACGACGGCATCGCTATTGCGGATGTCCTCCTGCTTCTCCTCGTAGCGGGTCAGAAGAAAGGTGGCGCAGCACAGCGCCGCCAGCACGGCAACGAGCGCCAGCATCCGTTTAGACCGTTTCATTCTGCTTACCTCTCTTTCTCATTACCACGCAGATGCCGATGCCCAGATACAGCAGGGGCAGCGCGGCGATCATCAGGGTCTTCAGGATAGACGCGGTGGAGTCGCTGATGGTCAGATAGCTGTAGTTCAGGCTCTTGCTGCGGATCGCCATGGCCTCCCGCTGGCCGATGAGGGAGCTGAGAGCGTTCATGGTCAGATCCACGTTGGCGCCGGAGGACCAGGCGTTGTACTGATCGTCCAGAAACAGCTGGGACACGGAGAACCATATGATCTGGCCCGCGCCGCCGGTCTCGATGGACACGGCCAGGGTGAAGGGACCCTCAATGTCCCCCTCCTCGTAGTCATAGGTGTCCAGGGCGTAGCCCGCCACCTTGCTGAAGGCGGAGTCGGAGGTGGTCAGCAGCCCGGTGACCAGACCGGTGCCGGAGTAGCCCACCTCCAGACCCTGGGTGATGGGCAGAATGGGGGAGTAGCTTGCCTCAATGAGCGGATCGGTGAGGTCCGAGCTGGCCATGTCAGGCATCACCACGTAGGGATAGCCGTAGGCGGAATAGCTGCGGTCCCCCTCGATCACGATGCCCTCGGTGACGGTAACGCCGTAGTCGGAGAGAAGGCTGTTCAGATTGGTCAGCTCCGCGCCGTCCACAGGGCCGGAGATCACCAGCAGCTTTCCGCCGTTTTCCGCATAGTCTGCCAGCGTGGCCTTTTCGATCTCGGAGATGTCGCTGGAGGGGGCGTAGATCAGGACGGCGTCGGCCTCCTCAGGGATCTCGTCCACCGTCAGCAGGGAGAGGGTGTTCACCTCGATGTTGTCCTTCTCGATAGACTGGGAGAAGGTGTCGGGCAGCGCCGCCTCGCCGTGGCCCTCCAGCACATAGAGCTGGGGCAGATCCTCGGTGACCACGTAGTCGATGGCGGAGGTGATGGCGCCCTCACCGTCGAAGCCGGAGGTCACATAGCTGTAGGAGTAGGTGTCGAACTCCGTCTCGTAGATGTCGCTGCAGCTGACGTAGCGATAGCGCTCGCCGCTCTCCACGATCAGGGAGTTGTTGGGCACATCCTCACTGGTGTACTGCTGGGTAAAGGTGGGGAACACATCGGGGTTCTTCTTCACGACCTTGATGTGGGAGGAGAGACTTTCATATTTGCTCAGCAGATTTTCGATGACGGCGTCCTCCTGGTCGGCCTGCACCACCCAGTAGATGGTCACGTCCTGCTCCAGGGCGTTCACCACCACCTTGGTGTTGCTGGTGATGGAGTAGAGCTGGCTGGCGCTGATGTCGAATTTGGTCAGGGAGGAGGGCAGTGCGGCAACAAAGATATTCACAACGATCAGGATCGCCAGCACGATGGCGGTGATGACCAGAGAGTAGGAGCCGCCGCGAAGGGCCAACTGATCGCTCTGGGCGCGTTTTGTCGTTTTCATCAGTTGTACCTCCGTTTCTCAAGGGACTGCACCGACAGGAACAGGAAAAATACAGTGACCGACAGGAAATAGACGATAGCTGTCAGGTCAAAAACGCCGTTTACGATGGTCGTGAAGCGGTCAAAGAGGGAGAGGGTACGCATCACGTCCGGCAGCAGACCCTCCAGAGCGTCGGGGACCGCGTAGAAGATGACCACGGCGGCGGCCATGAGGCCCAGGCCCACCGCGTAGGCCAGTGTCTCATTTTTGGTGAGCCGGTGGACGACCCATGCCAGCGCCGCCGCCAGAACGAAGATCACGATGACCGTGCCGAAGGCGGTGGAGGAGACATACTCCGCCAGACTGACGCTGAAGTAGTTCAGCAGGATGACGGCGATGCCGATACCGGCGGCAAAGCCCTGGCTGTCTGTCAGGGAGGAGATGAAAAAGCCCAGGGCGATGAGCGCGCCGCCCATCAGGAAAAAGGCGGCGAGGCTGCCGTAGGAGGTGGGCAGATATACGTCTCCGAACTGAGCGAAGATCAGGGGGTAGACGGCGATCACGCACAGGGGGAGGAGATATACCGTCAGCAGGGCGAAAAATTTACCCAGGATCACCTGGGTGGTGGAGATGGGCAGGGAGTAGAGCAGCTGGTCAGTTTTCTGGCGGCGCTCCTCGGCGATGACCCGCATGGTCAGGATGGGGACGATCACAACAAACACCAGGCTGGAGAAATCCAGCACGTACTCAAAGTTGCTGACGGCGGCGTTCAGATTATACAGCATCGCGCCGATGCCTACGAACACCAGCAGGAACGCGCCAAAGACGTAGGCGGTCAGGCTCTGGAAGTAGCCGCGCAGCTCGTGCTTGAAAACAGCGGTCATTGTTCGCTCACCTCGCTTTCTGTATGCTGGCTGTCTGCCGCTTCGGTCAGCTCAATGAAAACATCCTCCAGATTGCCCTTCTTCAGAGTCATCTCGTAGAGGATCCTGCCGCTGGCGGCAAAGGCCTGGAACACTGCGGCGGACAGGGCATAGGCGTCCTCGCAGTCGGATTGAATGTGGGCCACGGTGTATCCGGAGTCGGATGTGCCGGTGGTGACCTGGGAGATGTGGGCCACATCGCGGAGGATATGCTCCAGCTCTCCGTCCACCGCGTCGGTGGTGAGGACGAGCTCGTTGGGGGCCAGCAGCTGCTTCTGCAGCTCCTCCGGCGCGCCAAAGGCCACCAGCTTTCCGTGGGCGATCATCAGGATCTGGTCGCAGATGGCCTGGACCTCGGACAGAATATGGGAGGAGAAGATAACGGTGTGGGTGCGGCCCAGCTCGGTGATGAGATCCCGGATCTCGATGATCTGGATGGGGTCCAGTCCCACGGTGGGCTCATCCAGAATGATGACCCGGGGGTTTCCCAGCAGAGCCTGGGCGATGCCCACCCGCTGGCGGTAGCCCTTGGAGAGGGAGGAGATGCGCCGATCCTGAACATGGGTGATGCCGGTCCGCTCCATGGCCTCCGCCACCTGGGCAGCCAGCTCGCCGCGGCGCAGGCCCTTGGCTTCGCCTACAAAGCGCAGATACTCCAGCGGGGACTCGTTCATGTACAGCGGCGGATGCTCCGGCAGATAGCCGATGAGGCGCTTGGCCTGAGCGGGCTCCTCGAAGATGTCGTGGCCGTCGATGCGGACGGTGCCGCCTGTGGCGGAGAGACAGCCGGTGATGATATTCATGGTGGTAGACTTGCCTGCGCCGTTGGGGCCAAGAAAGCCGTAGACGTGTCCCTCGGAGATCTCGAAGGAGATGTCGTCCACCGCCAGGTGGTCGCCGTAGTATTTTGTCAGGTGCGAAACGGAGATCATGGCTGTCCCTCCTGTTCCGGTCGGATATTGAGTCGCTTCATGTGGTGGATATGTCCTTTCTGTGGTTTGCTCCGTGGCTGCGGAGGTTTCAAAAGGAACATAGCACCCGGCACTGAACGGGACCTGAACGTTGCTGAAAAAGTAGGGCGGCACGGTTTCGTCCATTGCCATTTTTCGGCAAATGGGGTATACTTCTATTGTTATGCCAAGAGACCCGGGACAGCCGGGTGACAGAAAGGAAACGAGATATGAAACCATTTCTTGCAGACGTCCATATGCATTCTATCGTCAGCGGACACGCCTTCGGTACCATCCGGGAGCTGGCGGCGGAGGCCGCTGAGCGGGGGCTGCGGCTCATCGGCGTTACCGAGCACGGCCCTGGTATCCCCGGCACGGTGGATCCCATGTATTTCAGCAACTTCATGGATGCGCCCCGGGTGCTCTACGGCGTGGAGATGCTCTACGGCAGCGAGGTGAATGTGCTGGCGGAGGGCAAGCTGTCCCTGGACCAGCGCCATCTGGACTATCTGGATTACGCCATTGCCGGTATCCACGGCCACTGCTACCAGAACGAGGGCGCGGTGAAGAACACGGACAACGTGCTCCGCTGCATGGAGAATCCCAAGGTGCGCTTCATCTCCCATCCGGACAGCGACAGGTACCCCATGGACTATCCGGCGCTGGTGGCGGGAGCCAAGGCCTTCAACGTGGCGCTGGAGGTCAACAACAGCTCTCTGCGCTATCCGGAGTATCGTCCCAACTGTGTGGCGAACTATCACACCATGGTGACGCTGTGCATAGAGCAGGGGGTGCCGCTGGTGGTGAACTCCGACGCGCACGATCCCAGCGCGGTGGGCGAGTTCTCTGCCGCACGGCGGCTCCTGGAGGAGCTGGGGGTAGACGATGCCCTGCTGCTCAACACTGACGTGGAGAAGCTGAAGGCGTTTTTGCTGGGCTGATGCCGCGCCGACAACTGATAAAATCACAGGGGCTGCCTGATTTTTGCGGGGCGGCCCCTGTGATTTTCTTTGTTCGTCCTCGATATACGGACGATTTTAGCGGGAAACATATGTATAATGAGTACAGAGCGTCGAAATAGATAAAAAATATAAGAATAGATTGGATAAATGTACAAAAAGAACGACGATATTTTTGTTTTCTCTTGACAGAGAGACACATTTCGTTCATAATAGAAGCAATTCATTACGTAACATTACATATCCAAACGGCACATACACCATGTAGGAGGTAACCATGGAGGAGATGCAGAGATATATCGCGGAGATCCGCGCCCTGGAGGATGTCCTCTGCCTGGAGCAGATCGAGACACCCGCCGACTATGCGGCGGCCGTGGACACCTACCGCCTGCGCTATCGCTCCGGCGAGTGTGAGGTGGAGGGCTATCTGGCGCTGCCCAAGCAGTTCGAGGGCAAGCTGCCTGCCATCATCTTCAACCGCGGCGGCAACCGGGAGTTCGGTACGCTGCAGCCCATCTGGGTCAGCCGGTACGCCTCCTATGGATACATTTCTCTGGGCAGCCAGTACCGCGGCAACTGCGGCGGCACCGGCAGGGAGGAGTTCGGCGGAGCCGATGTGGACGATGTTATCAAGCTCATCGACATCGTGCTGCAGCTGTCCTTCGTCCGGCAGGAGGGCGTCTATATGTCCGGCCACTCCCGCGGCGGCATGATGACCTATCGGGCCTGCGCCATGGACAGCCGCATCAAGGCAGCCACCATCGGTGCCGGTGTGGCCGACTGCTTCATTATGTACTACCGCTTCGACGGCAAGGAGTTCGATATGCGGCAGGACTGCGACGAGCTGATCGGCGGCTCCCCGGTGGAGCTGCATGATGAGTATGTCAAGCGCTCCGCTGTCTGCTGGGCGGACAAGATCATCCCCCCGCTGCTGATCTGCCAGGGCACTGACGACTGGCGCGTGATCCCCGGCCAGTCCTTTGAGATGTCCCGGATGCTCACTGCCGCCGGGAAGGAGCACGAGCTGAAGATCTACGAGGGCGCAGACCACTCCCTGAAGGGGACCAGCTACATCGACGATGTCATCGCCTGGTTCCGCGCCCATCCTCTTGCCTGAGAGCTGACAACGTGAATTCCCGCGCAAGCGGAGTTCAAATATACATGAGAAAGAAGAAGGATGAAATCATGAAGAAATTCCTCTGCATGCTGATGGCAGCAGCCATGATTCTCTCCCTCGTTGCCTGCGGCGGTAACAACGCCGGCAACAAGGGCGACAACAGCGGCTCCAGCAGCACCGACGGCGCTCAGTCCGGCAACGTCCATCACGACCAGCTGATCGTCGCCATGGCCAAGGAGCCCAAGGCTCTGGTGCCCTACATGTCCAACGACACCGGCTCCGGCCCCTACTATCAGCAGATCTATGAACCCCTGATCGGCCGCAACGAGAACTTCGAGATGGTCCCCGCTCTGGCTACCGAGTGGGAGCAGATCGACGAGACTCACTACAGCTTCAAGCTGCGTGAGGGTGTGAAGTTCCACAACGGCAACGACTTCACCGCCGAGGACGTTCTGTACACCTTTGAGCAGAACACCACCAGCGACGCCAGCGCCTCCACCATCGGCCCTGTCGATGTGGCCAACTGCGTCATCGAGGATGACTACAACATCACCATCGCTCTGAGCGAGCCCTATCCCGCTTTCCTGAATGTCTGCACCCTGGACATCGCTTCCATCGTGGACAAGGAGACCATGGAGGAGATCGGTCAGGACGCTTACAACACCAACCCCGTTGGTACCGGCCCCTTCAAGTTCATTGAGTGGGCTACCGGCGACTATGTCAAGATGGAGGCCAACGACGAGTGGTGGGGCGGCGAGATCAACTTCGACACCCTGCTGATGCGCTACATCCCCGAGGCTTCCACCCGCGCTATCGAGGCCGAGGCTGGCAGCGCTGACGTGGCTATGATCTCCGTCTCCGACTGCGGCAACGCCGAGGAGAGCGACGAGGTCAACCTGCAGGTCATTCAGATCCTGAACACCAACTACCTGTCCTTCAACTGCTCCCTGGAGCCCTTCAACAATGTGAAGGTCCGCCAGGCTATCTCCCTGGCCATCAACAACGAGGCCATCGTGAAGGCCAACTACCTGGGCTACGCCGATGTGGCCAAGTCCTTCCTGGCTCCCGACATCTGGGGCTACAGCGAGGTGGAGAACGAGTTTGCCGCTACCGATGTGGAGAAGGCTAAGGCACTGCTGGCCGAGGCTGGCTATCCCGACGGCTTCAGCTGCACCCTGACCACCAGCGGCAACCAGACCGTCGCTGAGATGATCCAGGCCCAGCTGAAGGAGATCGGCATCGAGGTCACCCTGAACGTCACCGACTTCGCCAACTGGCTGGATGCTATCACCACCGGTAAGCAGCAGATGTACTACGGTGGCTGGACCGTTCCCTCCGGCGACGCTACCGAGGCCTTCGCTGCCTTCCACTCCGCCAACATGGGTCCCACCAACCGCTCCTTCTATTCCAATCCCGAGGCTGATGCTCTGATCGAGACCATCGACTCCGAGACGGATGAGACCAAGCGTATGGAGGCCTGCGTTGCTCTGCAGGAGCTGCTGGCTGATGAGTGCGTGAACGTTCTGACCAACGTCGGTATTTCCTGCTATTCTGCCAACAAGGCGATCAGCGGTTTCTACTGCCTGCCCACCCAGAGCCCCGTCTTCGCATACATCACCTTTGCCGAGTAATTGCTGCAATGAAAGGGGTGCTGTTTAACAGCACCCCTTTTTTTAAGAATCAGAAAGGAACGATTTATGGGAAAATATATTTCCAAGCGCCTTTTGATGCTGATCCCAGTCATCCTTGGCGTTGTTTTTATCGTCTTTACCATCCTGCGTCTTTCCCCTAACGATCCCATCCGTACGATCCTGGGCGATATGGCTAGCCAGGAGGAAGTGGACGCAATGCGCGAGGAGGTCGGCCTGAACGACCCCTTCTTTGTTCAGTTCTTTGATTACATCAAGGGCATCGTCACCAAGTTTGACTTCGGCTACAACTGGGTCAACAAGAAGGACGTTGTCAGCGAGATCAAGGACCGCTTCCCCGTTACGGTGGAGCTGGCGATCCTGTGTACGCTGGTGGCCGGTCTGATCGGTATCCCGCTGGGTATCATCTGTGCCATCAAGCAGTACAGCTTCCTGGATAACATCTGCATGGTCATCGCTCTGATCTTCCTGGCCATCCCCGGCTTCTGGATGGCTCTGATGCTCATCGTGCAGTTCGCTCTGAAGCTGAAGTGGTTCCCCGCCTCCGGCTTCTATGGCCCTGAGTACCTGGTGCTGCCCGTTCTGTCCGAGGGCCTCAGCTGCGTGGCCGGTATCCTGCGTACCACCCGCTCCAACATGCTGGAGGTCATTCGTCAGGACTACATCCGCACTGCCCGCGCCAAGGGCCTGAAGGAGAACGTGGTCATCGTCAAGCACGCTCTGCGCAACGCACTGATCCCCGTTGTCACTCTGATGGGCAACCAGTTCGGCAAGATGCTGGGCGGCGTGTTCGTTCTGGAGACCGTGTTCGCCATCCCCGGCCTGGGCAAGATGCTGGTGGACGCCTGCTCCGTGAAGAACATCCCTGTCGTTCAGGGCGGCGTTATCTTTATTGCCGTGATCTACGGCCTTGTGAACCTGTGCGTCGACCTGGTCTACGGCCTGGTGGATCCTCGTATCTTCGGCGCACTGAAAAAGTCGGGAGGGAAGAAGAGTGGAAAATAAAACGAAGAAGAAGGGCATTATGCAGTCCGACGCAATGCGCCGCTTCCTGAAGAATAAGCTGTCCATTCTGGGCATCATTATTCTGCTGGTGTTCATTCTGGCTGCTGTCTTTGCCGACTTTATTGCCCCCTATGACTACGATGCGCAGGATCTGGAGAACGTCTATCAGTCCCCCTGCCTGGAGCACCCCTTCGGCACCGATGCCACCGGCCGTGACCAGTTCAGCCGCGTGATCTACGGCGGCCGCGCCTCTCTGACCATCGGCTTTGCCTCCGTCGCCATCTCTCTGGTGCTGGGCATCATCCTGGGCTGCATCGCCGGCTTCTATGGCGGTGCCTATGACTCTGTGATCATGCGAATCATTGATATGATGATGGCTATCCCCAGCGTTCTGCTGGCTATCGTTATCACCTCCGCCCTGGGTACCGGCCTTTTCAACCTGACCCTGGCAATGGGTATCTCCTCCATCCCCGCCTATGCCCGTATCACCCGCGCGTCCATCATGTCTATCCGCGGCTCTGAGTACATTGAGGCTGCCCGCCTCAGCGGCTGCTCCGATGTCCGCATCATCACCCGTCACGTTCTGCCCAACATCCTGGCTCCTCTGATCGTCCAGGTCACGCTGGGTCTGGGCCTGGCTATCCTGAGCGCCTCCAGCCTGAGCTTCCTGGGCCTGGGCGTTCAGCCTCCCACGCCTGAGTGGGGCTCCATGCTGTCCGCTGCCCGCGGCGAGATCCGCAACTATCCCTATCTGCTGGTGTTCCCCGGCTGCGCTATCGCACTGGTGGTCCTGGCGCTGAACATGGTGGGCGATGGTCTGCGTGACGCCCTGGATCCCCGTATGAGAAGCTGAGGTGAGCGAAAATGAGTAATTTGTTGGAAATCAAGAACCTGTCTATCGGCTATAAGACCGATATCAGCTATGTCTACGCCGTCAACGGCGTGGATCTGAGCCTGGAAAAGGGCGAGTGCCTGGGCCTGGTGGGCGAGACCGGCGCCGGTAAGACCACCACCGCGCTGGGCATCATGCGCCTGCTGCCCGACCCTCAGGGCGTGTACTCCTCTGGCGAGATCATCTTTGACAACATCAATCTTCTGGAGATCGGCGACGCTGCCATGCGTGATATTCGCGGTAAGTGCATCTCCATGATCTTCCAGGACCCCATGACCGCCCTGAACCCCGTCCTGACCGTGGGCGAGCAGATCGCCGAGGTCATCAAGCTGCATGAGAAGTGCAGCAAGAAGGAGGCCTGGGAGCGCGCCGGTGAGATGCTGGAGACCGTCGGCATCCCTGCCGAGCGTGCCGGTGAGTATCCCCACCAGTTCTCCGGCGGCATGAAGCAGCGCGTGGTCATCGCCATCGCGCTGGCCTGCAACCCCGAGCTGCTGATCGCTGACGAGCCCACTACCGCTCTGGACGTGACCATTCAGGCCCAGGTGCTGGAGCTGATGCGCAACCTGAAGAAGAAGTTCGGTACCTCCACCATCCTCATCACCCACGACCTGGGCGTCGTGGCCGAGATGTGCGACAAGGTGGCCATCATGTACTGCGGCAGCATCATGGAGTACGGTACCCTGCGGGAGATCTACAAGAAGCCCTTGCACCCCTATACCTTGGGCCTGTTCGGCTCTCTGCCTGATCTGGAGAGCGATGTGGACCGCCTGCAGCCCATCCCCGGCATGCTGCCCGATCCCTCCATCGAGCCCAAGGGCTGCCCCTTCGCGGAGCGCTGCTCCAAGGCCACGGACAAGTGCCGCGCGGAGAAGCCCGAGCTGAAGAACGTGGGCGGTACCCATACTGTCCGCTGCCATTTTGTTGAGGAGGTGACTGCACAGTGAGCACTTTGCTGGAAGTCAAGAACTTAAAGAAGTATTTTAAGACCCCCAGGGGTATGCTGCACGCTGTGGATGACGTCTCCTTCACCATCGACCAGGGCCAGACCCTCGGCATCGTGGGCGAGTCCGGCTGCGGTAAGTCCACGCTGGGCCGCACCATCGTGCAGCTGCTGCAGCCCACGGATGGCACCATCTTCTTTGACGGCAAGGATGTGTCCCGCCTGAAGAAGGCTGAGCTGAAGAAGTACAACCGGGATATTCAGATGATCTTCCAGGATCCCTTCTCCAGCCTGAACCCCCGTATGACCGTGTTCGACGCGATCGCTGAGCCTCTGCGCAGCCACCACGAGACCAAGGGCCTGGATGCCCGCGTCCAGGAGCTGATGGATACCGTCGGCCTGGCCCAGCGTGTGGCCGATTCCTATCCCCATGAGCTGGACGGCGGCCGCCGCCAGCGTATTGGTATTGCCCGCGCCCTGGCCCTGAACCCCAAGTTCATCGTCTGCGACGAGCCTGTTTCTGCTCTGGATGTGTCCATCCAGGCCCAGGTCCTGAACCTACTGATGGACCTGCAGGAGGAGAAGAAGCTGACGTATATGTTCATCACCCACGACATGAGCGTTGTCAAGCACATCTCCACGGAGATCGGCGTGATGTATCTGGGCAGCATGGTGGAGAAGTGTCCCACCAAGGACCTCTTCAAGGCCCAGCTGCACCCCTATACCAAGGCGCTGCTCAGCGCCATCCCCACCATCAACATCGACAGCCGCCCAGAGCGCATCGTGCTGAAGGGTGAGATCACCTCTCCCATCAACCCCAAGCCCGGCTGCCGCTTTGCACCCCGCTGCCCCTATGCCTGTGAGCAGTGCCACCAGGAGAACCCCACGCTGCGTGAGGTCATGCCTGAGCACTTTGTCGCCTGCCACCGCGTTGAGGAGATCAACGGGCTGGATGGTACCGCGAAATGAGGATCTGCGATGCCCATCTGCACTATGGGCACGCGGGAGAACTGAAGCCGATGGCGGAGAGCTCTGCTCTGCGCCGGCAGTTCCCCTGCTACAGCATGGTCCAGTTTGACCGCATGGATGACTATGAGGCACGCTTTCAGGAGCACCAGGTGGAGCGATCCGTGCTGGTGCCCTTTGTCTTCCGTGAGGTAGATAAGGAGCGGGAAAATCAACTCTGTATCGACTATGCCAGGGCGCACCCGGGCAGGTATTACCCCTATGCGATCCTGGATGAGACGGATCCCGGGCTTCTGAGCCGCCGTGCCGGTGAGATCGTTGGTCTGAAGCAGCATATCGTGCTCCACGACACGGTCCTGACCCCGGCCCGCAAGGAGATCTGCGCTGAGCTGCAGGAGCGGGAGCTGATCTTTCTCCTGCACACCCATGCTGACCGGCGGATCGACTATGTGACAGAGCTGGTGAGGAACTTTCCCCGGCTGAAGATCCAGGTGGCGCATATGGGGCGCGCGAAGCCCGACAATGTGGCATTCATGCTGCAGGTCATTGAGGCGCTGCGGCCCTTTGAAAACGTATTTTTCGACACCTCCACCGTTCGTCAGAGCGAGGTGGTGACTGAAGCGGTGAACAAGGTCGGCGCAGAGCGGGTGCTCTACGGCTCTGACTTCCCCTTCTTCCTCGATGCGGAGGGGAAGGAGGACATCATGGGCGAGCAGATCCGGCATATTCTCCGCGCGGGACTGCCGGAGGCCCAGCAGGAGCTGATCTTCTCCGGTAACTTTGAGCGGTTAGTGACCTTCGGAAAGGTCTGACAGGAGGAACCTATGGGATATCATATCAAGGAATTGACCTATGAGCAGGTGCAGTCCGTCGTCACCGACAACACGGTGGTGGTGCTGCCCATCGGCGGCGGCTCCAAGGAGCACGGCTATCATCTGCCCATGGGTACGGACTATTTTATCACGGACTGGCTGGCCCAGCAGGTGACGGAGCGCTGCGATGTGGTGACGCTGCCCACGCTGCCCTACGCCTATTTCCCCGCCTTTGTGGAGTGGAAGGGCTCTGTCAGCATCGAGCATGACCACTTTACCAATTATGTCAAGGACATTCTTCTCAGCTTTGCCAAGCACGGCGTGAAGAAGTTCCTGATCATCGACGGCGGTGTGTCCACCCATCCGCCGCTGGTGCTGCTCAGCCGCGACCTGAACAACCACTATGGTCTGAAGGTGGGCGTCACCAACATTTTCGGCCTGATGGCCGACGCGGAAAAGGCTGTCTGCCAGCAGAAGAAGGGCGGTCACGGCGACGAGGGCGAGACCTCCACCATGCTGGTGGTGCGCCCGGACCTGGTCCATATGGATAAAGCGGTGGAGGAGTATACGGAGATCTTCCCCGGCTGTAAGGTCAACGGGCAGATGAAGGTGGACTTCCCCAGCCCCATGCTCACCCCCCACGGCATCAACGGCAACAGCACTCTGGCCACCAAGGAAAAGGGCGAGGTGATCCTGCAGGCCATGGTGGACGGTATCTGCGAGTTCCTGGAGCATTTTGTGCCCTGGGACCCCAAGCAGGATCAAAGATGGTAAACAGTTAGGCGGAATTTTTCATGAATCAAAACGAAATCGAACAAATCGCACAGTATGACCTGCTGGCGCCTGTGGCGGCGGCCAAGTCCATTCAGATCGTCCAGGTCAACGGTGCGGAGTATATCGACGAGCAGGGCCGGAGCTACCTGGACCTGAACGAGATGTGCCAGGTGCTGGGCCAGAAGAACGAACGCTATATCCAGGCGATGGGCGAGGCGGTCAGCGGCATCACCACCCACAAGGTGGGCTTCAGTGAGGCCAAGGCCAGACTTTATGAGCACTTTGTGCGCACCACGGACGGCGCCTTCAAAGGCATCCATCTGACCACATCCGGCTCTGAGGCGGTGGAGTGGGCGGTGCGCCTGGCCAAGTATATGACCGGCCGCAGCGAAGTCATTTCCTTCTGGAACAGCATCCACGGCCGCACCTACTACAGCGCCTCCATGTCCGGTCTGCCCCGGCGCAAGGTGAAGCACGGCGCGCTGGCCCCGGGTGCGGTGCTGGTGCCCTATCCCCGCTGTGCCCACTGCCCCAACAAGGGCGACTGCGGCAATGGCAGCTATCCCTGTCTGGAGTACGCCAAGAAGCAGTACCACTTCGGCTCCGCGGAGGACGCGGCGGCTGTGATCGTGGAGCCCTATCAGGGTGCCTGCATCGACCTGCCTCCGGCGGGCTATATGAAGGCCCTCTATGATTGGGCCCATGAGCAGGGGATGCTCTTCATCATGGACGAGAACCAGTCCGGCATGGGCCGCAGCGGCGACATGTACAACTACCAGCGTCTGGGCGTGGAGCCTGACATCCTGCTGCTGGGCAAGGGCCTGGGCAACGGGATGCACATCAGCGCGCTGCTGATGCGGGAGCTGCCCGACAGCGCCGCTCTGCCCGCGCTGGCCGGCGGTGTGGGAGATGATACCATTTCCTGCGCCTCTGCCTGCCAGGTGTTTGAGCAGCTGGAGAGCGGTCTTCTGGACCATGTCAAGGCTGTCAGCAGAGTCCTGGCCGACAGCATGCAGCCTGTGGCGGAGGCGGAGTGCGTGCTGGATGTGCGCTGCATCGGCCTGGCCGCAGCGGTGGAGTTCAAGCGCGGCGAGGACTGCGCCAGAGTCTGCAAGCTGCTGGCGGAGGCGGGCTGCTTTGTGGGTCACGTGGAGAACTGCGTCACCCTCAAGCCCCCCTATGTGATCACCGCGGAGCAGATCCAGCGCTTTGCGGCAGCACTGCGCAGCGCGGTGGATGCTCTGGCATAAAGCGGCGAAAAAGATAAAAAGCTGTATAAGCGGCGGGGCGGTCTGTATCGAATTTAGAAATAGATTCGATGGGATCGCCCCGCAGAATTTGACAAAACTGTTATCTTTTGGTATTCTTATGGTAAACATTCAATCGTGGAAAGTAAGGAACGGTATGGTTGATAAGAATATAAGTACGCCTCTTTACGCCCAGGTAGCGGATAAGCTGCGGGAGGAGATACTGGCGAAGCAATATGGTGAACACGGCTGTATTGGGACCCATGCCCAGCTGGCGGAGCGGTTTTCCGTCAGTCTGCGCACCATCCGCACCGCGGCCCAGCTCCTGGAGAAGGAGGGGCTGGTGGACATCCACCAGGGGAAGGGCACCTTCGTGCGCCGGACCATGCTGGTGGACCAGCTGCATGACCTGACGGGCATCAGCAATCTGCTGGACAGCATGGGCGTGGAAAAAGAGGTCATGGTCCCCGATTTCTTTTTGATGGAGACACCTGCCTGGCTGCCTCATGATGTCAAGGAGGAGCTGGGTGAAAACTGTCTCTTTGTCCGCCGTGTGGTGGCAGTGGAGGGGGAGCCTGCGGCTGTGACCTCCATGTATCTGCCCCAAAGATTTTTCTCACAAATGACGAAAGAGGAGGTAGAGGTCAACACCGTCTACCAGATCTATCAGAATAAGCTGGGCATGGAGCTGGGCCGCGGTCGGCAGAGCATCAGCGCCGCCGGGGCCGATGCGGACGAGGCCGCCAGCCTGCGTATCGCGGAGGGCAGCCCTGTGCTGCGGGTGGTGCGCAAGGCCTATGACAGCCGGAAGAACCTCATCGAGTTCATGGTCCTTACCTATGAGGCCAGTAAATATTCCTTTGAGGTGGAGCTGGAGCTGAGCAAGCAGCGGTGAGACCTGCCTTCAAACAGGGAGGAAAAACGATGACAAATCAGAATTTTGAAAACGTGTATCAGTCTGTCTGGAGCACGGAGCCGGATCATCAGGCGATCCAGAGCTTTTCCGCGCTCTACAAGCAGTTTCTGGACCAGTGCAAGACGGAGCGGGAGACTGCGGATGAGATTATTGTGCGGGCTAAGGCAGCCGGTTTCCGGGACCTGGACGAGATCTATCAGGCGGGCGGCGCTCTGCAGCCCGGCGACAAGGTCTATGCCCTGCGCCGGGGCCGCGCAGCCGCGCTCTTTGTGGTGGGCTCCAAGCCTGTCACCCAGGGCCTGCATATGATCGCTTCCCATATCGACGCGCCCCGGCTGGATGGCCGCCCCAACCCCATCCAGGAGAAGGACGGCGTGGTCTATCTCAAGACCCACTATTATGGCGGCGTGAAGAAGTACCAGTGGGCGACGCTGCCTCTGGCGCTCCACGGCGTTATCGTGAAGAAGGGCGGGGAGAAGATCGCCGTCTCCATCGGTGAGAGCGAGAGCGACCCTGTCTTTTATATCAGCGACCTGCCCAAGCACCTCAGTGCCGACCAGGTCAAAAAGCCCATGGCGGATGGTATCGACGGCGAGCACCTGAATGTGATCTGCGGCTCCATTCCCGGCGCGGATGGCCGCCAGGTCAAGCAGGGCGTGCTGGCGCTGCTCCACCAGCGCTATGGCGTTACGGAGACGGACCTGGTCAGCGCGGAGCTGGAACTGGTCCCCGCCGGTAAGGCCCGGGATGTGGGCTTTGACAGCGGCATGATCGCGGCCTATGGCCACGATGACCGCATCTGCGCCTACACCGCCCTCCAGGCCATCCTGGAGACGGAGAAGCCCGCCTACACCACCTGCGTCCTCTTTGCGGACAAGGAGGAGGTCGGCAGTTCTACTGGTCAGGGCATGAATTCCCGCTTTATGGAGAATGTCACTGCCCGCGTGGTGGAGCTGATGGGGGAGAAGAGCCATACGGCGCTGCGCCTGGCGCTGGAGAACGCCAAGATGCTCTCCGCCGATGTCACTGTGGGCTTCGATCCCAGCTATCCCGAGGCCTATGAGAGCAACAACGCCACCCATCTGGGCCGCGGCCCTGTGATGCTGAAGTATTCCGGTTCCATGGGCAAGAAGGGTGCCAACGACGCCAGCGCGGAGCTGATGGCCTACATGCGGGAGGTCATGGACGAGGCGGGCGTCACCTGGCAGGCCGGTGAGTTCGGAAAGATCGACCAGGGCGGCGGCGGTACCATTGCCCCCTTTGCCGCGGCGTACGGCATGCAGGTGCTGGATTTTGGCGTGGCGCTGCTGAGCATGCACGCCCCCTATGAGCTGGCCAGCAAGGCGGATGTGTACGAGACCTATCGCGCCTATAAGGCATTCCTGAATACTGACGCGGAGCTGGAGGAGTATTTCTGATCCAGATCATATGACAGCATATGAGAGCGGACCGATCCAAGGATCGGCCCGCTCTTTTTGCTGCCCGGGGTCGGGGACATTTGTCGCCAACGCAGGGCGGGATGACGCAGGATTTCAGATCATTGTCCGCCATATGTTGACAAAAGTGCCAAACTATGCTATCTTGAAATACGAATTCGGACATTTGGAGGGAAGGATGGATCGTTTCTCGTTTTACCGGCTGCTGGGCGAGGCGGTGTACCGCATCGACGGTGCCTATGATGTATTTTCAAAGGATGCGGGGATCCCGCCCACCATGCTGTGGGTCCTCTCCGCCATCAACGATGGAAAGGCCCACACCCAGAGCCAGATCTGCTGGGACTGGAACTTTCCCCGCACCACAGTGAACACCCAGGTCAAGGAGCTGCAGCGGCTGGGCTATGTGACCCTGCGCCCGGTGCCGGGTACCCGGCGGGAGCTGTACGTGGAGCTGACCGCGGCAGGGAAGGAATATGCCGACCAGGTGCTGGCCCCCGTCTACGCGGCGGAGGAGGAGCTGTTCCAGCGGTATTTTCAGGGCCGGGAGCCGCAATTTGTGGCGGAGCTGAACCGGTTTGCCACGGTGATGAAGGAATTTTTCATGACCGGGACCTATCACGAGCAGGAGGAAGAACATGAAGCGACTGAATTGGACTGAGCTGAAGCCTCAGGTGAAGCAGGTCTGGCGGCTGAGTCTGCCCGCCATCCTGACGCAGATCACGACCATTGCCATGCAGTACATCGACTCCGCCATGGTGGGCGGTCTGGGGGCCAACGCCTCCGCGGCCATCGGCCTGGTGTCCACCAGCACCTGGCTCCTGAACGGTGTCACCTACGCGGTGAGTGCGGGCTTCTCCGTGCAGGTAGCCCACCAGATCGGCGGCGGCAGAGACAGAGAGGCCCGCAGCGTGGTGCGCCACGGCCTGCTGAGCGCGCTGGTGGTCTCGGGGCTTCTGTGCCTGCTGGGGCTGCTGATCAGCGGCCCGCTGCCGGGCTGGCTGGGGGGCGGCGAGGACATTCTGTCGGATGCCTCCGCCTATTTTGTCATGTTTTCCCTGATGCTGCCCTTCTCACAGCTCAACTCCCTGACCTCCTCCTTTTTGCAGTGCAGCGGCGACATGGTGACACCCAGCATCCTCAACGGGGTGATGTGTGTGCTGGATGTGGTGTTCAATGCCATTTTTATCCCCCGCTTCGGCGTGCTGGGGGCCGGTCTGGGAACAACGCTGGCCTGCGTAGTGGTGAGCCTGCTGATGGCGTGGCGCTGCTGCCTGCGCTCCGGGCCGCTCTGCCTGCGCCGGGCTGAGAAATTTACGCTGGATCGGAAGGTGCTGCGTACCGCGCTGCGCATCGGCGCGCCGGTGGCGGTGCAGGAGGTGGCCATGAACGGCGCTATGGTGGTCTCCACGGCCATTATCGCGCCCCTGGGCGCGGTGGCCATTGCGGCAAATTCCTTCGCCGTGACGGCGGAGGGGCTGTGCTATATGCCGGGCTACGGCATCGCCAACGCCGCCACGACCCTGGTGGGCCGCAGCGCGGGTGCGGGCGAGGTGAAGCTGGCCAAGCGCTACGGCAATATCTGCATCGCCATGGGCGCGGTGATCATGACGCTGACCGGTGCGACGATGATGCTCTGCTGCCCGCTGATCTTTATGCTGATGACACCGGACCTTGCGGTGCGGGAGCTGGCGGTGGAGGTGCTGCGCATCGAGCTTTTGGCGGAGCCGCTTTTCGCGGTGTCCATGGTGGCGGCAGGCGCGCTGCGGGGCGTGGGCGACACGCTGGTGCCCAGCCTGCTGAACCTGGGCAGCGTCTGGGTGGTGCGCCTGGGCCTGATCGTGCTGCTGGTGGGTCCCATGGGGCTCCACGGCGCATGGGTCGCCATGGCGGTGGAGCTGTGTGTGCGGGGCCTGCTGATGCTGCTGCGCCAGTATACCTCCAGATACTACGACCACTTTGAACATGCCGCAGCGCATCAGGAGATTTGATATGATCAATAAACTGGGATTTGGTTTTTTACGTCTGCCCAAGAAGGGGGATGCCTACGACTGGGAGACCCTTAACGCTATGGTAGACTGTTTTATGGCGAGCGGCGGGACTTATTTTGACACCTGCTACACCTATTTGGACGGCAGCAGCGAGGAGGGTATCCGCCGGTGTGTGGTACAGCGGAAGGAGCGCAGCTCCTTTCAACTGGCGGAGAAGCTGCCGGGGTATCTCTTTCGGTGTTACGAGGACTGCCAGCGGTACTTCGACGAGGAGCTGCGCCGCTGCGGTGTGTCCTACTTCGATGTACTGATGCTCCACTGGCTCAACGACAAGCATTACGCCATCGCGGAGCGTTATGACGAGTTTCGGTTCCTGCGGGAGAAGAAGGCGGAGGGCCTGGCCCGGCGCATCGGCTTCTCCTACCACGGCAGCGCCGCGCTGCTGGAGGAGATCCTGTCCGCTCACCCGGAGGTGGACCTGGTGCTGCTGCAGATCAACTATCTGGATTGGGAATCCGCAGGGATCGAGTCCCGCAGGTGCTATGAGACCTGTGTCCGCCATGGGAAGAAGGTGGTGGTCATGGAGCCGGTGAAGGGCGGAACCCTGGCTCAGCTGCCGCCGGAGGCGGAGACACTGCTGCGTCAGGTCCATCCGGACTGGACTCCGGCTGACTGGGCGCTGCGCTTCGTGCAGTCCCTGCCGGAGGTGGAGGTCTGCCTCAGCGGCATGGGTGCGCTGGAGCAGGTGGAGGCCAACGTGCGGCCCTTCCAGCCCCTGACGGAGGAGGAGAAGGCCCTGCTGCGGCAGGTGGCTACCGTGATCGAAAAGCAGACGGCGGTGGCCTGTACCGGCTGTCAGTACTGTGTACCCCACTGTCCGCAGAACATCCGGATCCCTCAGTGCATCAAGCTGTATAACGAGGTCTCCCGTTGTCCGGACGATGACTGGAAGATCAGCCCCAGTTATCAGCAGCTGGTCCTTACATCCGGGAAAGCGTCCAGCTGTCTGGACTGCCATAACTGTGAAAAACACTGCCCGCAGGGGCTGAAGATCGCAGAACATATGCGGTCTGTTGCGGAGAGATTTGAACCGTGACATCAAAACAGGAGGGCGGCGCATGGGCGCTGCCCTCCTGTGCCGTTTCCATATCGTGAACGCCGGGGAGAACGCGGCGAGGAGCAAAATCCCCGCGGGCCGGGTTGCGCGATAGTTGAAAATATGCTATGATAGGGCAACATAAAATGGCGCATATGCACGGAGGACCTATGTATCTGGATCTTGCCCCCATGGAGGGGATCACCGGTGCGGCATTTCGCCGCCTGCACCACCAATATTTTCCCGGCGTAGACCGCTACTACGCCCCATTTCTGTCCCCTACGAAGGAGCATCTCTTCACGCCCCGGGAGCTGCGGGAGATCCTGCCGGAGCACAACGGCGGCGCCCATGTGGTGCCCCAGATCCTGACAAAGGTGCCGGAGGACTTCCTCTGGATGGCGGGGGAGCTCCACGCCATGGGCTATGGAGAGGTGAACCTGAACGCGGGCTGCCCCTCCGGGACTGTCACGGCCAAGGGCAAGGGAGCCGGGATGCTGGCGGATCTGCAGGGGCTGGACCGGTTTCTGGAGGCGGTGTTTGCCAAGGCTCCCTGCGCCGTCTCGGTCAAGACCCGGCTGGGGATGGACGATCCGGAGGAGTTCGGCCCCATTCTGGAGATCTATGACCGCTATCCCCTGGCGGAGCTGATCATCCATCCCCGGGTGCGGCAGGATTTTTACCGCCATCCGGTGCGGGTCGGGTATTTTGAAAGGGCGCTGGCCAGCAGCCGGAACCCGGTCAGCTATAACGGCGGACTGCTGACGGCGGCGGACTGCGCCGCCTGCGCGGAAAAGTACCCCCAGCTGCGCGCCATCATGGTAGGGCAGGGGCTGATCGCCGATCCGTTTTTGGCAGGGCGGGTAAAATACGGCACGGCGGGGAGCAGGGAGACGCTGCGTGCCTTCCACGACCAGCTGCTGGAGAGCTATGTCCAGCAGTTTGGCGACAGAAACAACGCGGTGCGCCGGATGAAGGAGCTATGGAGCTATCTGCTGTGTGTCTTTGCGGGCAGCGAGAAGTATGGCAAGCGGCTGATGAAGGCCCGGCGGCCTGAGGAGTACACAGAGGCGGCGGCAGCGATCTTCCGGGATCTGCCGCTGCGGGAGCAAGGAGAGGTATCATGAGACGTTCTACAAAAAAAGTTGCCCTGGGCGGCATCGTAACGGCCCTGGGCGTGGTGCTGCTGCTGTTGGGTTCGGTGCTCGGTCTGGGGGTGTATGCCGCGCCCATGCTGGTGGGCTGGTGCCTGATCCCGCTGGGAAAGGAGTGGGGGAGAGGCTATCAGGCTATGCTGTGGGTGGCCATCAGCGTACTGAGCTTTTTCCTGGTCCCCGATGTGGAGGAGAAGCTGATGTTCGCTTTTCTCTTTGGCTGGTATCCGATCCTGCGGCCCTCGCTGCAGAAGCTGAGAAGGCTCCCCCGGATGCTGCTGAAGCTGGTGATCTTCAACGCCGTGGCGGTGCCGCTGGAGGCAGTGGTGATGATGATTTTGGTGCCGGAGAGCGCGGAGACATGGATGATCGTGCTGCTGCTGGTGATGGCCAATCTGATGTTTGTGGTCTATGATCTCGCCATCCCGGCGTTCGACATTGTGGCTACCCGGTATTTTAAAAAATTTCTTTCGAAATGAAAAAAGCTGCTGCACCTCCAGGTGCAGCAGCTTTTTTATACGGACTTAGATGCGGGCCACGCCGGAGCGGCGGGCGGCCTCGGCGACAGCCTTGGCCACGGTGGGACCAACGCGGGGATCGAAGGCCTTGGGGATGATGTACTCCTCGTTGAGCTCCTCGTCGGAAATCAGGCCGGCCAGAGCCTCAGCGGCGGCCATCTTCATCTCCTCGTTGATGTCGCTGGCGCGCACATCGAAGGTACCGCGGAAGATGCCGGGGAAGGCCAGCACGTTGTTGACCTGGTTGGGGTAGTCGCTGCGGCCGGTGGAAATCACGCGGGCACCGCCAGCCTTGGCGTCGTCGGGGAAGATCTCGGGGGTGGGGTTGGCGCAGGCGAAGATGATGGCGTCCTTGTTCATGGTCTTCACCATTTCGGTGGTC
>CAYSDG010000012.1:0-32061 GCA_964429705.1 uncultured Oscillospiraceae bacterium | reverse complement strand
CGATGGCGCGGGTGATGGCCTGACGGATCCACCAGGTGGCATAGGTGGAGAACTTATAGCCCTTGGTGTAGTCGAACTTCTCCACGGCCTTGATCAGGCCCAGGTTGCCCTCCTGAATCAGGTCCAGGAACAGCATGCCGCGGCCCACATAGCGCTTGGCGATGGAGACCACCAGACGCAGGTTGGCCTCGGCCAGCTTCTGCTTGGCCCGCTCGCCGCTCTTGATTAGCTTCTTCATCTGGGCCAGGTCCTCGGGGGAGAAGGCGTCCTCGCCCATCTCCTCCAGCTGCTCCTTGGCCAGTGCGCCGGCGCTCATCTTCTGGGCCAGCTCAGTCTCCTCGTCGGGGGACAGCAGGGGGACCTTGCCGATCTCCTTCAGGTACATGCGAACGGGGTCGTCGATGGAGAAACTGTCCACCAGCGTGTTGGGGTCGACCAGCTCCTCCTCCTCGATCTCAGCGATCTCGTCCACATGGGGCTCGGCATCGTCGGGCAGCTCGGGGAGAATGTCCTCCTCGCTGCCGATCTCGATGCTCAGAGCCTCCAGAGAGTCGTAGATCTTCTCCATCTGCTCGCTGTCCAGCTCGATCTCATCCAGAACATCCATCATCTCCGAGGAGTCCAGGCGGCCCCGCTTTTTGCCCCGGGCAAACAGGTCCATGACCTTCTCGTTAGCCAGCAGGATGGCGGCGGCGGGCAGACCCGTCACGACCTTGTCAGGCAGTCTGCTGTATTTCTTGTCGCCCTCGGCCTTCTTGACCTCGGTGACCACTTCTTCCTTCTTCTTAGCCATGTTGCTTTCCTCCATAACCCTTTTTTTCTTTATACTTTCGCTGTGCCGCCAGCAGAGGGTCCTCCTCGGTGATGCCGCGGCGTTTTTGTGCAGATCCCTTGATAATATGTATATAATCCGGCAGGGAGCGGTCCGCTCCCGCGAGGGATTCCGGTTTTTGCAGCAGAGTGGTCAAATGCCAGACCTCCTCTGGTGTCAGCTGGCCCTCCAGACTGGAGATGGACAGCGCCTGACCGTCGGCATAGCACGCCAGCAGCAGGCGGTAGATCTGCCCCAGCAGAGGGGAACTGAACTCCTCCGGGGTCAGCTCGCGGCACTGCTGGGCCAGCGTGCTGTCCTTGAAGAGCAGCCGCAGCACGCCCTCCTCCGCCATGGCGGAGCGCACGTCCTCGTAGTGCAGGGAGCGCTCACGAGGCTGCCGCAGGGCGCTGAGATTCAGATTTTCCCGCTTCAGCTCCCGCTTATCGATGCTTCGCTTCTTTCCCAGCGACCGCTTGACCTCCAGCAGCATAGCGTCCCGGGAGACACCGATGGTCTCCGCGGCCCGGCCGGCATATACCTCACGCTCCACCGCGTTGGGGACAGAGGCGATGAGCTGGCTGATCTCCTCGGCATAGGCTACCCGCTGCTCCGGGTCCTGCAGGTCGTATTTGGCGGCTACAGCGTCCATCCGGAAGTCCATCTGGTTGGCGCTGCCGTTGAGAATGGCCTCGAAGGCGGCGGGACCGTGGAGCTTGATGAAGTCATCCACATCCTGCTTGATATATTCGCCGTTTTCCAGGCGGCGGGGCAGCTGCAGCACCCGGACGGAGAACTCGCTCTTTTCCAGCAGGGCGATGGCCTTCTGGGTGGCGTTCTGTCCGGCGCTGTCGTTGTCATAGCACAGCACCAGCTCCTTGGTATAGCGGCTGAGCAGGCGGATCTGCTCCGTCGTCAGCGCGGTGCCCATGGAGGCCACGGCATTATCGAAGCCCGCCTGGTGGAGGGTGATGACGTCGATATTGCCCTCGCAGAGGATAATGTTGGGCCGCTTGGTCTTTTTGGCCAGATTCAGGCCGTACAGATTGTGGCGCTTGCTGTAGACAGGGGTCTCGGTGGTGTTCATGTACTTGGGCAGGGAGTTATCCAGAACGCGGCTGCCGAAGCCGACCACCTCGCCCCGGACATTGATGACCGGCAGCATCAGGCGGTTGCGAAACTTGTCATAGATCCGGCCCTTGTCATTCTGCACGGCCAGACCCGCGTCCAGCAGGTCCCGCTTGCTGTAGCCCCGCTGCAGCATGGTGGTCATAAGACTGTCCCAGCTGTCCAGAGATGCTCCCAGGCCGAAATTCATGGCAGTCCTGCGGCTGATGCGCCGCTTTTCCAGATAGGCCACCACTGCCGCGCCCTCCGGTTTAGCGAGGTTGTCGTAGAACCAGCGGGCAGCCTCCTTGTTCAGCGCCAGGAGACGCTGCCGCCTGCGGGCGGCAGCCTGGTCCATCTCGTCCTCCGGTACATCCATGCCCGCCCGCTTGGCCAGGAAGCGCACCGCATCGGGGAAGGAGAGATTTTCGATCTCCATGATAAAGCCGATGACGCTGCCGCCCTTACCGCAGCCGAAACAGTGGTAGATCTGCTTGTCCGGCGCAACGGAGAAGGAGCCGGTCTTTTCGTTGTGGAAGGGGCAGAGGCCAAAATAGTTGCTGCCCTTCTTGGTCAGCGTCACATAGGACGAGACAACATCCACAATGTCATTGCGGCTGGTCAGCTCGTCCAAAAAATGCTGGGGGAAGGCCATGCTGTCACATCCTTTCTTCGCTGGGCGGAATTTTCTCTTATGTATATACGCCGCAAAAAACGTTTTTCCTCTTTTCTGCTGAAAATTTTTCTCATTTTCTCAAAAAACAGCGTGTTGGTTTTTCTGATGGAATATGGTATACTGTTTTTAACTATCGACAAATAAAGGAATGAAATATACATGGAATACAACAAAATGATCCAGGAAATGTATCCTGGCGATCAGATCGAAGGGATCTATGTCCTGAAAACGGCTCAGAACCGCATGACCAACAGCGGCAAGCCCTTCCTGGCCGCGGTGCTGGCGGACTGCTCCGGGACTATGGAGGCCAAGGTGTGGGATTATTCCGGTCCGGTGGGTCCCTCCGATGAGGGGACGGCGGTGAAGGTCCGCGGCTCCGTGTCTGAATTCCGGGGGGCTTTGCAGCTGACGGTGGACCGCATCCGCCGGCTGGAGGAGAACGATCAGGTGGACTATGCCCGGCTGGTGGCCTCAGCCCCCATTGACGTGGAGCAGACCATGGACTATATCAGCCGTACGGTGGAGTCCATCGCGGACGAGGACTACCGGGCGATCTGCCGCTGGATGCTGGACCGCCACGGCGAGGCGCTGCGCACCATCCCGGCGGCCAAGAGCGTCCACCACAGCTTCCTCAGCGGCCTTCTGATGCACACCTGGTATATGCTGCGCACCGCAGACTTTCTGGCCAAGCTCTACAGCGGCGTGGTGGATCGCAGCCTCCTTATGGCAGGCACGCTGCTCCACGACTTTGCCAAGGCGGAGGAGTTCCGCTTTTCCGGTCTTGGGCTGGTGACGGAGTACTCCACCAAGGGACAGCTGCTGGGGCATCTGGTCATGGGTGCCCAGGAGGTGGCCGAGGCCGCCAGAGAGCTGGGGATCCCGGAGGAGAAGTCCGTGCTGCTGCAGCACATGCTCCTCAGCCACCACGGCCAGCCGGAGTTCGGCGCGGCGGTGGTGCCCATGTGCCCGGAGAGCGAGCTGCTGAGCATGATCGACACCATCGACAGCCGCATGGAGATCTACCGCGAGACCATGGAGGAGACGCCGGTGGGCGAGTTCAGTAAGCGGATTTTCGCCCTGGAGAAGCGGATTTACCACCATCCCTGACCGGCTGATGGATGTGATCCTGTACGCCGCGGCCTGCGCGCCGGGGCAGGAGCGGGACGCGGCCTATCAGCTGCTGGAGTTGCTGCTGCGGCGGGAATTTGGCTTTGAGGGACTGCCGGAGATCGCGCGGCGGCAGGGGGGGAAGCCCTGGTTTCCGGCGCATCCCCGCATCTGCTTCAATGTCAGCCACAGCCACGGCGGCGCGGCGGCGGCAGTCCATGACCGGGAACTCGGCGTGGATATGGAGAAGCTGCGTCCGGCGCCACGCCGTCTGGCGGCCGGGCTGTCCGATGAGGCATTTTTCCGCATGTGGACCGCCCAGGAGGCCACCATCAAGCGGGCGGGAGAGGACTGGCGCAGCCTGCTGCGCCGCCCGGTGCCGGATGAAACCTGCCGATGTGTGGAGGATCTCCTGCCTGGATGGATCATTACCGTTTGTCCCACGGGGGCAGCGGATGTCCGGGTGGAGCGGATTGTTTTCTGATACGATAAATAGGGAATAAGAATTGCGGGAGCTTTGGCTCCCGCAATTCTTATTTTGATTTTTTTAGGGCGCTTTTGTCAGCAGCACAGGCAAGAGCTGAGCGGCTTTTGGAACCGGCATTACTCCTGGTACAGTTTCGTGGAGAGATACCGCTCGCCGCTGTCGGGGAAGAGCACCACGATGGTTTTTCCCTTATTTTCCGGGCGCAGAGCAAGCTCTCTGGCGGCCAGCAGCGCCGCGCCGGAGGAGATGCCCACCAGAATGCCCTCGCAGCGGGCGACCTCCCGCGCCTGGGCATAGGCATCGGCGTCCGATACGGTGATGATCTCGTCGTAAATGCCGGTGTTCAGCGCACCGGGAACGAAGCCTGCGCCGATACCCTGAATATCATGGGGACCGGAGCGGCCCTGACTGAGCACGGGGGAGGAGGCGGGCTCGGCTGCCACAATGCGGACGGCGGGGTTCTGCTCCTTCAGATACTTGCCCACGCCGGAGATGGTGCCGCCGGTGCCCACGCCGGCAACGAAAATATCCACAGCGCCCCCGGTGTCGCGCCAGATCTCAGGCCCGGTGGTGCGGTAGTGTGCGTCGGGATTGGCGGGATTGTCAAACTGACCGGCCACGATGCTGCCGGGAAGCTGGCGGTGCAGCTCCTCCGCCTTCTCAATGGCTCCAGCCATGCCGCGGTATCCCTCGGTCAGCACCAGCTCCGCGCCGTAAGCCCGCATCAGCACCTGACGCTCCACGCTCATGGTCTCCGGCATCACGATGATGGCCCGGTAGCCCTTGGCCACGGCTACGCTGGCCAGACCGATGCCGGTGTTGCCGGAGGTGGGCTCGATGATGACAGAGCCGGGCTGCAGAAGCCCGCGCCGCTCCGCGTCCTCCACTATGGAGAGGGCAACGCGGTCCTTGGCAGATCCCGCAGGGTTACAACACTCCAACTTGGCCAGCAGCCGCGCCTGCAGCGCGTGCTTCGACGCATAATGTGTCAGCTCCAGAAGCGGCGTGTCGCCGATGAGCTGTAGCACGGATGTGTAGATACCCATAAGATGACCTCCTGAATTGTAATTCTATTCAGATCACCGGGTCGCCCATCTGCAGGTCGCGAGCCTGTGCGGCCAGGTCGGCCAGTGTGACGGACTCCAGGTAATCATGAATGATCTGGTCCAGCTTGATCCACATAGGAAGCGTGGGACAGCGGTCAGCGCGCTGACAGTCCGTTTTGCATCCCAGACAGGCCACCGGGGCCAGAGAGCCCTCAGTCAGCTCCAGAATGCTGCCGACGGTGTACTCCTGCGGCTCGCGGGTCAGCACATAGCCGCCGCCCTTGCCCCGGGAGCCGGATACGTAGCCCGCCTTGGCCAGCACGGATATGATCGTTTCCATATATTTCAGGGAGATACCCTGCTGCTTTGAGATCTCTGCCAGGGAAATGCGGCCCTCATCCCTCCGCTGGGCGAGGCTCACCATGATACGCAGTGCGTACCGACCTTTGGTAGATACCATCATTGGTACCACCTCCTTTATATTCCTATTATATCGTAGGGATTACAAAATCGCAAGAGAAAACAGCGGCGCACGCAAAAATTTTCTTGCGCGCACCGCTGCTGTGTGATGGAATCAGGGCTGCTGGTCCTCGTCATAGCGGGGCAGATCCACTACGATGGGCGCGTGGCCGGTGCTGGGCAGGAACACCTCCAGCACATCCTTGGTCTTCAGCTTCAGCGTGCCGGTGCTGAGACAGGGATGACAGCTGAAAAAGTCGCTGTCCAGTGTCTCGCGGTCGACCACCAGCTGGACCTTGTGCTCCGTGTCGAAAAGCAGGGAGAGGATGGAGGCGGAGCCGGGGTGGACCCGCAGCAGCTCCACCATGGCCTCGGCGGAGGCGAAGCTCAGCCGCGCCGAGCCGATCTGCTTGCTCAGATCCTTAGTGTGGAAGGGTTTGTCGCTGGGCATGGCCAGCAGGTAGTACTGGGTCTTCTGGCGATTGCACAGCACCAGGTTTTTGCAGACGTCCACACCCAGCGCGGCGCTGACGGCCTTGCAGTCCTCCATGGTGTTGGCCCAGTCGTGCTCCACCCGCTCGAAGGGGATATGCAGCCGCTCCAGGGCGGCAAAGACCTCCTGCTGCTCCGGGGTGAGGTCCCCGGTGGGCGCGGCGGTATAAATCTCGGAAACGATCATAGCGATTCTCTCTCTTTTCGTTGATGTTTTATTCCTTGACCAGGGCCTCTCCGGCCTTGAAAATATCACCGGCGCCAACGGTCAGGATCAGATCGCCGGGCTGAGCCAGCTGTCTGAGGGTGCATGTCACCTCTGCCAGCGTGGGGCAGAAGATGGCACCAGGGATCTCACGGGCCAGGTCGGCGGAGGAGATACCGATGGTGTTCTGCTCGCGGGCGGCAAAGATCTCCGCCAGGATTACCTGGTCGGGTGTCTTCAGCTCCGACACAAAATCGTCAAAGAGCGCCTTCGTTCTGGTGTAGGTGTGGGGCTGGAAGGCGCACAGCACCCGCTGGTAGCCCAGCTCGCGGGCCATATGCAGCAGCGCATGCAGCTCACTGGGGTGATGGGCGTAGTCGTCGTAGATTTTGGCGCCGTTGAAGGTCCCCTTGTACTCAAAGCGGCGGCCCGCACCGGTAAAGCTCTCCAGCCCCGCCTTCACGGCGCTGCCGGGCAGCCCCAGCAGATAGGCAACACTGGCGGCGGCCAGCGCGTTGGAGATGTTGTGGTCTCCACCCACCAGCAGCTCCACATGGGTGTACACCTGTCCGTCGATCACGATGTCAAAGGCGGGGAGACCGTTGGTCAGCGCGATGTGCTGGGCGCAGCAGCGGGCGGCCTGACTGTGGATACTGAAGGTGAACAGCGGGCGCTCGAAGTCGGCCAGGGCCTCCATCGCTCCCGCGTCATCTCCGTTGACGACCACGTGGCCGTCCGCGGGGACCAGCTGGGCGAAGCGGCGGAAGGAGTGCTCCACGTCCGCCAGATCCTTGAAGAAATCCAGATGGTCGGCTTCGACATTCAGGATCACGGCGATGGTGGGGAAGAAGTGAAGAAAGCTGTTGCAGTATTCACAGGACTCCAGAATGATCGTGTCCCCCTTGCCCACCCGGTGGCCGCTGTGGAGCAGAGGAAGGGTGCCGCCGATCATAATGGTGGGGTCGGTCTGCGCCGCCAGAAAAATGTGGGAGGTCATGGCGGTGGTGGTGGTCTTACCGTGGGTACCGGCGAGGCACACAGCGTTCTTGTACTGCTGCATGATAGCGCCCCAGGCCTCTGCCCGCTCAAAGACGGGGATACCGGCGGCCCGGGCAGCCCGGATCTCGGGGTTGTCATCATGGATGGCGGCGGTGCGGATCAGAAATTCCGCGCCCGCAATATCGTCTGCCGCGTGGCCGATGTGGACCGGAATGCCCAGGGAGCGCAGATGCTCCACCGTGGCGCTGCTGCTCTGGTCGCTGCCCTGCACCTGCAGGCCCATGCCGTGGAGCACCTCGGCCAGAGGGGACATGGATACGCCGCCGATGCCGGCCAGGTGGACCCGGCGGCCGGGGGCGATATAGGACTGGATCTTTGTATCAGTATGGGTCATGGAAATCAGTTCCCTCCCGAACGGCGTAAAGCCGGTATTTGCCTTTTTGCTGAGATTGTATTATACTATACTCGAAAATTTTGCGCAACAGGTATTCTGTCGAAGCGCACACGGTTTTTTGGAAGAATGGAACGAAAGAGAGTGGATATGAGAGGTGAGATCGTTGATACAGATACCGGAACAGGTGCGGAAGATCGTTCAGCGGCTGCACGATGGAGGATATGAGGCGTGGTGCGTGGGCGGCGCGGTGCGGGATGCGCTGCTGGGGCGTGAGCCGGGAGACTGGGATGTGACCACCAACGCCCTGCCGGAGACCGTGCTGGCTCTCTTTGCGCCCGAAGCGCTGCCCACAGGGCTGCAGCATGGCACTGTCACCGTCGGCGGCGGCCGGGGGGTGGAGGTGACCACCTATCGGCGGGACGGGGAGTATCTGGACAGCCGCCATCCGGAGCATGTGGAGTTTACCTCCTCGCTGGAGGAGGATCTGGCCCGCCGGGATTTTACCGTCAACGCCATCGCTATGGGGCTGGACGGTACGCTGGTGGACCCCTTCGGCGGCCAGGCGGACCTGACTGCCGGGGTTCTGCGGGCGGTGGGAGAGCCGGAAAAGCGGTTTCAGGAGGATGCCCTGCGGGTGATGCGGGGCCTGCGCTTTGCTGCCCGGCTGGGCTTCTCCATTGAGGAGGACACGGCCGATGCCATGCGCCGGTGCGCGCCCCTGCTGCGGCGTATCGCTGTGGAGCGGATCCAGGTGGAGCTGACGGGCCTGCTGTGCGGCGAGCACGTGGAGCGGGTCCTGCTGCGCTACCCGGATATTCTGGGTGTATTTATGCCGGAGATCCTGCCCAGCGTGGGCTTTGCCCAGCATACGAAGTACCACTGCTACGATGTATGGGAACACACGGTCCACGCGGTGGCCCAGATCCCGGCCCGGCCCATTCTGCGCTATACGATGCTGTTTCACGATCTGGGCAAGCCGGATACTTTTACCCTGGATGCCCAGGGCAACGGCCATTTTTACGGCCACTGGCAGTCCAGCGCGGAGAAGGCGGAGGCGATCATGGAGCGGCTGCGCTTTGACCACCGCAGCAGAGAGGTCATTCTGACCCTGGTGGACCGCCACGACATGCCCCTGACGCTGGATGAGCGGTGCGTGCGGAGAAATCTGTCCCGCTATGGGGAGGAGGTCGTGCGGCAGCTGCTGGAGGTGAAGCGGGCGGACAATCTGGCGCAGGCCCCCGCCTATCGGGACCGGCTGGTGCTGGTGGATCAGTGGCGGCAGCTGCTGGATGTGGTCCTGGCCTCGCAGGATTGCTTTTCTCTGAAACAGCTGGCTGTCAAGGGCGGAGACATCACAGCGCTTGGCGCTGTTGGACCCGACGTGGGTCGGATCCTGCAGAAGCTGCTGGAGCTGGTGATCGACGAGCTGCTGCCGAACGAGCGGACCGCGCTGCTGGACTATGCAAAGGAGAAACTGCTATGATCTATTTGGGCGCCCACCTGTCCTCGGCTGGTGGATTTTATAAGATGGGAAAGACCGCGCTGAAGATGGAAGCGAATACCCTACAGTGCTTTGTCCGCAACCCCAGAGGGTCGAAGGCGAAGACTGTCGATCCGGTGGATCTGGGTAAGCTGCGGGCGCTGCTGGAGGAGAACGGCTTTGGGCCGATCATCGCCCATGCGCCCTACATTATGAACCCATGCTCCAAGGACGAGGGCATCCGCCAGCTGGCGGGGGAGATGCTGCGGGGCGACCTGGCTCTGCTGGAGCATTTGCCCGGCAGCTGCTACAATTTCCATCCCGGCAGCCATGTGGGCCAGGGCGTTGAGACGGGCTGCCGTCAGATCGCTGCCATGCTGGACGCTGTCATCACGCCGGAGCAGCAGACCACCGTACTGCTGGAGACTATGACCGGCAAGGGCAGCGAGATCGGCGGACGGTTCGAGGAACTGCGGATGATCCTGGATCTGGCGGACTGCGGCGAGCAGCTGGGCGTCTGCCTGGACACCTGCCACGTGTGGGATGCCGGATATGACATCGTTCAGGACCTGGACGGGGTCCTGACGGAGTTTGACCGGGTGGTGGGGCTGCGCCGCCTGCGGGCCGTACACGTCAATGACAGTCTGAACCCCTGCGGCGCCAGGAAGGACCGCCATGCCCTTATCGGCTGCGGCCACATCGGCACGGAGGCCATCCTCCGGGTGCTGACTCACCCCGCGCTGCGCCCTTTGCCCTTTGCGCTGGAGACACCTACGGACGACGCAGGTCATGCCGGGGAGATTCGGATGCTGCGGGAGCGGTTGGGCGAGGCCTCCACCTGACGAGACTTTGGAAAATTTTGGATATTGTATCCAAAATTTTACTTGCAAAATCGAGTATATCAGGTATAATAGAGATACGATCAAAGGATCGAACCTGAAAAAACGAGGTGAACTCTATGGCGAACATGGAAAGTAAGCAGAAGCTGCTTCTGGCGGTGCTGCAGGGAGATGATTACCTGGACACCATTGATGAGCTGAACCGCAACGGCTTTTTTGCTACTGTCCTCAGCTCCACCGGCGGCTTTCTGAGAAAGAAGAGCGTGACGGTGATGATCGGCGTGGAGGAGGATCGCGCTCCGCAGGTGCTGGACATCCTGAAGAAGTGCGCTGGGCGTCGGCAGCAGATGACCTATTCTGACCTGTCCATGTCCGCGGGCGGCCCCAATCCCGCGATGCCGATGATGCCGGTTCAGATGAGCGTGGGCGGCGCGGTCGTCTTTACGCTGGATCTGGAATCCATCGAAAAGTTTTGATATGCTGTCCCGGAGACCTGGGTCTCCGGGACTTTTTTATACCACTGAGGGTGACTGGGGAACAAATATGTTGATTCCATTTCGTTCATAGCTTTACACGATCAGTCAATAAAAAGGCGGCCTGTTTTAAAAGCAGGCCGCCTTTCCCTTTAACCGCGCGAACGATAAAAGGAGGTACAAATTAGGTTGTTTCACTTCAATCACGGAACGCTGTGCTGTTTCCGGCGCAGCTTTTAACAGAGGCGCACCTTTGGCCGCCGCATAAACCGAGGAGAACTTCGGACTTATGCGATAAAACAGGTGCGAAATTGGACTCAGGAGAAGAGGAGGAGAGAATCTGGTTTGGCGCAGCAGATCAGCTTGAGTCCGTATTGCTGGGCGATCTCCACCGAGCGCCTGGTGGGCATAGACTTGCTGGCCAGTATCGGTATCCGGCACCGGATCACTTTGTTGACGATGTCCGACGGAAGCCGACAGCTGGTAAACAGAAAGCAATCCTTTAGGTCAATGCCATGCAGCAAAGCGTGCCCGATCGCCTTGTCGATCGCATTATGCCGACCAAGATCTTCAAACACACAGATGAGCTTCTCATGCGCCCAAAGCTGACAGCTGTGGGCGCTTTTGGTGGTTTTGTAGCTGTCAAACCCGAGAGAGAGCTTTTAGGAGGCAGAGAAGATGGCAGGCAGATCGATCTTCGACGTCTGCAACGGAAGGAGAGGCGCATGGGTCCTGTGGGGACTTGAGAGCCGAACCTCGGCGCAGGAGCGATCAGCGCTGAAAGAGCATTCCAGCAGTTCGGAGAGATCTGCGATACGTCCTTCGCTGAAAAGATGGCCAACGATCAGTTCGCGCAGATTTTGGGGCATACATGAAAAATGGAGCGGTGCTTCATCCGGAAGACAAACGGTCAAGTCGTGCTCGTCGATGACGTGCATGGACAAGTTCTGCTGATTTCCCTTTTTATCCAACTGCATGCATGAAATGGACGCAGATCCAACAGAAGTAATTTCCAATATGCTGCTGTGCATAGCAGGCCCTCCGGATCATGAGATATTAGTGTCGGCGGCGCGGCAGCTGCCGCACCGCCGTGGGGAGAATGCTCGTCAGCCCATCATGGTCGCGCCGCCGTCGATCACAAAGTGAGCGCCGGTGACCCAGGTGGCCTCATCAGAGCACAGATACGTTGCGGCATAGGCGATGTCATCGGGGTCGCCCAGGCGGCCAATGGAGCAGATATTCTTGCACATCTCTGCCTGGATCTCAGGGCTCTCCTTCACGTAAGCGGGTGTCATATCGGTGTTGACAGGACCGGGGCAGATGACATTCAGGCGGACACCCAGGGGGGAGAATTCGCGGCTGAGGTTGCGGGTAGTCATATCGACAGCAGCTTTGAAGCCGCCGTAGAAGTAGGCGTTGCTTTCGGGCTTGATGGAGGAGATGGAGGCGACGTTGACGATGGCGTTTTTGCCGTGGGAGTTTTCCTTGGTCATAACGGGCAGGAACTTCTGCATCATCCAGATGTAGGCGCGGTAGTTGGTCTCGCTGATGTAATCATAGTCCTCGTCCGTGTGCTCAAGGAAGGGGGCGTGGACCAGAACACCGGCGCAGTTGAACAGGGTGGTGATGGTGCCGTACTTCGCCATGGCGGCATCGTAGACCTTGTCGACATCCTCCTTCTTGCGCAGATCGGCCTGTACAAAGATGGCCTCGCCGCCTGCGGCGATGATCTGGTCGACAGTGGCCTGACCGCGGGCACTGCGGTTGACAGCGACGACCTTGGCGCCCTCCTTGGCGAACATGATGGCAGTGGCCTTGCCGATACCTGCGCCAACACCAGTGACAACAGCGATCTTGTTTTCCATTCTACCCATAGTGAGATCCTCCTTAAAAAATGTTTATAAAAATGTCACGGGAAACTTGGGTTACTTGCGTGCTTCCTGGGCCAGTTTGCCCTTTTCACCCAGCTCAGGCATTAGAACACCGCCGACGATGGCAATGATGACCAGGAAAACAGCCAGGAGGGTGAAGATCATCGTGTAATTATCGCCGACAAAATTGGCGACCAGGACCGGGACAACAAAGCCGCAGATGCCAACGGCGGTGTTGTTCATGCCGCCGGCTGCACCAACATCTTCTGGGCCAAATTCACCAGTGAGCGGCAGCAGCGGAATACGAGCCATGTTGACGCCGATGGACCCGGCAACGATGATGCCGCCAGCTGCGACCAGCACGTAAGTCAAGGGGCTGATGGGCAGCATATAGGCCAGGTAATAGAGGACTGCGCCGCCAACGCAGATGAAGATATAGGGGATGTTGTAGCGGCCGACCTTAGAGACGACAATGCCGGACAAAATACCGCCGACCAGCAGGCAGATGTTCAGCAGGGTAGCGATGCCGCTGGCGGCAGAGAGCTCCATACCCTTGGCAACAAAAGCGTTGACAAGATAGGTGTTCAGCAGCAGGGCCGCGCCAACGGAGAGACCGCCGCAGATCATCAGCAGCCACATGTTTCTGCTCTTGAAGACGTTTTTCAGATCACCAGCGGGCGCTTCCTGAGCGGGAAGGTCCGAGGCCCCCTCCGGCATACTGATGAACAGGAACCACAAAATGGCTTCCAACACGTAACCGGCAGCGATCGCGATAAAAGCGGAGTTGATGGTGGGGAACATGCCGCCGAAAGCAAAAGCCAGCGTGGTGCCAACGCCTGCACCGGAGCTGTAGAGGCCCATGGCCGTACCCATCTCTTCCCGGGAGAACCAGGCGCCCAGAAGCTTGCCATGCAGGATGGAGGTGGGCAGAAACAGTGCGCCGGAGAGGAAGGTGATAATGAACAGGGAGACATAGTCGGCGGCGAAGCAGCGCCAGATCTGGCAGGCAGCTGCCAAAGCCAGCAGCACGCCGGGCAGGATGCGAACACCCTTCTTATCGATCTTGTGGCCCAGCCAGACGCTGAAAAATGCGCCGGGAAGTTGGCCAACGGTAGAGATGGCGGTGAGCTGAGCCTGTGTCATGTTGAATTGCCGCATGACATCCGTGGGGCGTGAGGCGAAGATGAGGTTGGAAAAATTGAGCATTGCAACGCCAAATAACAAGACGAATAATACCATCCAGCGACGAGTATGTTTTTGCATAAGCCAAGACCTCTTTTCTGAATTGTTTGGGGAAGCCTGTGCTGTACACAAAAAAGTCGCCTGGGCGGGGACAACTGTTTGAAAGTGTGTACGCCATCAGCTTGGCCCCAGTGTAGCAGTGGACGTTGCAGATTGTAAAATAAGGAAATATCGTGATTCCATAAGCAAAATCGCTCGAACCAAAATAAATAAAAAGGTTTAGTTATGATATAAAGAGCCTGCGCTTTGATGGTATGAACAAGAAACCGCCTCTGCAGCAGAGCAGAGGCGGTTTTTAATAATTCAGTGGTATTCGGTTGTCGTGCAGGATGTCTAGTGCCGCGCGTATTACGGGATTGGAGCTGCTTTCCAGATAGGCGGAGCAGAGCTTGAAGGTGATCGGTGACGGTATATCCAGACCGAGACATACTGCTGTGTTGCCGATATAGTTCTTGGCGAATTCCGGGATCAGTGCGACAGAGTCATCCAGACAAACTGTCAGCAGCAGTTCCTCGATGTGGTTGATGTGTTCAAAGGAGGAGAGGGAGGGAAGGGTGATGCCAAGCTTTTTCCAGTCATTGCACATGGTGCGGTAGGTCCCTGGCATCGTGGATAGATTCAGCATAATCAGCTTCTCCTGTGCCAGATCCTCAGAGGTAACCTTGCCGCGGATCGAGAGCCTGTGGGTAGGGGAGCAGATGAGCGCCCCCTTGAACTCGGCGATGCTCTGTACGGTGACGCCCTCCATCTCTCCCAGCTCATAGGGCCAGCTGATGGCAATGTCACATTCGCCGTGGCGCAGCATCTCCGGGATGCGCTGAGGAGGGGCTATATTGGCGGACAGCTTGATCGCGGGGAAACTCTTTTTGAAGAATTTCAGTCGGGGCATGAAGACGAGCCCCTCGATCCCGCTGGGAAAAACGATGGACAGGCGGCCTTCGCTGCCGTCGGAGATGTGTCGGCTATGGCGCACAGCGCTTTCATAGCTGCGCACAATGCTCTTCATCTGCGTATAAAAGTCCTGACCGGCGGGGGTGAGCTGCACATTCCTGTTGTTGCGCTCGAAGAGCTTGAAGCCCAGCTCCTTCTCAATGCTGGCGATATTCTGGCTCATAGCCGTCTGGGTGATATAGCACTCCTTGGCAGCTCGGGTGAAGTTCAGACATTCAGCGGCCGTGATAAAATATTTGATCCCGCGTATATCCATAAAGATCCACCTTTCAACATAGTATCATCAATGAGTTCCCTCCACAAAGACAGATGAGGTGGAGGATATGGGCGCAAATAGCGGAACTGTATTTCAATGATTGTAGCATAAAACTGTGATCTGCTGCAATATCAAATGGGAAATACCGCTGCAATTTGCTGGGAATATCTGACTGCTATAAGGAAATGACGATATTGTGAGAAACGTTGCTTATGTATCGCGGAGCGAGAAAGCTGAGAATAAAAAGTTTTTCTGTTTATACGAAAATAGTTGCTTATAAATGCGGCTTTGTGGGCTTTGACAAAACTTTTTTTAGGTTATATAGTGTGGCTGCAAACCAGTGTGTTCATGCAGATATCCGGAGGTGATCAGAATGGTACGGGATTTGACGCACGATGCCCCATGGAAACGTATCACAGCTCTGGCGTTGCCGCTGCTGCTGGGAAATGTGTTACAGGCAGTCTACAATCTGACTGACACGGTCATGGTGGGGCGCTTCGCTGGACCGCATGCTCTGGCCGGTGTAGGGATAGCATCTCCGATATTTAATCTGCTGAATGCGCTTTTGATTGGGCTGTCTGTTGGATCCTCTATCTTAGTGTCGCAGCTCTTCGGCGCGAAACAGAGGGATAAACTGCCTGCCGCAGTGTCTACGATCCTTTGGATGTCCCTGGCGCTCTCCGCACTGCTTATGGTGGTTGGGCAGCTGGCTGCGGCGCCTCTGCTGGCATTGCTGGAGACTCCGGCAGAGGACTACGCCTATGCAGAGGTCTATTTGCGGACGATCCTTTGCGGCATGGTGGGAAATGTCTTTTATAACCAGCTGTCTGGACTGCTGCGGGGGCTGGGAAACACGAAAACGCCCCTGTATTTTCTAATCTTATCCAACTGAACCGATGTGGCGCTGGATATTCTCTTTGTATGGAGACTGGATATGGGTGCCTTTGGTGCGGCGCTGTCCACGGTATTGGCGGAAGGGCTCTCCGCTGTTCTGACGGGTATCTATCTGATCAGGCGCATGCCGGGGCTATGTGCCAGCGGCGAGCGCGGCTTTGATCGGGAGATGCTTGCTGCTGTGCTTCGGTTCGGTCTGCCAATGGGGCTGCAGCAGGCCAGTATCTCCCTGGGACATGTGATGATGCAGGGCATTATCAATCCCTTCGGTACGGCGCTGATCGACGGCTATGCCGCTGCGGCAAAGGTAGACACCTTTGCGGTCATGCCGGTGGTGTCCATTGCCTCGGCAGTGTCCTCCTTTTCGGCGCAGAACGCCGGAGGCGGTCGATATGACCGGGTGCGGCGAGGGTACTGGACCGGATGTGTTATGGTGGTTGGCGTCTGTGCAGCGCTTGCTTTCGTGGTGTCGCCTTGGAGCGAATTTTGGGTCAGTATTTTCCTTTCGAACAATGCGTATCCGGAGCTGGTGTCAGACATCGTTGCCAAGGGTGCGGCGATGCTGTCCATCACACCGGCGTTCTATTGGGTGCTGGGGCTGGTCCATGTGACGCTCAACACCATGGCGGGGGCCGGAGACACGATGTTTTCCATGCAGGCTATGATCGGTATGATGTTCCTGCGTGTGCTGGCAGCATGGAGCCTGATCCGCTTTGCGGGTATGGACGCGGCGGGGATCTGGTGGTCCTTTCCGGTGTCCTGGGCCATTGCGCTGCTGTTTACGATGTGCCACTACTTCCGCGGCACATGGAGGACGAAGAGACTGAACGAAAAAGCGGCCCAACCAAGTGCATAAAAGAGTGCAGATAGGAAGGGTGTGTATCCGGTGGGTCTGGGCGGAGATCTGCGGCGATCGACTTTCTTTTCCTGTAAAACCATTTGAGAGAGGAAACTTGACTATGAGCGAAAAAGTTTATGCGCAGGAGCCCTCCACCCCGGAGGAACTGCAGCAGTACGGCAACCATATTGTGCAGTATTCTCCCGAATACTCGCTGTGCGCCGGATGTGAGACCTGCTCCATTATGTGCGGACTGAGCCATGAGGGCTTCACTGGCCCCGGCAACGGCCGGATACAGGTGGAACTGGGGACGCGGTCCATGATGCACAGGATCCTGTCCTGTCAGCAGTGCAAGGACCGCCCCTGCTACGAGGCCTGTCCCAAAAAGGACGAGGCCATGCGGATCGATGAAAATGGGATCGTCTATATCAATGAGGAGAACTGCATCGGCTGCGGCCTGTGTGCCAAGAGCTGCAAGTTCCAGCCTTCCCGGATCGTGATGAAGAAGAATCAATCGCGTAAGGCGTGGAAAGCTGTCAAGTGTGACCTGTGCCGCGACAATCCGGAGGGGCCGCAGTGCGTGAAATGGTGTCCGGTGCGCTGTATCGGTCTCAGCGATGAGTCCGTGATCGTTCGGGGGGGCAAGCTTCCCGCAGCGGAAGCGGCAGAATGAGGAGGAATATCTATGCCTAACTATACGATTTCTGATATTCTGGAGAATCCAAACAATAAGCAGCATCTATACGGCTATGCAGGAAAGATCGTCCGTATCAACCTGACTACCGGTGAAATTTCCTATCTGGATACGTATCAGTATGTGCCCAAGTATATTGGCGGCCGCATGGTCATCCACCGCATCTTCTGGGACGAGGTCCCTGTGGGCACCGGGGCTTTCGACGTGGGCAACAAGTTCATCTATATGAATGGTTCTACCACTGGCACGGGAATTCCTGCCAGCGGGCGCAGCGCTGCCTGTGCTATCGGCGCTTCCAATAATCCGGAGCAATTTTGCTGGGGCAATATCGGCGGCTGGTTCGCCACAGAGCTGAAATACGCAGGGTATGACGGCTTTATCATTGAGGGCAAGGCCAATCAGCCCGTACATATCAAGATCGAGGATGACAAGATCGAGATCCTGCCTGCGGATGATCTCTGGGGGATGCGCGTCCATCAGACCCAGCAGGCTCTGGAGGACAAATATGGACACGGCTTCAAGTCCATGGTCATCGGCCCAGCCGGCGAAAATCTGGTGCGCATCGCATCCATCACGACCTCCAACGACTGTGTTTTTGCCAAGGGCGGCTTTGGTGCCGTGTGGGGCAGCAAGAAGCTGAAGGCCATCACGGTACACGGCAGCGGCGTTGTTGCCCCCGCAGACATTGAGAAGCTGAAATACCTGCGCCTGAATATGAACGATCCCGGTATGCGGCCCTCTCCCATTCTGCATATGGACAGCATCGGTGTCCCCGGCGCGGAATTTGCCGTAAAGTATGATCGGGGGAATGTGGCCTGCAGCCCCGGCTGCAACCAGCACTGCAACGCTCTGCTGATGAATGGTGTCAGCGCCTTTGGCGAGGAGCGTGTCAACCACATTGAAAAATGTGTCAGCATCTGTGCCTTCGACTATCGCGCGGATATTCCCACCACGGTGGGACAGTTCTGGCCCACAAAACAGAACTACTGCGCACCCTGTAAGCTGCTGGGCCGCGAGTTCCCTGCGCCTGATTTGACAGATCCCAATTTTGAGGGCCAGAGCAAGCCGATCCCGCCTGATATTCTGAATTTCTGGGGGCCGGATTATGACCGGGGTACTATCGTCAACGACCTGTGCAACGACTACGGCATTGATAAGTGGGAGATCCTGATCTGGCTGATGACCTGGCTGTCCATGGGCAAGAAGGAGGGGCTTTTCGACGATAATGATCTGGGCTGCGGTATGCCGGTGGACGTGGAGAATCCGGAATATCTGAAGACCTTTATCACGAACATGGTGTATCGTAAAGGCTATTACGGTGATCTCTTCGCCGAGGGTATGTCCCGGGCTCTGCGTAAGATGGGCTATGACAAGTACGGCGATACCATCTACCACGGCCGTTTCTCCCAGGTGCTGGGCGGTCAGCGCACGGATATTCCGGTCTCTCTGGAGGCCGCATGGGGACAGAGCGTACATTGGCAGGGGCGAGGCTTTGAGGGAGCTATCGAAAAGCCTACCTGGCTGGCTATGTGTCTGATCAACATGGTCTCTACCCGTGATGCCCAGACGGTCGAGCATTTCCACTGTGACTATGACTACCACGAGGAGGCCATGCGGGATCCCTACCACTGTGAGCATGTGATAGACGCGATCATTCATATTCAGAACAGTGCGGAGATCAAGGACTCTGTGATGAGCTGTGAGTGGCAGAGCCCTGATCCCAGGTGGCCCACCATGGAGGCGGAAATGTACACTGCCGCCACGGGGCATACACTGACCGCGGAGGATCTGGATGAAGCTGCGTATCGCTCTAAGCTGCTGTTCCGAGCTATCCTTATCAAGCACCATGGCCGCACCCGCCGGAAGGAGATGGAGGCCATCTGGCGCACCATTTCCATCCCAGATTCCTGGAACGAGGTCGCCGATTGGCAGCTGTGGAATGAGATGGTGGACCTGTACTATGAGAGGCGCGGCTGGGATCTGGAGACGGGCTGGCCCTATCGGGAGACCTATGAGCGCTATGGGCTGAAGGATGTGGCCGATGAGATGGAGAAGCTGGGGCTTCTGCCGGAGCGTCCTGCTGAGCGATGGAGCGATTATGGTGAAGCGCCGTATGTTCAGTTCGTTGAAAACCGCAAGGCAGAGGGTTCTATTCTGTAATATGTCGTTCCATGGCAGATTTTGCGGGATGTGCTTTCCCAATACACGCCGTAAAAAAGAAAATTAACAAAGGAGTATCGATATGATTATCATTGGTGAAAAGATCAATGGTTCCATACCCGCAGTAGCGGAAGCGATCGCAAAACGCGATGGAGAGTTTATCAAACAGCGAGCGATCACCCAGGAAAAGGCGGGCGCGACCTTTATCGACTGCTGTGCATCTGTTCCTGAGAGCGAAGAGGTAGAGACGCTGCGCTGGATGATCGACTGCATCCAGGAGGCAACGGATCTTCCCATTGCCGTGGACAGCCCCAGCGCCGCGGTACTGGCTGAGGCCTGGAAATTCTGCAAGCGCCCCGGCCTGATCAACTCGGTTTCCGGAGAAGGCGATAAAATCGACAGGATATTCCCCATTCTGGCCGAAAATCCGGGCTGGCAGGTCATCGCGCTGCTCAGTGATGACACCGGCATTCCCAAGAATGCCGCAGACCGCCTGAAGGTCTTTGATAAGATCATGGGCAAGGCCAAGGAGTACGGGATCGCCCCCAGCCGCATCCATATCGATCCCCTGGTGGAGATGCTGTGTACCAGTGAAAACGGCATTGAGACCAATATCGAGGTCATATCCACGGTTCGTGAGAAATATTCCGGCATCCATATTACAGCGGCGGTCTCCAATATCTCCTTCAATTTGCCTGTGCGCAAGATGATCAATCTGGGCTTCACGGTCCTGGCGATGAAAGCCGGATTGGACAGCGCCATTCTGGATCCCACGAATCGGGATATGATGGGCCTGATCTATGCCACGGAGGCATTGCTGGGGATGGATGACTACTGTATGGAGTATATCAGTGCATACCGCGAGGGCCTGTTTGGCCCCGTTAAATAACAAACGCCGTCACAATATACATACGGGTCATCAACACAGTGGTGACCATAGAAATTGATTTGAGATTTTAAAGGAGAAAGATACCATGAGTATTGAAAATGTGAATGATCTGGTCGTCCGGGGCAAGGCCAAGCTGATCGGTGCCGCGGTTCAGGAGGCCCTGGATGAGGGCTGTGAGCCTGCTGCGGTTCTGGATGCTATGATTTCCGCAATGGATGTTGTGGGCGAGAATTTCAAGAACGGTGTCATTTTTGTCCCTGAGATGCTGATCGCTGCCAAGGCCATGAAAAAGGGCGTTGAGGTCCTGAAGCCCCACCTGGCCTCCGGCGCTGCCGGTGCGCTGGGCAAGGTCATCATCGGTACCGTCGCCGGAGATCTGCACGACATTGGCAAGAACCTGGTCTCCATGATGATCGAGTCTGCGGGCTTTGAGGTCATCGATCTGGGTGTAGATGTGCCTGTTGACAGATTCCTGGCGGCTTACGAGGAAAATCCCGACACCAAGATCATCGCCTGCTCCGCTCTGCTGACCACCACGATGCCCGCTCTGCAGCAGACGGTCAATGCCATCAATGATACTGCTTGGCGCGGCAATGTGAAGGTGATGGTCGGCGGCGCGCCCATCACTCAGGATTTTGCAGACACCATCGGGGCGGATGCGTACACCACCGATGCTGCCTCTGCGGCGAAAAAGGCCAGGGAACTGGTGGCCTGATTGGCGGAGGCGCGTGGTGAAGCGGTACACGGTCACGTTCAGTCCCGGCAGCACTGTTGCTGTGGTCCCTGCCGGGACGACTCTGCTCCAGGCGCAGATCAGCGCCGGACGCAGGCCGGATGCTCCCTGCGCTGGCGCTGGCACATGCGGGAAATGCTGGATCATGGTAAATGGACAGGAGCGCCTTGCCTGTCAGACGATCGTTGACTGCGACATGCTTGTGGTTCTTCCGCAGGACCGGCGGCCTGAGATCCTGACGCAGGGGGTTCCGGTGCAGACAGCTATAGGAGATCCTGAAAATCGCTATGCTGTGGCGATCGACGTGGGGACCACGACAGTGGTCGTCTATCTGCTGGACGGTCGGAGCGGGGAAGTCCTGGCAGATGCCAGCTGCATGAATCCCCAGATCCAGTATGGAGCCGATGTGATCTCCAGGATCCAGTATGCTCTGGATGGCGGGGCCGATGCGCTGAAAGAGGCGATACACTTGGCGCTGGGGCAGCTGCTCCGCGAGTTGGCGGTATCTGACAGAATTCCCGCCGGGGAAACGGTTTCGGTAGCTATTGCGGGAAATACGGCTATGCATCACCTGCTGCTGGGTATCGCGCCTGAATCGCTGGTGGTGCCGCCCTACATGCCAAAGGTCACTGAAGCGCTGGAACTGCCGGCGGAGGAACTGCTTCCCGTCCGCGGCACAGTTCGTATGCTGCCCAATATCGCTGGCTTTGTCGGCGGCGATACGGTCGCCTGTATGGTCGCGACCCGATTTGACCAGCTGGATGAATTGACGCTTTTGCTCGACATTGGTACCAATGGAGAGCTTGTCCTGGGGGACAGGCGGCGGCGTATTGCCTGCTCAACGGCAGTGGGCCCCGCCTTTGAAGGCGCGAAAATATCCTGTGGTATGCGCGGCGTGGAAGGGGCTGTGGACCATGTGACGCTGGACCATGGCAGACTGATGTATCATGTAATAGGAGACGGAGCGGCGGTGGGCCTGTGCGGCTCCGGGTTGCTGGATCTGGTCGCTGTGCTGCTGGATACAGGCATCATCGATGGCTCCGGGCTCTTGGAAGGCGGTGCCTATCAGCTGGAGGACACAACTGTAGTGCTGACACAAAAGGATGTGCGTGAGGTGCAGCTGGCGAAAGCCGCCATTCGGGCGGGGATCGAGCTGCTGACGCAAAAACTGGGTGTGTCCGCAGCGGAGATCCGTCGGGTATATCTGGCAGGTGCCTTCGGTAGCTACCTGACACCAGCCTCGGCTTGCCGTATCGGCATGATCCCACCGGTTCTGCTGGACCGGATTCAGTCCATCGGCAATGCTGCCGGTGAGGGGGTGAAGCTATGCGCCCTCAATGGTGAAGAATTCGCTTACAGTCAGAAGCTTGCGGAAGGCACAGAATTTTTAGAGCTGGCGGTCCTGCCGCAATTCCAGGACTGCTATGTCGATGCCCTGGAGTTTTCGGAGGAAACGGATGATCCAATATGAGAAGCTGCGGCAGATGGCGGAAGCTGCCGGTTTTTCCGCAAGTGTTCCTTTGCGTATGCAAACGATCGAGCTGCGGCCCGAGGTGCGGGAGATGTGCGCCGAAAACATCTGCGGGCGGTACGACAAATGCTGGAGCTGTCCGCCCGGCTGCGGTACGCTGGAGGAGTGCAAAAAGCGGATAGAGCGCTATACCGGCGGCATTCTGGTGCAGACGGTTGGAGAAACAGAGGATGCTTTCGATTTTGAGACCATGGTGGAGATCGAACGGGAGCATAAAGATCATTTCCAGAAGATGTACGCCGCGCTGCGGGCGGAGGGCAAGGATGTTTTGGCGTTGGGGGCTGGCTGCTGCACTTGCTGCGATCCCTGTGCCTATCCCGATGCGCCCTGCCGCTTCCCGGAGAAGATGGTCTCCTCCATGGAGGCTTACGGCATTCTGGTTCTGCAGATCTGCAGGGACAATCATCTGCAATACTACTATGGCCCCAACAAAATCGCTTATACCAGCTGCTTCCTGTTGTGAAGCGCTATCTTAGGTACGTTATGTGGAGGAATAGAATATGCTCACCAAAAGACAAAATTTTATGGAGACGATCCGCGGCGGCAAGCCTGATCGCTATGTTAACCAGTACGAGTACATGAATATTGTCACTGCGACACCCCTGCTGGCAAAGTATCCCCCTGTTGCGCCCGGGCAGATGAACTATGTTGGTGCATGGGGCATCACCTGGTCCTGGCCGGAGGGGACCCCAGGCGGTTTCCCTGTCCATACCCCGGATAAGATCGTTATCAAGGATATTGAAAACTGGCGCGATTACATCCAGGCCCCCGACCTGAACTTCACTGCGGAGGACTGGGCGCCGTACGCCGCCATGATGGAGAAGATCGACCGCAGCGAGGAATTTGCCGCTGTCGTGATGTTCCCCGGTATCTTTGAGATGTGCCACCATCTGCTGGAGATCCAGAACTGCCTGATGGCCTTCTATGAGTATCCGGATGAGATGCATGAGCTGATCGACTTTCTGACGGAGTGGGAGCTGAAGTACGCAGAGCAGATTTGCAAGTACATGAAGCCGGACGCCGTGTTCCATCACGATGACTGGGGAAGCCAGATCTCCACCTTTATCTCGCCCGATATGTTCCGTGAGTTCATTAAGCCCGCCTATGAGAAGATCTATGGCTATTTCAAGGCCCGCGGCGTCGAGATCGTTGTTCATCACTCTGACTCCTACGCGGCGACACTGGTGCCTGATATGATCGATATGGGCATCGATGTCTGGCAGGGCGTTATGAACACCAATGACATACCTGCGCTGATCGAGCAGTACGGCGGCAAGATCACCTTCATGGGCGGTATCGACTCCGCATCTGTGGACCGGCCGGACTGGACACCTGAACTGGCAGCGCAGGAGGTTCGCAAGTCCTGTGAACACTGCGGTACGCGGTATTATATCCCCAATCTGAGCCAGGGAATGGCGATGTCCACGTTCCCTGGTGTCTATGAGGCGGTCTCCGCTGAGATCGATAAGATGAGCAGGGAACTGTTTCGGTGATAACTGACGATACAGAAATAATTTTTATATGAGGACCGCCCGTACTGGCATTTCGCCGGTGCGGGCGGTTCCCTGTTTCGGCGGGCGGCATACACTGGAGCAGAGGGAGGCGGTTTGATGAAGAAACGGGTCGCTGTGCTGGGCGGCGATATGCGGCAGGTCCACCTGGCCCGGCTATTACAGGAGGATGGCTGGCCGGTCTGCACCTGGGGGCTGGAGCGGGGTGAGGGGATCGCCCCTGCGCCTCTGGAGCAGGCGCTGACGGCGGATATTGTGATTTTGCCTCTGCCGGTGTGCCGGGGGAGAGAGCTGCACCTGCCGCTGACGGATTCCCGACTGGACAGCGAGGCGCTGTGGTTCCGGCTCAGTCAGGATCAGCTGCTGCTGGGCGGGATGGTCGGTTCGCTGGGGCAGAGGCTGTGGCTGAAGCATGGCCTGACGATGCTGGACTACTACCAGCGGGAGGAGGTCCAGATCCTCAACGCGGTACCCACGGCAGAGGGGGCCATACAGCGGGCCATGGAGGCAACAGATATAACGCTGAGCGGCGCGGCCTGTCTGGTGACCGGCTATGGCCGGAGCGGGCGCGTTCTGGCGCACCGGCTGCAGGGGCTGGGCGCGGCGGTCACGGTTGCGGCCCGGAGCAGTGCCGACCGCGCCTGGGGCCGGGCCTTTGGCTTGCGGACGGTGTCCTATGGGGAGCTGGCGGGACAAATGGCGGCGTTTGATCTGATCTTCAACACGGTCCCCGCGGTGGTGCTGGATGCGTCCCTGCTGGCGGAGACGGCACCTGGGTGCGTGCTGCTGGAGCTGGCCTCCCCGCCGGGCGGCATCGACCGGGCAGCGGCAGAGAGGCTGGAGCGGAAGGTCATTGATGCGCCGGGACTTCCGGGACGGGTGGCCGCGCGGACAGCTGCCGGGGTGATCCGGCAGAGTATCTATCACATATTGGAAGAACGAGGTGAAGCCCTTTGAGAAAGGAACGGGTTGGATTTGCGCTTTGCGGCTCCTTCTGCACCCACGGCAGAGTGCTGGCAGAGCTGGAGAAGCTGTGCGGGGAGTATGAGACGGTCCTGCCGATCGTGTCGGAGAGCGCTCTGTATACCGATACACGCTTTGGCCGGGCGGAGGAGCTGGTGAGCCGGGTGGAGAAGCTGACAGGGCAGCGCGTCATGGGCAGTATAGAGGAGGCGGAGCCCATCGGGCCAAAGAAGCTGCTGGATGTGCTGGTCATCGCTCCCTGTACGGGGAACACACTGGGCAAGCTGGCCAACGGTATCACGGATACCTCTGTCACTATGGCAGCCAAGGCCCACCTGCGCAACGGCGGCCCCGTGGTCATCGCCATAGCCAGCAACGACGGGCTCAGCGGCGCGGCGGGAAATATCGGCGCGCTGCTGGGACGGAAGAATTTTTATTTTGTTCCTTTTGGGCAGGATGACCCGGTCGGCAAGCCCTGCTCACTGATGGCGGATTTTTCCCGCATCGGGGAGACGCTCCAGGCGGCTCTGGAGGGCAGGCAGCTGCAGCCGGTGCTGCTGCGGACATAAGAAAAAGGCGGGGGTTCACCCCCGCCTTTTGGCGCTTAGCTGTTTTGCAACTGATTCTTTTGGTATTGCAGCGTGTAGAGCTGATAGTAGTGCCCCTTCTGCTGCAAAAGCTCGTGATGCGTCCCCTGCTCCAGAATTTCGCCGTGGGAGAGGAGAATGATGTTGTCGGCGTGCTGGATGGTGCTCAGACGGTGGGCGACGATCAGCATGGTGCCGATATTCTTCATCTTTTCCAGAGAATCCTGGATGAGCAGCTCGGTCTCAGTGTCGATATTGGCGGTAGCCTCGTCCAGGATCATCACAGAGGGCTTGTGGATGATGGTGCGGGCGAAGCTCAGCAGCTGCCGCTGACCGGAGGAGAAGTTGTTGCCCCGCTCCCGCACCACCTCATCCAGGCCGTTTTCCAGGCGGTCGATGAAGGCATCAGCGTTGACATAGCGGCAGGAGTCCATGATCTCCTCATCGGTGAAGCTCTCCTCGCCCAGGACGATATTGCTGCGGATGGTACCGGAGAACAGGAAGACATCCTGCAGCATCTGGCCGAAGTGGCGGCGCAGGGAGGCGGTCTTGATGTGCTTGATGTCGATGCCGTCGATGAGGATCTGCCCCTTCTGGATGTCGTAGTTGCGGCAGATCAGGGAGAGAATGGTGGACTTGCCGGAGCCGGTGGCGCCGACGAAGGCCACGGTCTGCATAGGCTCGATGTGGAAGGACACGCCCTTCAGCACCCACTCGCCGGGATTGTAGGCAAACCACACGTCTTTGAACTCGATCTCGCCCCGGATGCTCTCCAGCTCGATGGCATCAGGCTCGTCCACCAGGGTGGGCTCCATGTCCATAATGGTGAAGATCTTCTCCGCGGAGGCGAAGGAGCGCTGCAGCAGATCGAACTGCTCCGCCAGGGTCTGGATGGGATTGAAGAACTTGGAGATATACATATAGAAGGAGACGATGATCTCGCTGGTCATCACCTGCCCCAGAAAGACGGTGTTGTTGATATATCCCTTGGCACCGAAATAGAACAGGCACAGTACCGAGGAGATATACAGCATGTACACCATGGGACGGAAGATACCGAAGACGAAGGTCTGCTGCTGCTTGGCTTTCTTCAGCCGCTCGCTCTTGACCAGGAAATCTGCCATCTTCTGCTCCTCGCGGTTGAAGATCTGGGTGATCTTGATGCCGGAGAGATTTTCAGAGAGATAGGTGTTCAGATCGGTCCTTGCATCGGTGACGGCGCGGTGGGCCTTGCGGGAGAACATGCGGAAGATGAAGGCGAAGATCACCACAAAGGGGACGAAGCACAGCACCATCAGCGTCAGCGCGTAGTTCAGCAGCAGCATCGCCATCATCACGCCCACGATCACCATGGTGTTTTTGGCCATGGTCACCAGAACGTTGGTGAACATCTGAGAGATGGCGTTGGTGTCATTGGTGGTGCGGGTCACCAGCTTGCCGACAGGGATATTGTTGAGCTGGGCGTGGCTGAGACTTTCGATGTGGGTGAAAATGTCCTGGCGCAGGCTGGACAGGATCTTCTGGCCGGTCCGCTGCAGGATAATGGACTGGAGATAGGTGCAGATCATGGAGATGACCAGAATACCGGCGTACAGTGCCACCAGGGAGAAGAGATAGTTCAGCTCAAAGCCCAGATTTTTCACGACACCCTGGATATGGCCGATCAGCAGGGGGGAGGCCAGGTCGTAGGCAATGGAGAACAGCAGCAGGATCAGCACCAGCAGGAACTCTTTCCAGTAGGGCTTGGCATATTCCATCAGGCGGCGGATGATCTCGCCGTCGGCCATCTGCCGGTCAAAGCCCATGGCCTCTTTTTTGTTCTTCACAGCGGCATAGGCCACGATGAAGATCACGGTAAAGACGCCGATGATGGCGCCGCAGATCAGAATAGGCAGATACTCACGCATTCTCGGCACCTCCTTCCTCCTCCAGACGCTGCAGGTCCACCATTTTCCGATAGGCGGGGCAGCCGTCGTACAGCTGGCTGTGGGAACCGGCAGCCACCAGCTTGCCGTCGTCGATAAAAAGGATCTTGTCCATCTGCTCAATGGTGGAGATGCGGTGAGCAATCAGGATCGTGGTCTTGTCGACCCGGGTACTGTGCAGGTTGTCCAGGATCGTCTTCTCGGTCTTGGTATCGACAGCGGAGACGGAGTCATCCAAAATCAGGATAGGGGCATCCTTCAGCAGGGCGCGGGCGATGGAGATTCGCTGCTTTTGACCGCCGGAGACGGTGACTCCCCGTTCGCCCAGCACGGTGTCATAGCCCTGCTGGAATTCCTTGATGTTGCCGTGGACATCTGCCAGACGAGCGGCCTCACAGATGGCGTTGTGGGTGTGCTCGTTGACGCCGAAGGCGATGTTGTTCTCGATGGTGTCGGAGAACAGGAAGTTGTCCTGGGGAACATAGGCGCACCCGGCGCGGACATCCCGGATGGGGACGGAGTTGACGTCGTGGCCGTCCAGGAAGATAGTCCCGTCGGGGACATTATAGGTGCGCAGGAGCAGGTCCACCAGGGTGGTCTTGCCGGAGCCGGTCTTGCCCACCAGACCCACGCTCTCGCCTGCGTGGATGGTGAAGGAGATGTGCTCCAGGGAATTGAAATCTCCGTCGGGATAGCGGAAGGTCAGATCCCGGAATTCGATGTTGCCCCTGATCTGGGGCAGAGGCTGTACATCAGGGCGGTCCACCACATCCTGCTTGGCGTCCAGCAATTCGCCAATGCGGTGCAGAGAGGCCTTGCCGCGGCTGGTCATGTCGATCAGCTCGGACACCGCCATCACAGGCCAGACGATGGAGTTGAAGTAGCCGATGAACTCCACCAGCTGTCCGGCGTTGAATTTGCCCTGGTATACCAGATAGCCGCCGTAGCCCAAAATCACGCAGATCACGCTCTCAACCAGCAGCGTTACCAGGATGCGCAGCGTCACCGCGCTCTTGGTGTAATCTACGTTGGTGTCCTCGTTCTCCTTGTTCAGCTTCTGAAAGGCCAGCAGCTCCTTGCCCTCCTTGACAAAGGCCTTGATCACTGCGATGCCGGAGTAGCTCTCCTGGGAGAAGTCAGACAGCTTGGAGAAGGCCTCCTGGCGAACATCCCACTTCTTGGTCATGTACTGTCCGACCACCGTGGCGCAGGCCAGCAGCAGCGCCATGGGGATCAAACTCAGTGTGGTCAGCAGATGGTCCATTCGCCACATCTTTACAATGGCCAGAATGCCGAGGAACAGAGCGTCGAAGAACATCAGAAAGCCCCAGCCGAAGCACTCCTGTACGGTGTCCAGATCATTGGTGAAGAGACTCATCAGGTTGCCCACCTTGTTGACCTGGTAGTACTGGCGGGACAGGTCCTTGATGTGGTCGAACATGTTGTTGCGCAGATCAGTCTCCAACTTGATGGCCGCGCCGAAAATACAGACGCGCCACAAAAAGCGGCCAAAGATCATGGACAGGATGATGCCCAGCATGGGCATACAGATCCGGTCCAGCAGAAAGGTCGTGTCAAAGGGCAGGACCTGTCCGTCCACTACAACGGAGCCGGTGTTGATGCCGTTGATGACCATCTGGTACAGATTGGGGATGATCAGCTGCAGATAGTCCACAGTGATCAGCGCCGTCAGACCAATCAGAAGGCTCAGACCGTACTTCACGTAGTAGCGATTGATGTGTTTTCCAAAAATCAAAGTGCGTTTTCCTCCTCTTCATGTGCATTGTGTCACATTATAGCACTGAAGAGGTTGACATACAACCACCTTTCAGGAAAAATTCAACAAACGGCACACCGACAAATCAAAAGCTCCCCGCCGTTCAGAACGGCGGGGAGCGAAAGAAAACGATCAACGCAGGGTGAAAACGCCATTGTCCTCCTGGAAGGAGCAGCTGTAGAAGGCGGTCATCGCCTGGATCAGGTAGTCGGTGTCCTTGCTACCGGTGGTCTCCAGGCAGGAGTGCATGGCCAGCTGGGGCAGGCCGATGTCCACTGTATTCATGGACAGCTGGGTGTTGGAGATGTTGCCCAGCGTACCGCCGCCAGCCAGGTCGGAGCGGTTGGAGAAGTGCTGCACGGGCACACCGGCCTTGTTGCATACAGCGGTAAAGATGGCCTGGGCCGCGCCGTCAGTAGCGTAGCGGGTGCCCTGCTTGATGACCACGCCGCCGTTCAGACGGGGGCGATGGGTGGCATCGTGATACTCGGGGTGGTTGGGATGGACGGCGTGGGCGTTGTCAGCGGAGACCATGAAGCTGTTGCTGACAGCGGAGGTCTTCTCACGGCCCATGGCGGCGCAGATGCGGTCCACCAGATCGTTGAGGAAGGTGCCGTAAGCGCCCTGCTTGGTCATGCTGCCCACCTCTTCGTTGTCCAGCAGCGCGAAGACAGGAACGCTGTCGCTGTCCTTGGCGGCCATGAAGCCCTGGAAGCAGCCATAGCCGCACTGCAGGTCGTCCAGGCTGGGAGCGGAGAGGAACTCGTCGTTAGCGCCCCAGACCAGGCCCTTCTGACGGATGCACAGGAACAGGTCGTGGCCCAGAATGGCATCCTCGCTGCAGCCAGCGGCCTTGGCGATGATGGCACGGAAGGCACCCTTGGCCTCGCCCAGACCCATCAGGGGGATGGTGTCGGCCTTGGGGTCATACTTGAAGCCGTTGTTGGCGTCGCGGTTCATGTGGATAGCCACATTGGGGATCATCAGCAGGTCCTTGTCGATATAGACAAGGCGGGTCTCAATGGCGTTCTCGGTCTGCACCAGCACGCGGCCTGCAACGGTGAGGGGACGATCGAACCAGGGGGCCATCAGCAGGCCGCCGTAGCGCTCGGTGTTGAGGCGGATGTAATTTTCAGGGCCGCTCAGCTCTGCGTTCTGCTTGATGTGGAAGGAGGGGGCGTCGCTGTGGCTGGCGGAGATCATAAAGCCGGTGAAATCGGCCTTGGGGATACGGAAAGCCATCAGGGCAGAGCCGTTGCGGGTGACGTAGTACTTGCCGCCGGGGACAAGGTCCCAGGTCTTGCTCTCGCTCAGGCGGGTGTAACCGGCCTCGTCCAGAGCCTTGCCCAGATTGGCAACTGCGTGGAAGCGGCTGGGGCTTTCTGCCAGGAAGGTGATCAAATCGGTCATGACAATGTTCTCCTCAATATAAAATTTAATATAACCAAATATATGCGTGGTGTACGGCGCGCCCGTTGGCCTCGCTGCGCAGCTCCACCTGGTGTTTGCCGTCGGCCGTCATACCGTAGAGACACTGGACAGCAGTCACCGGCAGGATCTGCTTGCGGTAAACAATGTCCAGCGTCCCCGGCAGGTGCTCCGCCACGTGCTGGGGCAGGGCCTCCATTGCCAGGTCGAAGTAGCGGATATTGTTCAGGTGGTGGTTGGTGTCCACATCCCGGCGTCCGATGACGGTGGAGTAGGCAGCTGCCGCGTCAGGCAGCGCCTTGCCGTTGGCAGGGAGGGGGTCAGTAAAGAGCGTGGTGGGGTCCATGCCGAAGGCGTCCAGCAGCTCCGGGGTGGTGCGGGTGATATGGCCGGTGGAGGTGTTGATCAGAAGCCAGCGGCTGGTAGCCCGGGCCACCAATGTGTCGCCGGAGCGGAGAAGGAAATCGCGATCAGAGGTAAAGCCGTCCATGGCGTGGGTCCAGGTCTCGGCTGTGATGGCGGCGCGCCACATAGGACGCTCCAGCAGCTCAACGCGCCAGCCGGCCAGGATCCAGAACACGCCCTTGACGGGGATGTCCTTCAGACCGTATCCGCAGTTGTCGGAGTCTCGGGCGGCGGTCTCCTGCAGGATGCGCAGCACGCCGCGGTAGCTGAGAAGCATATCCTCTCCGACATCGGGGTACTGAACGGAGGTTTCATAGCAGTAGTGGATAACGGGTCACTCCTTGTTTTGGCAATGTACCTATTTTACCTCGAAATCGTCAGCCTGTCAAATCCTGTTGCTGTCCTTCACAGAAAATGAAAATGCTACTAATAAGAGTAACAAAGAGAAATCCCTTGTTACTCTTATTTTTTTATCGAAAAACGGAGGTGAAAGCCATGAGTGAAAAGTATATCAGCCCCACCGAGCGGGAGTATATCGCGCAGGCGTGGGGCGATTACGCAAGTGTGGCGGAGATCGCCGCACACCTGGGGAAATCCAGAAAAACGATCTATGCAGAACTGCGGAGGGGCCAGGATGGTGACAAACTGGATCGCAACCAGCGCCCCGCCTACAATCCCGAACTGGCCCAGCGCCGTTTCCAGGCCAACCTCCGGCGCAGAGGCAAGGCACAACCCGCAACCTGATCCAATAAATACGAAAGGGGAAACAACGCAATGGGCAAAAGAAAGGAAATCAAGTTCCTGTGCAGGGACGGGCGGACAATGGAGGGC
>CAYSDG010000011.1:11511-33631 GCA_964429705.1 uncultured Oscillospiraceae bacterium | reverse complement strand
CTTGAAGGGATCGCCCTCCATAACAGAGCCGTCCATGAACGCGCCGGGGTCGCCCTCGTCACCGTTGCAGACCACGAAGCGCTCCTCGACCTTCTGGCGGGAGACCTGCTTCCACTTCTTGCCGGTGGGGAAGCCAGCGCCGCCGCGGCCGCGCAGACCGGAGCGCTCCACCTCATCGCAGACCTCATCGGGGGTCATCTTGGTCATGGCCTTCTCCAGGGCCTGGAAGCCGCCGGCAGCCAGATACTCGTCCAGGGACTCTGCGTCCACCTTGCCGCAGTTCTCCAGCACGATGCGGGTCTGCTTGGCAATGAAGGGGATGTCGTTGGGAGCCGTATAGGCCTGGCCATTCTGCTTGTAGAGCAGGCACTCAACGACCTCGTCGCCCTGCACGCTGGCCTTGAAGATCTCCTCGCAGTCATCGATCTGGACCTTGGTGTACTGAACGACCTTCTCGCCCTTCTGGATGCGCACCAGGGGACCCAGCTCGCACACGCCCTGGCAGCCGGTGTGCTTGACGCCCACATGAGCGCCCTCGTCATGGGGAGCGAAGTCCAGCGCCACGCCGGGCACATCCTTCACGATCTCCATGAATTTCTCATAGATCTTCTCAGAGCCGGTGGCGATACAGCCGGTACCGGAGCAGACCAGGATGCGGCAATCACAGGCATCCAGCTTGGTCTTAGCTGCGTCTCTCACGCTCTGCAGCGCTTCAATATTCTGGATCATTCTGCTGCACCTCCTCTTAACTGGTCGATGAGAGCTTCTGCTGCCTCAGGGGTCATCTTGGGGTGGACCTCCTCGTTGACCATCATGGTCGGAGCCAGGCCGCAGGCACCCAGGCAGGAAACAGTCTCGATGGTGAACATCATATCGTCCGTCGTCTTCTTCTCAGCGCTCAGGCCCAGCTTCTTGTAGAGCGCCTCGAGAACGGGGATGGACTTTCTGACGTGGCAGGCGGTACCGTCGCAGACCTTGATGACGTACTTACCCTTCGCCTCGAACGAGAAGTTCTCGTAGAAAGTGGCGACGGAGTAGGCTCTGGCCTTGGTAACGCCGATCTGAGATGCGACGTAGGTCAGCAGCTCACCGGGGAGGTAGCGCAGCTCCTCCTGGATGTCCTGCATGATCGGGATCAGAGAGGCGGGTTTGCGACCGTAGTGTTCTACGATCTCGTCCACCTTATCGTAGTAAGATTGATCAAGCATATAATGCCTCCTTATGTTCTCCTTGTATTCTCCTTTGGTTCTCCTCATGTTGTCATCAAATTGACCGTGCAAAGTCCTAGCCTGACAACTTTCTCCATTATATAGCACCCATTTCTTTTTTTCAATGTATTTTTATAAAATTGCCTCTGTTTTTCGTCAATAAACATTGAAAAATTTCCGCAAACTGAAACAATACACAAAAATCCCTTTGTTTTTTGTGGAATAAAGCACTTGACAGGGGCTTCGCAGCGGCTCTCAGTCCCGTTCTCCCGCCGTCAGCTGCCGGTACAGCTCCGGCGAGTTCACGTTGGAAAAGGCCGCCGGGTCAGCCTCGCTCCGGTACACGGCATAGCCGATCCGGTTGATAAACGCAAAAACAGATCCCTTCCGCTCTGTGATCTCCGCCAGCATCTCATCCGCCAGCTCCCGGTCGTAAACGGCAATCAGCGGCTGCTCACTTTCTCCATGCCGCAGGATCGTGACCGGCGCGGTGGCGCATGCGGCAGTCTCCAGCAGCCGCTCCAGCTCCGCCGCCGGTACCAGCGGCACATCCACGCTCAGGACCAGACATTTCTGCCATCTGGCCCGGCGCAGGCAGCTCTCCAGCCCGCCCAGAGGACCTCTTCCGGGCAGCCGGTCCTCCGTGACCGGGATCGGGCACCGCGCCCCCCGATAACCGGACACCTGAATATCCTCGATCCCCAGCGCCCTTCCCTTTTCGATCTGCAGCTCCAAAAAAGACCGTCCGTCCAGACAGAGGTCGGCCTTGTCCGTCCCCATCCGGCTGCTCCTGCCGCCGGCCAGCACGACCATGGAATATCGCTCACCGCTCCGCACCTGATCGCCTCCTTGTGTTGATATGTCCATGCTACATCACCCGCCGGACAAAAGCAACTACCGGTTGAAAATATCCCCCGGCCGTTGTACAATGCACAAAACACCACTTGCAAGGAGGAGCCGCTTTGAATATCCAGAATTTCTTTTCCGAGCCGCCGCTGACAGCGCCCGTGGAGCACCGCTACATTGACCGCGACGGTGAGACCCATCTCCAGCTGGAACCGGTCCTGACAGAGCACACGGTCCAGGTCCGGGTCAACGATACCCTCTCCATGGAGCTTGTCTGCCTCCCGCAGTATCTGCCGGAGCTGATCCTGGGACATCTGGCGACGGAGGGCTATATCCGCAGCGCGGAGGACGTGATCTCCCTCTCCATCAGCGAGAACGGACAGACTGCCGCCGTGACGCTGCGGGAGCTGGTCTCCCCCGGCCCGCTCCCCATGGTCACGCCCCGCGCCTGGGATCCCGCCTGGATCTTCGCCCTGGCTGACCGCTTTGCCGCCGGGATGCCGGTCCACGAACAGACCTTCGCCACCCACAGCTGCTTTCTGGCCAGAGAGAGCGAGCTGCTCTTCCAGTGCGAGGACATCGGCCGCCACAACGCACTGGACAAGGCCATCGGCTTCGCCCTGATGCGCGGCATCGACCTCCACACCTGCCTTCTGTATTCCAGCGGGCGCATGCCCATCGACATGGCCAGCAAGGCGATCCGCGTCGGCGTCCCCCTTCTGGCCAGCAAGGGCTCCCCCACCGTCGGAGCCGCGGAGCTGGCCCGGCAGCACGGCCTGACACTCCTATGCGCCGCCCGCCGGGACCGCATGAAGCTGTTCGCCGGGACTTTTCCAAAATGAAGCGTTGACAAGCCTCCGCAAATTTGGTACAATTATTCCTGTCTTCAAGCTCATTCCCCTACCGCGTCTGCCACGGTGGATGAGCCGAACCGCATGACGGTTCCGAGCCGCGCTGGAAACGGCGCGACTTTCCGTGTTTGAGAAGAAGACGGATCCATAGTCTGCCGTGGGAGCCGTGTGCCCTCAGGGTGATGATGTCGTCCGTTTCTTTCCACAAGAAACGGACGTTTTGTTATTTTCGAACGAAAGGTTCCTGTCTATGTCTGATCTGATCTCTTACTCTGACGCCCGCGACCTGCTCCTGCGCCTGACCGCGCCGGTGGATACTGAGCAGGTCCCTCTGGAGGACGCCGCGGGCCGTATTCTGGCCCAGGAGGTATCTGCCAGAGAAAATGTCCCGCCCTTCGACCGCTCCCCCTACGACGGCTACGCTTTCCGCGCGGCGGACACGGCCTGCGCCTCCCCCGAGAGCCCCGTCACTCTGAAGATCCTGGAGGAGATCCCGGCCGGCTGCGTGTCCCACTGCCCCGTGACCGGGGGCTGCGCCGTCAAGGTTCTGACCGGCGCTCCCATTCCCGAGGGTGCCGACGCGGTAACAAAATTCGAGTCCACCGTATTCACCAGCGAAGCCGTTACGATCTCCGCCCCCTTCCGGAGCGGCGAAAATATCGTCCGCACCGGCGAGGATGTCCGGATCGGCACGGTCCTGGCCCAGGCCGGCACCCTGATCGACCCCGGTCTTGCCGGAACGCTGGCCTCCCAGAACATTCCCGCGCCGATGGTCTACCGCGTCCCGAAGATCGGCATCATCTCCACCGGCAGCGAACTGCTGGAGGTGGGCAGCCAGCCCCAGCCCGGCAAGATCTACGACTCCAACCGCTACATGCTGGCCACCGCGGTGCGCCAGATGGGCTGCACGCCGGTCCTGCTGGGCCACGCGGCGGACGCGGCCGGTGATATTCGCGCCCTGAGCGAGCAGGGGCTCGCCGCATGCGACGCGCTGCTTCTGACCGGCGGTGTCTCCGTCGGTGACTACGACCTCACCCCTGCCGCCATGGAGCAGGCAGGCGTGGAGCTGCTCTTCCGGGGCGTTGCGCTGAAGCCCGGCATGGCCTGCGCCTACGGCATAAAGGACGGCAAGCTGGTGTGCGGTCTCTCCGGCAACCCTGCCTCCTCTATTACCAACTTCTATACCGTCGCCGCCCCGGCGATCCGAAAGCTCTGCGGCCTGCGGGACTATATGCCCCGCCAGTTCCCGGTGATCCTGGCAGAGGGCTTCCGGAAAAAGAGTCCCATGGACCGCATTCTGCGCGGCAGACTGGATCTCTCCGGCGGTAGCGCGCAAATGCACATCTCCGGCTCCCAGGGCAACGTCGTGCTGAGCAGCACCATCGGCTGCGACATTATGGCCATCGTCCCCGCCGGAAGCGGCCCTCTGTCCCCCGGGACCAGTCTGACCGCCTTCTCCCTGTGATGTTTCCGGCATTGCGCCGTAAACAAATATAAGCAAAGAAGGAAAAAACGATGAAGATGAAGAAGAAGCTTGCCCTGCTGCTGACCCTCTCTATGGCCCTCTGCCTGTTCGCGGGCTGCGGCATCAACAACACAGCCAACACCAGCGACCAGGCCAGCACCCCGGCGGCTGACACCAGCGAGTCCAAGACGGACGACACCGCCGCCGAGCCGGTGGAGCTGATCGTCTTTGCCGCCGCGTCCATGACCGAGACGCTGACCGAGCTGGGCGAGAAATACATGGCTGAGAACGACAACACGACGATCGTGTTCAACTTCGACTCCTCCGGCACCCTGAAGACCCAGATCGAAGAGGGTGCTGCGTGCGACATCTTCATCTCCGCCGGTCAGAAGCAGATGAATCAGCTGGACATCACCGCCGACCCCGCGGTCAACACCGCTGGTCTGGACTTCGTTCTGGCTGACACCCGCTTCAATATTCTGGAGAACAAGGTCGCCCTGGCCGTTCCCGAGGACAACCCCGCCAACATCAACTCCTATGACGACCTCTCCGCCGGTCTCTCCGGCGGCTCCATCCTGCTGGCCATGGGCAACAGCGATGTCCCCGTGGGGCAGTACACCCAGAAGATCCTGGCCTACTACGACCTGAACGAGGAGGCGCTGGCCAACGCCGGTCACATCACCTATGGCACCAACGTCAAGGAGGTCACCACGCAGGTCTGTGAGAGCGCGGTGGACTGCGGCATCATTTACCAGACGGACGCCTTCTCCGCCGGTCTGACGGTGGTGGACACCGCCACCGCCGAGATGTGCGGCCAGGTCATCTATCCCGCCGCCGTCCTGAACATCTCCGAGCACACGCAGGCCGCCCAGGATTTCCTGGAATTCCTGCAGAGCGACACCGCCGACGCGGTCTTTGAGGCTGTCGGCTTCACCCCTGTCGCGTGACCACATAACGACATGCCAGCCAGGCGGACAGCCCATGTCCGCCTGCTTGGTGTTTTAAAGGACGGAGCTTTATGGACTGGTTTCCACTGTATAATTCCATACGGATCGCTGCTGTCAGCACGATCATCATCTTCTTTGTCGGCATTTTTTCCGCTTATTATATCGCAAAGGCCCCCCGGCTGGTCAAGGGCGTGCTGGACGTCGTGCTGACCCTGCCTCTGGTCCTGCCGCCCACCGTTGTGGGCTATCTGCTCCTGCGTCTGCTGGGGCCGAAGCGGGTGATTGGCGCGTGGTTCCTCGCGCATTTCGACCTGCGTCTGACCATGACCTGGTGGTCCGCCATCTTCGCCACCACCGTGGTCATCTTCCCCCTGATGTACCGCACCGCCCGGGGTGCTTTCGAGTCCTTCGACGAGACGCTGGCCTACTCCGCCCAGTCCCTGGGGCTGAGCAACACCTACATCTTCTGGCGCATCCGGATGCCCTGCTGCCGCCAGGGTGTGCTGGCCGGCACGGTGCTGGCCTTTGCCCGGGCGCTGGGAGAATATGGGGCCACCGCCATGATCTGCGGCTACACCCCCGGCCGGACCGCCACCATCTCCACCACGGTCTATCAACTCTGGCGCACCAACGAGGACGGACTGGCACTGAAGTGGGTCCTGGTGAATCTGGCCATCTCCTTTGTTGTGCTGCTGGCGGTCAACATGCTGGAGAAAAAGAACGGCAGCAGACAGAGGGGAGGGCTTTGAATGTCGATCTATGTAGACATCGAAAAATCCCTCGGCAGCTTTCATCTGAAGGTCCGGTTCGAGGCCGCGGATGAGACGCTGGCGCTGCTGGGCGCCTCCGGCTGCGGCAAGAGCATGACGCTGCGCTGCATTACGGGCATCGAAAAGCCGGACCGCGGCCGCATCCTCGTGGACGGCGTGCCTCTCTTCGACTCCGAGCGCGGCATCGACCTGACACCCCAGCAGCGGCGCACCGGACTGATGTTTCAGAACTACGCCCTGTTTCCCAACATGACGGTCCTGCAGAACATCCGCGCCGGGGCCAGCCGCGAGCCGGACAAGCAAAAGCGCGCAGAGCAGGTTGCGGCCGTCATGGAGCGCTTCGACCTGTCCGGGCTGGCTGACCGCCTGCCCCACCAGCTCTCCGGCGGGCAGCAGCAGCGGGTGGCACTGGCCCGCATCCTCGTCTCCGACCCCCGTATCCTTCTGCTGGACGAACCCTTTTCCGCCCTGGACAGCCATCTCCGCTTCCGGCTGGAACAGGAGGTCCGGCAGGTCATCCGGCAGTTCGGCAAAACCGTTCTGCTGGTGTCCCACGACCGGGACGAGGTGTTCCGCATGTCGGACCGGATCGCCGTGATGGACAGCGGCACCGTGCAGGCGCTGGGCACGAAGCACGAGGTATTCGCCGCCCCGCAGACCAGGAAGGGCGCCGTGCTCACAGGCTGCAAGAACATCTCCGCCATCCGCCCCCTGGGCGGCGGCATGGTGCAGGCTTTGGATTGGGGCATCCCGCTGGAGGCCCCCACCGCCGGAGCGGACACGGACGCTGTCGGCATCCGGATGCATGACATCCGCGCAGGCTCCGGCCCCAATAGCTTCCGCTGCCGCGTGGCGGAGGAAATTGAGAACCCCTTCTCCTATACGGTCATGCTGGTGCCGCTCCAGGCGGCATGTGCTTCCCCCATCGGCTGGGAGCTGGACAAGGCGCTCTGGCAGTCCCTCCGGGCCGACGAGATTGAGATCCAGCTCCCCCCCGCCGCCCTGCTGCCGCTGCGGGACTGTTAAAGAAAGGAAAAACAAACGCTTATGAAAAAGATCAATGTACAGGACGCCATCGGCATGGCGCTCTGCCACGACATCACCGAGATGAACGACAGCTTCAAGGGCGCAGCCTTCCAGCGCGGCCATATCATCCGCCAGGAGGACATTGAGCATCTGCTGAATATCGGCAAGCGCACGGTCTTCGTCTGGGAGGAAAATGCCGGTGAGATCCACGAGGAGGACTGCGCCAGACGCATGGCCGCCATGGCCCCCGTGGAGGGCGCCCACTACACCGAGCCCTCCGAGGGCAAGGTACTGCTTTTCGCTGACCAGCGCGGCATGTTCCGGGTGAACACCCAGCTGCTGCGGACGCTCAACAGCATTGGAGACATCACCATCGCCACCATTCCCGACCATTACCCCGTGGAGATCGGCGACCGGCTGGCCTCCATGCGCATTGTCCCGCTGGTGACGAAGGAGGAGCAAATCATCCAGGCCGAGCAGCTCTGCGCGGCGGAGAAGCTGCTGGAGCTGCGCCCCTATCAGCACAAGCGGATCGGTGTCATCATCACCGGCTCTGAGGTCTACACCGGCCGCATCCAGGACAAATTCGAGCCGGTGGTCCGCGCCAAGATGCAGCACTACCCCAGCGAGATCGTCGGCGTGACCGTGTGTGACGACGACCTGGACATGATCGTCAGCGCCGCCAGAGACCACCTGGCCAACGGCGCGGACTTTCTGATCTTCACCGGCGGCATGAGCGTGGACCCCGACGACCTGACCCCCACCGCCATCCGCCAGCTGGGCGCGGAGATCGTGACCCACGGCGTGCCCGCGCAGCCCGGCAACATGACGCTGGTGGCCTATCTGGGGGACATTCCCGTGCTGGGCGTCCCCGGCGCGGCGATCAAGCTGCCCACCACGATCTTCGACGTTCTGCTGCCCCAGATCTTCGCAGGCGACAAGATCAGAAAGGAAGACCTGATCCAGCTGGGTGACGGCGGTCTCTGCCAGATGTGCAAGAACTGTCACTGGCCCAACTGCACGTTCGGGCGCTATTAAGTATGAAGGATACCTACGGCAGAACGATCACATACCTGCGGCTGTCCGTGACAGAGCGCTGCAACCTGCGCTGCCGCTACTGCATGCCGGAGGACGGCATCTGCAAAAAGGACCACAGCGACATGCTGACCGAGGAGGAGATGGTCTCCGCAGTGGAGATCGCCGCCTCGCTGGGTGTCCGCAAGGTCCGCATCACCGGCGGTGAGCCTCTGGTCAAGCGGAATATTCTCTCCATCTGCCGCCGCGTTGCCGCTGTGGAAGGCATTGAGGAGGTCTGCCTGACCACCAACGGCATTCTGCTGCCGCAGCTGGCCAGACCGCTGCGCGAGGCCGGTGTTCACCGGCTCAACCTGAGCCTCGACACACTGGACCCTCAAAAATACGCCCACATCACCCGGCGCGGCACGCTGGAACAGGCTATGGAGGGCCTGCACGCCGCGCTGGACGCCGGATTTGAGAAGATCAAGATCAACTCCGTGCTCATCGGCGGCTTCAACGACGACGAGATCCTCCCGCTGGCAGAGCTGACGAAGCGCTATCCCGTGGATGTGCGCTTCATCGAGCTGATGCCCATTCAGGACCACGATGAATTCGGCGTGGACGCCTTTATCCCCTGCAGCCAGGTGCTGGAGCTGCTCCCCCAGGCGGAGCCGCAGCAGCAGGACGGCGGCGTGGCCCGGCTGTACCGGCTGCCGGGCGCGCTGGGCAACGTGGGGCTCATCAGCCCCCTCAGCAACCACTTCTGCGGCAGCTGCAACCGCATCCGCCTGACTGCTGACGGCAAGCTAAAGCCCTGCCTGCACTCCTCCGCCGAGTTCTCCATCAAGGGGCTCAGCCGCGAGGAGATGCGCACGCAGTTTCAAAACGCTATTCTCGCCAAACCTGCCTACCACGTGGAGCTGTCCGCTACCAGCCGCTCCCAGGCAGGCCGCAACATGAATCAGATCGGAGGCTAACGATGTCTGACTTTACGCATTTCAACGATCAGGGCCGCGCCAGGATGGTGGATGTGGGCGAAAAGCCCATCTCCCAGCGGGTAGCCGTCGCCGCGGGCCGTGTGCTGGTCAACGAGGCGACCTTCGCCCTGATCCAGTCCGGCGGCATGAAGAAGGGCGATGTTCTGACCGTCGCCCAGATCGCAGGCGTCATGGGTGCCAAGCGCACGCCGGACCTGATCCCCATGTGCCACCCCATCCTGATGGACGGCATCGACCTGACGCTGTCCCTGGACGAGTCCCGGCACTCCGTGGAGATCCAGGCCGCCGTGTCCTGCGACGGGCGGACCGGCGTGGAAATGGAGGCGCTGACCGCTGTCTCCACCGCCGCGCTGACAGTTTACGACATGTGCAAGGCCGTCCAGAAGGACATGGTCATCACCGACATCCGCCTGCTGCGCAAAACAGGCGGCGTACACGGCGACTATCACAGGGAGGAAACCATATGAGCTACACAGCAGCAGTGATCACCGTCAGCGACAAGGGCTATCTGGGCCAGCGTGAGGACACCAGCGGCCCCAACCTCTGCGCGATCCTTCAGGCACGGGGCTATCAGATCATCCACACCGCGATCGTCCCCGATGACGCGGCCATGATCCAGGCGGAGCTGCGCAAATGCGCCGACGAGCTGGGCGCCGCGCTGGTGTTGACCACCGGCGGCACCGGCTTCTCCCCCCGGGACATCACACCCGAGGCCACCATGCAGGTCGTCGAGCGCCCCACCCCCGGCATCCCCGAGGCCATGCGGGCCGAGTCCATGCGCATCACCCCCAAGGGCTGCCTGAGCCGCAGCGCGGCGGGCATCCGCGGGCAGAGCCTCATCATCAATCTGCCCGGCAGCAAAAAAGCATCCCAGGAGAACATCCTGGCCGTCATCGACCCGGTGGAGCACGGTCTGGAGATGCTGCTGGGAGAGGGCAGCGCGGACTGCGCCGCCCCCGCGAAGTAAAGGAGGATCCCCATGAAAAAGGAAAGCCCCTCCATGGATCTCTGGCTGAAGGAGGCCAAGTCCCACGAAAGCGCATCCAAAATTGGAATGTATCTGACCCACAACGGCATCGTCCGGCAGTCCGCCAGGGCCAAGGTGCGCCAGGGCGCGGAGAACACGCAGCCCGTCACCGGGATGCTGTTTTCCTATGATGCCGCCAAGGTGGAGGCCGTGATCGCCGACACCTATCGGCTGGACGGCATCTATTACATCAAAGTCTGGCTGAACGAGGGGGAGCTGCAGGTCGGTGACGACATCATGTATGTCCTCATCGGCGGCGATATCCGCCCCCACGTGGTGGACGCCCTGCAGTATCTGGTCGGCCGCGTCAAGGGCGAGTGTGTCACGGAAACGGAGCTGTTTCAGGCATGATAGCAGCAGAACATCTGACTGCGGAGCCGATCCCTGTGATCGGCTTTGCCGCCTATTCCGGCACCGGGAAAACAACGCTGGTGGAGCAGATCATCCGCCGGCTGAAGGCCCAGGGCTGCCGTGTGGCCGTCGTCAAGCACGACGTTCACGGCTTTGAGATGGACCAGGAGGGCAAGGACTCCTGGCGCTTCACCCAGGCGGGCGCCGATATGACGCTGATCAGCTCCCCCCAGAAAACCGCCATTATCGAGCAGCGGCCCCGCACCCTCCAGGAAAATCTGGCCATGATCCACGATGTGGATCTGATCCTGGTGGAGGGCTACAAGCAGGAGCCCATCCCCCGCATCGGCATCAGCAGGAAGGCCACCGGCAAGGGTCTCCCCCACCCTGTCGAGCAGTACATCGCCGTCGTGACAGACGATGAAGCGGTCCCCAGAGACTGTGTACCGGTGTTCGCTCTGGACGACTATGACGGCCTGACCGCATGGATCAAGCAGACCGTGAAGCGATAGATCCCCATAAAGCCGCCCAGGACCGCAGGCTGACGGTCCCGGGCGGCTTTTTTTCCGAATCCCCTGCCGCTATCAAATTCTGCGCCGTGCAAAAAAATCTGTGACGCTCCCCTGCCCGTTTTCGTCAATAGCGGTGAGAGGCCTTTATCAAACCATGAGAGGAGATGACAGTCATGGAGGACTCACAGATCATCGAGCTGTACTGGCAGCGCTCCGAGGACGCGATCCGGGAAACAGACGAAAAATATGGCCGCTACTGCCGCACCATCTCGTTTCACATTTTGCGCAGCGAGGAGGACAGCGAGGAGTGCGTCAACGACACCTATCTGAAGCTCTGGTCCCTGCTCCCTCCTGCCCGCCCCGCCGTCTTTCCCGCGTTTCTCGCAAAGCTCACCCGAAATCTGTCCCTGGACCGCTACCGCAGGCAATCCACCGGGAAGCGGGGCGGCGGTCAGCTGGCGCTGGCGCTGGACGAGCTGTCCGCCTGTATCCCCAGCGCCGACACCACCGAAGCCGCAGCGGAGCAGCTGATCCTGGTCGACGCTCTGGATCGGTTTCTGGAGGCGCTGAAGCCGGAACAGCGCAGGATCTTTCTGCGCAGATACTGGTATGTCAGCAGCATCCGGGAAATCGCCGCCGACCTGGGGATCAGCGAGAGCAAGGTGAAGATGACCCTGCTGCGCACCCGGGCCGCGCTGAAGAAGCATCTGGAAAAGGAGGGCATTGCGCTATGACCGCAAAGGAAGAACGGCTTATGGAGGCCCTGGGCTCGATCCGGGACACCTATGTGCTGGAGGCCGCCTGCACCGCAGGCAAACGCAGACAGCGGAGCCGCCGATGGGCAGCCGCCGTGCTGGCCCTTCTGCTGGGCGCCGCCCTGTTCGCCCAAACCTCAGCCGGCGGCACGGCCGCGGCGTTCGTCAAGGAGCAAATCGTCAGCTGGATCGAGACTCTGTTCCCGCCGAAGGAGCTGACCGCCGCCCCCGAGGGAACGCCGGAAACGGAGACCTATACCGCAGGCGGCCAGCTGCCCCAGCAGAGCAGCGCCGCCGCAAAACCCGGCTTCGCCATCTATTACGATCCGGAGCGGTATGAGATGACAGAGGAAAACGGCGCGACCTATATCCGCAGCATCCCGGTCATTCCGACCCGTGAAGAGATCCGGGCCAGCAACGCCGCCCTGCTGGAGGGGCTCCCGGCAGATGAGGCCGAGGCGATGGTCAGCCAGCTGCTGGAGCAGCAGAAGGCCCTCCAGGCCGCGCTGCCGCCATGTGAGCTGGAGATCTGCCACATACCCGACATCACGCCGGAGGCGGCAGCCGCCGCGGCCAGGCTGGACATGCAGCAGAGCTGGACCGTAGTCTGTGAGCCAGAACTCTACAGCCCCCTGGCGTGTCCCTGCTTCCACGCCAGCGGCGGAACGGCGTGGGATGCCCCCATCGAGTACCTGTATTTTGTCGGAGATACGCAAACCGGCACATACCAGCTCACCGTGCGCTGCTTTGTGGAGGCCATCGAGGGACACGGTACCAGACTGCACACGATCCTCAATACATTTCATGTCATCCCTCCTGGATAACGGGAATCGGATTCGCCGGATATTACAAAAAATATGGGGAGAGCCGAAGCTCTCCCCATATTTTATATTTCTATTACTTGCCCATGCAGCGCCAGAGGAAGGTCACGATCTGGGCGCGGGTGCACCAGGCATCGGGACTGAAGGTATCAGCGGAGGTGCCGGTGGTGATCCCCTGCTCCACTGCCCACAGCACTGCGTCCGCGTAGTAGGCATCATGCGGCACATCAGTGAAGAGATTCGTGATTCCGGCGGCAGCGGCCTTCTGCGCGCGCCACAGGAGGGTCACGATCTGGGCGCGGGTGCACTCCATATCCGGGCTAAACGCGCTTTCGCTGGTACCGGCGGTGATCCCCTGCTCCACTGCCCACAGGACCGCATTGCTGTAATAGGCATCAGCAGACACGTCCGCAAAGGGCATTTCACTGCTTCTGGGTGCAGGGCTTCCGACGGCACGCCACAGGAAGGTCACAGCCTGGGCGCGGGTACAGGCCGCGTCAGGGCTGAAGGTGGCGGCGGAGGTTCCGCCGGTCACGCCCTGCTCCACGGCCCACAGCACTGCGCTGAAATAGTAGTCGCCCGCGGTCACATCCACGAAGGGAGCGACCGGCTGCGGAGGCCGGACAGGCTGTGCGGGCTTTACGCTGTTATCAGGAGCGCCACTGAAGCTGTATGCACGGTAGTTGGCCGTCAGCGTCACATCACCCGCAGGCATGGCGAAGGTGATCTTCTCCCCGGTGCTGTCGCCCAGCGCCAGGCTGCCGGAGGTCACGGTCCAGCCGGTAAAGATCCAGCCGACCTTCTGCCCGGCCTGTACGGTAACTGCGCTGCCCTCCAGATAGGTGCCGGAGCCGGAGCCGCCCACCACAGTCAGATCATAGGCATTTCTGCCGCTGAGGAACAGGACATAGTGGGAGAAATGGTCGGTCTTGAAGGTGACCTGTCTGGTCTCCCTGTTGTAGGAGGCGCGGACATAGCTGACGCCGCCATCGCTGGAGACATAGCTGACCACAATGTACTTCCCCTCAGGCACGGGGCCGTCGTAGGGCACGGTGATCTCGGTATTGCCGCCCAGCTCATGCAGCTCCGTCTCGCCGCCGTCGGCATGGGTGATGACCAGAGACACCTCCACGATCACCGCGTCCTGGCCAATGCTGTCCAGCGCCTCCTGCTGCTTGTCGTTCAGCGCCTCCTTCTCCACGGAGGTCAGGCGCACGGTAACGGTGTCCTCGTCGCTCTTCACCGCGTCGGCCACGGTATCCAGGACCGCGCCGCTGAGAGTCACGCTGGCATCCTCGGTGGTCACGGTCAGGCTGTTGGCCTTCTCGTTCCGGCTCAGACCGGTCACCAGATCGGCAGGCAGCTCCAGCTCCTTGGCCCCGCTGATGCCGCCGATGTCGATCTTCACATCGCCGTCGGCCTTGTCGGTGATCTGTGTGGGGTCAGAGATGTCCAGAGATGCCTTGCCATCCTCCACATCCACCCCGATCTCCACGTTCTCCACGCCCTGGCCGGGATCCACGGTCACGCCGTTTTTCACCACCAGCGTGCCGTCGGTAAACCGGCCGTCCAGCGCGATGTTGTCGCTGGCGGTCAGGCTGGCGCGGACGGCATAGCTGCCGGCAGGCAGGTCAGCGGGCAGAGTATCGACCCATGCGCTGTTGACCAGGTACTCCACCTTGATGACAGCGGTGCTGTCACAGGGCTCCACGCTGGCGGTCAGACCGGTCAGGTGACCGGCCACCTGCTCCAGCTGGCTTTCCGCGAAGGAGATGGTATAGTTCTGCGCCTTCTCCACGGTCAGCGTGCCGGTTTGGAACGCAATGTTGTAATTTGCGGCAGTCAGGCCAGACACTCTGATGGCATAGGTGCCGACCGCGCCGAACTGCTCATAGGTATAGGTGTAGGCAGGCGTACCGGAGAGGACGCTCACGGTATCACTATTGACCAGACCGGAGACATCATAGCCGCCGTTGGCGGGGGCCTGGCCGTAAGAAATGGTCTTGTCCCCGGCGGTAACAGTCAGGTCGGCCTTGTTCACCGTCAGAGTATAGCTGGCAGAGGTGGCTGCATAGTTCCCCACAGCAGGCGCGGTGGCGGTGATGATAGCCGTACCGGCGCCTACGATAGTAGTCTTGCCAGCTTCGTTCACGGTGGCAACGCTCTCGTTGCTGCTGGTGTACGTAAATACGCAGTCCTCCACCGTGTCGTTATAGGCCGTGGGGCGGACATAGCTGAACCGGCCATATGTCACGGTGATGGGACCCTGAGGCATCCAGTAGACCTCCTGCTTCGCCAGTTTGGAGACAGTCTCGGTCCTGACCGCGCCGCAGGCTGTGCAGGTAAAGGTCTTTACACCATCCTTCTCCGCGGAGGGCTGGGTGGTGATGACGCCGCTGTTCCAGGTGTGACTGCCAGTCTCCGGAGTGCCGCAGACGGCGCAGGTGCGGATGTGGTCAGCCTCGTCCTTCTTAGTCCACGCGCCGAAATCATGGGGACCGGCGGCACGGATGACTGCGCCGCACTCGGTACAAGTATCAGCCTTGGTGCAGTCCGTCTCGCCGCTGGAGACGTGGCGGCCGGTGGCGGGGATGGCAGTACCGTAGGTAATCGTATTTCCGCAGTCACTGCAGTACGTATCGCCGGTATACCCCTCCTCGCCGCAGGTGGCGTCCTTCTGGTTGATGATCCTGGTGTTCGTATGCTCACAGGCGGCACCGGTGACGGGAATGTTCTCCACCTTCTCCGTGCCGCACTGGGTACAGGTATAGACCTTTTCGCCGGGGCGGGTTTCGGTGGGTTCTCTGGTGATCACACCATCGTCCCACACATGGACGCAGGAGCTGTCCGCCTCGTCCCAGTTGCGCCAGATGGTAACAGTGTCCGCGATATAGCCCTGCTCATACAGGGGATCGGTTTCAGCCTTTTCGGAATTGTAGCCGAAGAGGGAGGGATACCAGCCCCAGCCCCAGTAGTCATCAGGACATACCCGGGCATACATCCTGATGGTGCCGCTGCCGGTGATCTTGCTGCTGACAGGGTTTTCCGTGTCCTCATAGTCGTCAAACAGATTGGAAGAGGGCCGCATGATCACAGTACCCTGCGTGACAGTCCCATCCGCCGCAGTCTCGCCCAGCACCAGATCGCCGATCTTCCAGCTATTGGTGCCGCCATTTACGCCGAATTCCAGTGTACCGGCAGCATGGATCGTCAAATCGCTGGCTACGTTGTGAATATGCTCGTTGATAAAGGGCGTTTTCACATGGCTCCCGACGGGGATCGTGACCACAGCACGGCCCCTGTCGGATGTATCCGTTTCAAATATGCTGGTATAGACCAGGATCGGTCCTACCGTAAGATTCCCCTGAAGCGTCAGCGAAGCAACGCCCCCAAACAGCGACTGCAAATAGATGTCGCCATCCAAAATGGCGGTACCGCTGGTAACGATCGCAGCGTCAGCCGCTCCATCGGTCAACGCGATCGCCACCGAGCCCGCGTCCAGCTCCACGCCGTCATCCAGCGTCAGAGTACCATAGAGATTCCAGTCATAATCGCTGGTGTGCGTAAATTCCGCGCCGGAATGGACAGTGAGATCGTATACATGGCTCGACTGCCCCATGTTTACAGACGCGCCCTGGTTAACGATCACATGCTTCGCAAGCTTACCGTGCTCGACGGTCAGGGTGCCTCCGTTATTGACGGTGATGCTGGAGAATGTGCTCAGATCAGCGGGATTCCAGTCCCCCTCGCTGCGGGCGCAGCTGAGAGAACCGTTGACGGTGATCTCACCTTTCTCGTCAGAGTCCTTAATCCTGTTGTACAAATTGAGCGCGCCGTCCACAGCAATGTGCAGAGTATTGCCGTAGCTGGCGATCTGCATATTCTCATAGCAGGTGATCGTGACATTTTCCGGGATCTCCCAGGTCACGAGGTCCTCGCTGGTGCTGGATGCATAGAGTTCGATCCTCGGCACACAGGAGTTCGTAGCCTTCTGATCCCCGCCAAAGTCGATGGTCAGCTCGCCGCCCTCCTCTGGCCAGGTAAATGCATCGTTCCATTTACTCGCGATCCAGATGGAAAGCGTCGGCTCATAGCCGCTCTGGATGTCATCCGGAACGGTCTCCACCGCTCTTTTCAGCTCTTCAAAGGATTTCACCGCGATAGAGGCATAGTATGGGGTCTGATCGACCTCAGTCTCCCCCGGCGTGACCAATTTCCACGGTGACTCCGCCCTTGTTTCCGCCGCCAGCGCGGCGGTGGGCAGCGCTCCCACCAACATGCAGATCGTCAGCAGAATAGCGCCAATTCGTTTTTTCATGGTTCTCCCTCCAATTGAAATATGTATGTCTGCATCGTAAAAACGGAATGACAACACCTCCTGGAAGCGCGTGAAGTCCGCTCAGTACATCTCCCCGCTGTTACCGGCCCGCAGGGTGTGGGTTGCGGGCCGACTTGCTCTTGTATTCCTCAGAGAAATGTGCTATACTTTACTACCTGAGAATCCTGTATCAAATGGCGCTGTTTCGCTCAGAACACAGACTCCCCATGATGGCCCGCAACCCACACCTTACAGGTCATTTTTGATCGGTTCCCTGCACCAGCGCTGGAAGGTGCTGTGGGCCACGCCCAGCTTTTTTGCCGCCGCCCGTCCGGAGATCTCTCCCCGCTCCCAGGCAGCCTGGATCTCCCCGTAGTGCGCGCCGCGGTCTTTGAAATTTCTGCCGAAGTGGACGCCCTTCGCCTTGGCCGCCGCGATCCCCTCGGCCTGCCGCTGCCGGTTGAACTCCCGCTCGGTCTGCGCCACATAGCTCAAAAGCTGCAGGACGATGTCCGCGATCAGTACGCCGGTCAGGTCCCGGCCCTGCCTGGTGTCCAGCAGCGGCATATCCAGAACGACGATGGCCGCCTGCTTATCCTTAGTGATGCAGCGCCACTGCTCCAGGATCTCCTCATAATTTCTGCCCAACCGGTCGATGCTCTTAATGACCAGCGTGTCGCCCGGCTTCAGTTTTTTCATCAGCCGCCTGTAGCCGGGGCGCTCAAAGTTTTTGCCCGACTGTTTGTCGAGAATGATGTTTTCCTCCGGTACGCCAAACGCCCGCATGGCGACCAGCTGCCGCGCCTCGTTCTGCTCTCTGGTGGATACCCGAATATACCCGTAGGTCTTCACAGCACGCTCTCCTCCCTGGGGAGACCGTCTTTTCTCTGCCATAATTCTGTTACACCGCCCTTCTCAGCAACACAACATAGCACGGCCAACCGGGAAAGTCTATGAAAACCACCAATTCTCCGCGCGGGCAGGTCCTTGCGCTGTCCGCTTTTTATACCATGTCTCCGGGAAGAGAAGCCGAAGCAGCCGCTCTGAAAAATCGCCGCAGACAAATAAAAAAGTCAGGGCTCCAACAGGATCCCTGACTTTTTCTTCTATGCGCTCTAAATTGTACCAAATACAGGCAGCGGTCACCGCTCACGAGCGGCCCTGGCCTCCGCCAGCAGCCGTCTGGCTTCCGCCCGAACAGCATCGTCCGCCTTGGGCCAGGGGCCAACCTGCCGGGCGTTGAAGCCGGCAGAGATATTGGCCATCATCACCGTGTCGAACGCGGGAAGCCCCTCGGCGAAGCCGATGAGCGCCGCCGCCGTGGAGCAGTTGCCGCAGCCGGTGGGGTCCACGCTCTCTTCCACAGCCACCGGTGGCGCAAAAACAGCGCTCTCCGCGGTGATCAGGCCAGCGCCCTCCTCCCCCAGCCGGAGGAAGCAGGGCTTGCCCAGCGCCTGGATCGCGCGGACCACCTCCTCCAGCGTATCTTTGCCGAAAAACGCGGTGGCCTCGTGCAGATTCACGGAGTAGATGTCCACCTGCTGGATCCGCTGCAAAATCGCTTCCTTCCTGGCGGGATCAAAAAGGTCCTCCGTGTTGATCTCCCACATGAGCTTTCCATTGGGAAGCAGCGCCTTCAGCTCCGGCAGATGGTCAGCAATGCGGGCAGAGAGGCTGGCCTCCAGATAAATGCCCCGCGTGTTTTCGCCGCACAGGGGCGCGAACATCTCCACGCGCAGCTGACCGACATTCTGTGCCATGACCTCGTAGGCATCGCCGTAGGAGCAGCGCTCTGTCCAGCTTCCATCCGGGGCATAGGTCAGGTCATAGCGCAGCGTTTTCGGCAGGACAGAGGAAATGTGGCAGGATATGGCATTGTCACGATAAAATTTTCCATAATACTGGTCAAAGTCCGGCCCGGCTGTACCCACGTAGGCCAGATCATCCCGCCAGAGCTTGATCCCCGCGGCGGAATAGAATGAGCCGCCGGGAGAATCCCGCAGGACCCGGCCATCTGCATAGTAAATATCCGTGACCATGTTGTACCCAGCAACAATGTATTCCATCGTTACAGACCTCCCTGTTTCAGGCTGCGCCTCTGCTCAGCCAGAGCAGAGGCCGGATCCGCGGCGTTTTTCAGCTCATGCAGCAGGACAAAGTCAGCCCGCTGCACCGCCAGAGCGCGCAGCAGATCCATGACGCCGCGGCCGTCCAGGCATCCCTGCCCCAGGGGCAGGTGGGAATCATAGTGGGTCAGCACCAGCTGCTCTCCAACGTGCTCCATCTCCTCCGGCGTGGCGCAGGCCTCCAGCGCTGTGCGCCAGGGCTGCTCCAGATAGCCCTGGGTAAAGAACTGATGCTGCTTCCAGCCGCAGTCCGACAAATGCACACAGGCCACCCTTCCGGCCAGAGCCGGAGCCAGCAGGTTCCGGCGCAGCCAGGCCAGCGCAAAGGCCGCGGGATCGCCGCCCAGCTCCGCCTGCAGCGCAGCCATGTCCGGCGTGAGTTCCTCCTCCGGCAGGAAGAACATCCCCCGTCCCTCCCGGTTTCCCAGGGCATGGAGCAGATGGTTGATGTCCCAGCCGATACAGAGCTTACCCAGCGGATCGGAGACCTGCCGGAGCAGCGCCTCGAAATCCTCGGCAGTCTGTACGCCGTACTCCAGTCCCCAGCCGGCATTTTCCAGCTCGATCCGGGGGGAATCCGGTGTCAGCATCCCCTGCTGGGACAGCGTCTCCAGCAGCCGGTTCGTCATGGAAGCCATAGCGGCCAGGATCGTCTCCCGGGAGAGCGTAAACCGCCACAGCCCGTCGATGGGAAAATAGTCGATGAGATGAAAGGTGAAGGCCTGTGCCTTCATGGCGCAGGCCAGGTCATATTCCTGGCTCCAGCGGTGAAAGAGGTGCTGCCCTGTGCAGTCTCCATAGTAGGCCGCCACAGCGGTCTCGCTGCCAAAGATCTCCACAGCGGCGCTGTCAGAGAGAAAGGCTGTTGGGGATGCCCAATAGGAGGCATGCAGCCTCCGAACGCCCTGGGCGCACAGGTCTGCCGCCATTGCGTCACGCTCCGCCGTAGTGTGAAACAGCGGCTCCTCCCGGGGGACCAGGTCGGCACAGAACACCTCCGCGCCCGCCAGTTCACCCTGGGCAGAGAGCGCGGCAAACTGCCCATTCAGGGGCAATACTTTCAGCGTGATATATTCCTGCATAGCCATCACATGTGAATGACCTTGGACAGGAAATCTACCAGCCGCTCGTTTTTCGGCGCGTGGAAGATCTCGTCCGGGGTGCCCTCCTCAACGATCGTCCCCTGGTCTACGAACAGCACACGTGTTGCGACCTTTTGGGCAAAGCCCATCTCGTGGGTAACGACCACCAGCGTCATTCCCTCGTCCGCCAGCTCCTTCATGACCTCCAGCACCTCACCGATCATCTCGGGGTCCAGCGCGGAGGTGGGCTCGTCAAACAGGATGACCTCCGGGTCCTGGACCAGAGCACGGGCAATGGCCACCCGCTGCTTCTGACCGCCGGAGAGCTGGGCAGGATAGGCGTCCTTTTTGTCCTCCAGACCGACCCGGCGCAGCAGGCTGATCGCCTTCTGCTCCGTGGCAGCGGGGTCCGCCTTGTGGGCCTTCAGGGGCCCAAGGGTCAGATTCTCCAGCACCGTCATGTGCGGGAAGAGATTAAAGTGCTGAAAAACAAAGCCGACATGGGCCGTGCTGGCCGTAAGCTTCCGGAGATTGCTGTAATCCAGCGGCTGGCCATCAATGCGGATGACGCCGCTGTTGGGGCGCTCCAGACCGTTGAGACAGCGGATCAGCGTGGACTTACCGGAGCCGGAGGGGCCAATGATGCACACGACCTCGCCCTTGGATATTTCCAGCGAGACGTCATTCAGAGCAGTAAAGTCACCAAATTTCTTGGAAATATGTTCTGCTTTAATCACTTTCTGCCAACCTCCGTTCCAGTTTCTTTGCAAAGTGGGAAATCGTCAGCGTCATAATAAGGTACATGACCGTAGCGATCGACAGGGGGATGAGGTAATTGTAATACTGCCCACCGATCACCGTAGCCGTCTGCAGCAGCTCCACCGCACCGATGGTGGACAGCAGAGAGGAGTCCTTGATAAGCACGATGAACTCGTTGACAAACGGCGGCAGGATCCGCTTGAGCGATTGGGGCAGGATCACATAGCGCATGGTCTGGAAATAGTCCAGTCCGATGGTCTGAGCTGCCTCCCACTGGCCCCGGTCAATGGACTGGATGGCGGAGCGGAACAGCTCCGTGGTGTACGCGCCGGAGTTGATGCTCACGGCGACGACGCCCACGATAAAGGGATTCGGCGTGTAGACAAAGCCGAACAGCGCCCGGGTAAAAATGGGGCCGCAGAGATAAAAAATCATGATCTGCAGCATCATCGGCGTACCGCGGAACACCTCAACATATACTGTCGCAATGGCTCTCAGCAGCCGGAAGCGGGACATCTTGCAGGCCGCGGAAGTCAGGCCCAGCACGGAGCCGAACAGCAGCGCAAAAACAGCTACCGTCAGAGACGCTCCGGCGCCCTTGAGCATATACAGCAGTGTCTGGGGGGTTGTGATTTTCAGAAACAACTCCATAGTGATCTCTCCTGGAAAAGGAGGGCTGCCTGACGGCAGCTCTCTCCTTTTAATATTGATATCAGCCGAAGTAATCCTCGACCAGTGCGGCGTAATTCTCGCTCTCCACGAAGGCCTTGACAGCGCTGTTGACCTGTTCCATCAGCAGCTCGTTGCCATTCTTGGCAATCACCTTGATGTCCTCTGCGGCACCCTGGTTGATGATCTCATACACGCCGGGATTTGCGTTGATGTAGCTCTGGGCAACACACTCCTCCGTGACAACAGCCGCGCAGGCCTGTGCCTTCAGATTCTCCATCATGGGCTGGATGTCGCCGGAGCGGACCTCGCAGCCGTATTCCGCACACAGCTCCTCAGCGTAGTACATACCAGTGGTGGCGTCACCGGCCAGAATGACCTTGCCTGACAGATCCTCCAGACTGTGGATGTCGCCGGCAGCGGCCACCACCACGGCCTGGCAGGAGGTGTAATAGGTGTCAGAGAACAGCACGTCCCGGTCCTCGCTGTAGGAGAAGCAGGACACGCCCAGATCGATCGTACCAGCATTCACAGCGGAGATGATCGTCTCAAATGCCATCGGCACCAGCTCC
>CAYSDG010000011.1:0-11411 GCA_964429705.1 uncultured Oscillospiraceae bacterium | reverse complement strand
CGTACCAGCATTCACAGCGGAGATGATCGTCTCAAATGCCATCGGCACCAGCTCCACCTCCATGCCGAGGTGCTTGCCGATGTACTTGGCCATCTCGGTATCAAAGCCGACCACTTCCGTCGTCACATTGCCGCTGGCATCTATGGCATAGGACTCAAAGGGGGGATAGTCGGGGCTGATGCCCACGCGGATCACATCCTTGGAGCCCAGCTGATCCTGCCAGGTATCCGCTTCCCCTCCGCCGCAGCCAGCGAGGACCGTCAGCATCATAGCTGCCGTGAGCATCAATGCAAAAATCTTTTTCATGGTAATTTCTCCGTTTCTTAAATATAAATGTTTGGATGCCCTCATCCGAACTTCTGAGATAATATCTGCACATCCTGCCAGGTGTACAGCCAGAATTCACCAGCCCTCCGGCCGGGAGCCTGTCCGCTGCGCATGGCATCGAAGGCAGCGGCAGCATGAGGGAGCATGCCGCCGGAGCCAAGCGGCTCATTGTGAGAACAGAGCAGGGTGTAGTCTGAAAAGCACTGCGACAGCGCCGACAGTGTATTTTCATAAATCTCCGGGGTCTGCTGTGCGTACAGCGTACCTGGATACAGCGTATCACCGGTACAGAGAAGACGCTCCTCCCGGCAAAACAGAACGATGGAATCATCGCTGTGGCCTGGGGTATGGCGCACCTCCCACACACGGCCACCCAGGTCAAATCGCTGCCCATCGGTCAGCGGCCGCATGGTATACGGCGGCTGGCGGTAATGCGTCGGCGGTGTATCCAGAAAGACGGCCGGGACAAAGTTTTCATCCCCCGGAGGCGGTGTCCAGCCCTGCGTGCTTCGTCGTCGGGAGTCAGCTGTCTCCCAGGCCCACACAAAGGGAAACTCGCCGTTGCTGCCCACATGGTCGAAATGGCTGTGGGTGTTCACCACCGTCACCGGAAGCTCCGTCAGCTTTTCGACCACCGGCCGGATCGGGTGCAGGCCCATGCCGGTATCCACCAGCAGCGCCCGGGTATCTCCCGGGATCAGGAAGCTGATGACCTCCTGAAAGTGGCGGGGCTCACAGATCGCGAAAATATTCTGCGGAAGCCGCAAAACGGTATACCAGTCCTGACCGGCAGGTACATGGGGAAATTGGGTCAGCTGGGGACGCAGCTCTGGCCAGGCCATCCACCTTACCCCTGTCTGGCGCGCAGCGCCTGGACCTGTGTCATGAGCTGACGGATATGGTCGGCGTCTACCTCGCCGTCATCCTTATAGGTATCCTTGAAAAAGCTGCCGACCACCGCGCCGTCCGCCAGCTCCAGCTGCTGGGCCACATTGTCCGCCCGGAGCCCCGCGCAGACAAACAGAGGAAAATCACCGATGGCCGAGCGGAAACGCCGGATGCGTTCCAGGCTGGTCTCCTGACCGGTCGCGTTTTGCGTAACGCCGATCACGTCGCAGCGGGTCATAGCCGTCCGCAGGTCCTCCTCCAGCGTGTGTTCGGAGAGCATCGGCTGGTATTTAAAGCGGACACCGCCCAGCAGAAAAGCCTTGGGGCATCGCTGGCGGAAGGTATCAAAAAAGGCCTGCAGGGATTCCTCATCCCGGGGCTTGACATGGCCCACCACGGAGTCCGCCTGCACAAAGGAGCAGCCATATTTGGCGGCCAGCTCAAAGCTCATGGCGTCCACATTCAGGCAATTGATGCCAAAGGGCATATCCCCGGCGTTTTCCGCCAGATACGCCAGCATTCTCTCCGCCTGCGAATAGGTGCCGAAATACGGCTCCACCATCACACCGTCCACATGGTTGTCACGATACAGCTCAAACTCCCGGACTGCCCGCGCCTGAACGTCCGCGGGGTCGGAGCCCTTCAGGTGGAGCATAGCGATGATGGGCTTTTCTACTGAAAAGCACGACAGTTTTGGATGCATAATATCACCTCCGCCCACGGGCAGCCTGTCTGGGTGCCGAATGGGTCACAAACAATTGATAAATCGAGAAAATAGTACAAGTCAGCCATGTTGTATCATCGCAGCACAGCCTCTTTTCTTATTCATATATCATGAATAAACATTACTTTGTTTGAGACATCATAACACGTATTAAACCATCGGTCAATACGCTTTTCAAATTTTGTTAAAATTGATACAGGTACCCAATTTTTAAAAATTGGACATTGTGGATTTTAAATGGTATAATAGGGGCGCAGTATGGGAGGTCCTTATGACTACGTTGTATTCCGGGGCATCTGTCCCCCTTTATCAGCAGCTATATCACACGATCCATGCCCAGATCCTGGACGGGGCGTGGCGGCCCGGCGACAAGCTCCCCTCAGAGGAGCAATTGTGTTCGCTGTATGGGGTCAGCCGCGTCACCGTGCGCACCGCCATCGAAAAGCTGGTGGAAGAGGGCATGCTGATCAAGCGCCATGGCAAGGGCACCTATGTGACGATGCCCGTCTTTGTGGAGACCATGGCTGGCGGCAGCTTTACCAAATCCTGTAAGCAGAGCGGCGCTGTGCCCCACACCGAGGTACAGAAGATCGAACAGGTAGCCGCATCGGAGGCAGTGGCCAGGGCACTGCAGGTGGCGGTGGGCGACCCTGTTCATCAGGTTTGCCGCATCCGCTTTGCCAACGCCGTTCCGGTGATCTACGAAGTGGATTTTTTCCGCCAGCAGGACGATTTTGTGCTGGAGGCGGACATCGGCGCCATGCCCATGTCCGAGATCATCAGCAGCCGGACGGGGCTTTTTACCCGGGCGTTCACAGATATGTTCGATGTCTCCCCCGCCAGCGAGGAGCAGGCCCAGGTATTCGGCTGCCCTGCGGGGACACCGCTGCTGCTGGTGCAGCAGGTCGTCATGGGCGATGACCGGCAGATCCTCTATTATAATGAGCAGTACATCCTCAGCGAGCGGTACCGCTACATGGTCAGCTACACATAGACCGCAAGTTCAAAAGGGACCCCGGGCGTTGGCCCAGGGTCCCCTTCTTTGCTCTTGCGGTTCAGCGCAGCGAATACCGCAGCCACACCGCGCCGTCTTCGTAGGAGCGCACGCCGAGCAGTTTCAGATCGACAGGCTCCGTATCCATCGGCAGGCCGTCAAAGGTGGCGGTCATCCCCTTTCTTCCGTCGATCCCCGGACCAAGCAGGATGCTGACCTCATCCAGCAGACCGGCTGCGAGGAATCCGGCGTTGATCGTCCCGCCGCCGACGACCGCCATGCGCTCCACGCCGAACTCGGCGTACAGGATCTCCGCGGCTCTGCGCAGGTCGATCTGCTCCTTACCGCAGGCGATCCAGGAAATATGCAGAGAATCCAGATACCCCAGATACTCTTTTGCGGCCGCCTCGGAGGTAACGACGATCAGCGGCGTATCGCTGGCGCTATCGTCCCGCCAGAGGAGCGTTCCTCTGGTATCTGTCACCACCTGATAGCCTCTGGCAGCCCGTTTTTTCGAAAAGCACTCTCTCCCGACCGCTTCTGCCGGGGCCTTTGCCGCAAACGCCCCTGGCTCCGCCAGTTCAAGCTGGGCGGTCACTCTGCCGCTCAGATTTGTCGGCGTATCCAGCGCGCGCAGCGTCTCATAGTATTCATCGGCACCGGCAATTTTTACCGTCATGCCGCAGTCGATCCGTCCGTCCACAGACATCATCATGTGGCAGATCGTATATGGCTTCTTCATTTCGATACCTCCTGTATTTCTGCACGGCGATTGCAAAGTCGCTTCGCTTTTGCTACAATCAGGATAGCACCTGAACTTAACTTCAGGTCAAGAGATTTTTTCATAATTTGCGAGGAATCGACATGTATACGATCGGACAGGTATCAAAGCAGTTCGGGCTTCCCATTTCGACGCTGCGCTACTATGACAAGCAGGGACTTTTTCCGAGCATGGAGCGCACCTCCGGCATCCGCAAATTCAGCGACAGAGAACTGGAGGCGCTGCGGGTCATCGAGTGTCTGAAGCGGTCCGGCCTTGAGATCAGGGATATCAAGCAGTTTATGGACTGGTGTACAGAGGGTGCGTCCACCTATCCGCAGCGAAAGGCGTTGTTTGAGAAGCAGCGGGAAACCGTGGAGGCGGAGATCGAGCACCTGAATCGGGTGCTGGATATGATCAAATTCAAATGCTGGTATTATGAGCAGGCCACGCAGGACGGCAGCGAGGACCGGGTCCAGAGTCTGCTGCCGGATCACCTGCCGGAGGAAATTCAGAGAGCGTACGACCATGCGCACAGCAAATGATCCCCCCGGCCCCACTCCCCCGCGCATTTTTCCTGCATTCCGCATCTTGACTTTTGAGAACACTGTGCTAACATGATAGCGAAACATATCACCCGATCCATCGAAAGGCTGCCCGCAGGCGGCTTTTCAAAAGTCCGCAAGTTAGTTTAAACTAACCTTATTAAAGGAAGTGTTGCTATGAAAAGAACCTTTTGGGATCGCACGGCAAAAATCTATGACCGCTTTATGCGCAAAGACCATAAAGCGTACAAGCAGATGTATTCCCTGATCTATCCCGTAGTGCGGCACAAGCAGGTGCTGGAGCTGGCCACTGGCACAGGGCTGATCGCAAAGCATATCGTCCGCTCGGCGGACCATATCGAGGCCACGGACGCATCCAGAGAAATGATCGAACAGGCCAAGCTGGGTGCCAGATCCGCAAAGCTCCATTTTTCGGTGCAGGATATGTTCTGTCTTCCCTATGCTGACCAGTCCTTCGATGTAGTCATTGTTTCCAACGCCCTGCATATCGTTCCGGAGCCGGAGAAGGCGCTGGCAGAAATCCGTCGGGTTCTGAAGGATGACGGCGTGCTCATTGCCCCGACCTTTACCCATGCCGGTAATGACTTTTTCGGTAACGTCAAAGCTTTCTTTATGACGCTGGTGGGTTTTCGCCAGTACAGCAAATGGTCAAGCGAAAGTTATCTGGTTTTCCTGCGGGAACAGGGCTGGGCGGTGCGGAAAAGTGAAGTTTTGAAGGCCAGCTTTCCGCTGACTTATGTGGAATGTGTGAAAGGAGAAGCATTATGAAACCGAATTATAAGAATTGGGTACCGAAAAGTTTAATTGTTGGCATGGCCAGCAGCCACGATGGTGTCCCTTGCGGCACTGAGCGCCTGATGCTGCAAGGGTCTGCACTGCTGCTGGGGAGGAAATAAGTAATTATGAACGTTTCTGTCATTTGCATCGAAATTGCCGTTATGCTTCTTGGCTTCACTGTACTGGTATTCGGGATGCTGCTCATCAGTCCTCTGACCTTTATCAGCGACTATCCCCCGGAGATCCAGGCGGAATACTATCGCTCCCAGCACAAGGAGGCCGCAAAAGAAAAGCTGACCAAGCTGATGATCCTGAAAAAGCTGCTTGCTGTGGTCATATTTCTGTTCCTGTTTGCCTGGATGCTGCATCTGGCCGGGGCGAAAACCTTCTGGCAGGGCGTGGGGCTGACCTGGGTGTATATGCTCAGCGTGTTTGCCTGGGACACCTTCCTTCTGGATTGGGTGCTGTTTGCCAACATTAAGCGTGTGCGACTCCCAGGAACGGAGCATATGGAAAAGGAATATCATCAAAAGTGGTTTCATGTAAAGGTGTGCCTCCCGGTTTTGCCCTTTGCGGTTTTGGCAGGTTTTTTAGCAGTGGATTGATGCTTTGGATTTGGTGAGGAGGGACGGTATGAAATACATAGGGATGCCCTTTGCTGTGTGGCAGTTTTTTCGCACTTCATTTGAGAAAAATCTGACCGCCGTTTTCGGCATGACCAAAGCGGAGACCAAATCGACCATGGCAAAGGCGAAGAAAAAATACAAAGAAATCATCGAAAATCTGCCGGAGTTTGAAAAAGGCGACCGTTTTCAGATGAACATCGTCGGTTGTGCCATGCTGGCGGCGGTGGTGCTGAGTATGCCCGAACGCCCCGACGTGGAAACGCTCACGGTTTACTATCGCAGTTCTATGATGACAGGCATCATGAAATGGTTTTGCCGACTGAGCGGAAAGCAGAAATTCACGCCGAAAGACATCGATGGCATGAAGAAAATCGCCGCTTTTCGGGCAGCTGACCGCAACCCCTATTCCTGGAATATGGACTTTCTCCCTTATCCCGATGGAAGTGGATATGAGGCACGGTTTACAAAGTGCGGCATCTGCACCCTGATGCAGGAGTTGGGACTATTTGATCTTGTTCCTGCCATGTGCGCTCTGGACTATGCCATGAGTGAAGCCGGCGGTGCATCGCATTTTGTGCGGGAATGTACCCTTGCCGGTGGTGACGGGTACTGCGATTGCGGCTACAAAAAGAGAACGGAGGGATAAACAATGACTATAAAAATCGCAACTGCGCTTCTATTCTATCTGCTCTACTGGTTCTGCTGCTTCCTCGGCACAGGCACGGACAGGAAAAACCTTGCTGGACTGCGTTCCTATCCCGATGCCGTTCAGACTGCGGTGCGGGAGCATCCCGGACTTGGGGAAGCCGCACCGAAGAAAAAATCCATCCCCTCCATCCTGCTGGGGAATCTACTGCTCTTTACTCTGGTGTCCTCTGTATTGGGGCTGACCTTGAGGGGTATTCTGGGTTTGCATGACTTTGGGGCAGCATTTTGGTTTTTCCTTGCTTTCGGCGAGGGACTTGGGGTGTTTGATTTTGTGGTCATCGACCTGATCTGGTGGCGGAACACCAAACGCATCCGCTTTTCCTTCCTACCGGAAAAGGCACCCTATCAAGACCACGGCAAGCACATCGGCTCCTTCCTCCGGGGTATCCCACTGTTTGCGGTCGTGGCCGTCCTGTCGGCGTTGGCAGTCACAGGCACGTGAAAGGATGATACATGATAGAAATAACTTGTAACGGCAGACCGATGCCGGATCTCTCCGGAAATCTGCTGGGCATGGACTGTGATGCGGGAAAAGGAAATATGGTCTGCTGTGATATTTGGGATGGGCTCACAGGCATCGCACTCCGTTTGGAGATGTCGGATTTTATGGAGCGGCGCAGCAATGCGGCAGTTATAGAGATCAACTTCTGCGTGAATGGCCGTTTTGAGACCAGCTTTTCCAGTCGGGAACATGTACTGCTAAAGCCGGGAGATATGGCGGTCAGCCGCTACGATGGCATTCATGGCACGGAGACCACATCCCGCCTTCCGCTGGGGTATTATGAGGGGCTCTGTCTTGTGATCGATCTTGCGCAGACGGAGAACTGGCTTACACGCCATGTGCCAGCTTTTTCGATCGACACTCCCCATTTGATGGAGACACTTCTGGGGGAAAACTGGTATAGGTACGGAGAAGCAGGCCCGCGCTGTGAACATGTCTTTCGGGAGTTGTATGAGAACATCTCCTATTTCGACACAGAATACTTGCAGCTGAAGGTGATCGAACTGCTGATGCTGCTAACGCGGATCCCTTGCAGTGAGCAAAAACGTGTCTACTATTCGTCCAAGCAGCTGGAAGTGATCCGGCATCTGCGGGATCACCTGCTGACAGACCGGGATAGCTATACATCCCTGTCCCGGCTCGCTGCGGAACATCATATTTCCGTTTCTCATTTACAGAAGCTATTTAAACAAATCTACGGCGCACCGATCTACCGATATATCAAGGAATACCGTCTGGAACGGGCTTCCGTGGAGTTGGTGCAAAGTACAAAGAGCGTCACCGATATTGCAGCGGACGCCGGATATGACACAGCCAGCAAATTTTCAGAGTGCTTTAAAAAGCGATATGGTATGACGCCTACACAGTACCGTGCTGCAAATAAAGTGTCAAAACAGGGCCACGAAACGAAAACGGAATAGCGATGACAGGAAAGGTGTGCTATATTACCTCAAGGTTAGTTTTTGCTAACTCTAAGATAACAGGAGGTACTTATATGTCCAAGAAAATCATTGCCCTTATGCTGTGTGTCATCAGCTTGCTCTCTGTGTCGGCCTGCAGCCAGACCAATGAGACAGCCGATGATTTCCTGCTCCAGATCAGCGGTACCTACGTGGAGTTGTTTCCGGAAATGTCCAAGCCAGAGTATCGTGATATTTGGCTGGAGGCTGTGACGCCCATCGTCGGAGCCGACAATGCCGATGTCGCTGTGGATCAGCTGATCGGTCATTGCACAGCTGAGATCTACGGCGCAGAAGCGGTGTCGGCCTATGCAGATGATCCTGACAGCACGCGCTTTGACTGCTACTTTATCGGCGGTGTGACCCAGTTTGTGATGGACGGCCACACCATTCAGGGACTGGACAAAACGGGAAATGAGGTATTTTCTCATACCTACGAGCCGATGGACATTGAGAATGAAAACGGCTTTATTTTCTATCAGACCCATGATTCCGATGCAGGTCAGTTTACTTATTTCGCATTCCTGCCGGATACGATGGATACGACATATCATTTGGAGTTCCGCTATTCGGAGGATCAGGATGACCTGCAGAGCTGGTTCGAGGGAAACTACGCCTACTGGAATGCAGCTGCCATTGCAGCTGATTACTCCGAGCAGACGATGCACGATGTCATCCATTTGTTTGCAGAAGAAAATCTCACTTCCGAGGAATAACAGAAAGGGCGTACCGATCGGGAACACGATGGGTACGCCCTTTCCTTATCAATATAAAAAAGGAGCTGCGAATTTTATGATGATACTCTGGAGCGTGTTTCTCCCATTTCTCGGAACCGTGCTGGGCGCGTCCTGCGTGTTCTTCATGAAGCACTCTCTCGGATCACAGATGCAGCGGGCCTTGACCGGCTTTGCCGCAGGTGTCATGGTGGCGGCATCTATCTGGAGCCTGCTGATCCCTGCTATGGAACAGGCAGCAGATATGGGAAAAGGCGCGGTGCTCCCTGCTGCTGTGGGATTCTGGCTGGGCATTCTGTTTTTGCTGGTGCTTGACCGCATCATTCCCCATCTGCATCAGAACTGCGAACAGGCCGAAGGGGTTCCCGCCGATTTCAGCCGCACCACCATGATGCTGCTGGCAGTGACGCTCCACAACATACCAGAGGGCATGGCCGTTGGCGTGGTCTACGCCGGTGTGCACACCGGAAGCGGACAGATCGCGGCAGCAGGCGCTCTGGCACTGTCCCTCGGTATTGCCATTCAAAACTTCCCGGAAGGTGCTATTATTTCCATGCCTCTGCGGGCAGAAGGAATGAAGAAAGAACGTGCATTTCTAAGCGGTGTCCTCTCTGGTATTGTAGAGCCGCTGGGTGCATTGCTGACGATCTGGGCCGCGCAATTTGTGATCCCTGCCCTGCCGTATTTTCTCAGCTTTGCCGCAGGTGCCATGCTCTACGTGGTCGTGGAGGAGCTGATCCCGGAGATGTCCGCCGGACAGCATTCCAATATCGGCACCGTGTTCTTCGCGCTTGGTTTTAGTGTGATGATGGTTCTGGATGTGGTGTTGGGGTGAAATCGATCTCAGCCAGCCGCAGACGCTTGCCGAGGGCGTTTCTCCACCCTGCCGGCATCCAATCCCATGATTTACATATAGAACTGCTCATCTACCCAATGCTCAAAGTGGTGTGTATCGTCAGGAGCCAGATACATACCAGAATACAGATATGTTACAACATCCATATCATCAAAAAGATCAAAAGCCCACTCATCCCATACATCCAACCCGCTCACCTCATGTTCCTCCATCTCCTGCTGCATGGATTCCATCAGGAATCTGGATTCCTCAACAATGAGATAGAGCAGCATTTCCTGCATCACAGTGTGTGCCAAAAAAGCACCAGTACGATGGGCAGCATGCGCAATCGCCCGCAGATCTTTTACACTTGCCTTCAGCTGATATAGAAACTCATAGTCATACCGCATCAGGAACTGCTGCGGCAAATCGCCTTGCAGCATTGACACAGGAATCTGCCCGATATGTGTTCCCGCCGGCATTCTGGAAAGCTCATTCATATCCTCACTAATGTGATCCAGAAGAATATCACTGCCAATAACAAAAGAAATTGCCGCCGCCTCTCCGAATCTATCGCACAGGTACGCAGACCACGCTTTATGATGCCTGTACCTCTCCAGATCAAATCTACCTGCATTCTCTTCTCCAGGCATTGTGCGCCAGTTCAGCGCCCTGCAAATTCCCTTTGCCTTGTCCTGCCGAATGGACTCTCCCGCTTCATACCGACACCAAGTCTTCGTACCGACGCCTGCTCTGGATGCCGCTTCCTCAATGGTGAGTCCCAGTTCCTGCCGCCTGCTTCTAATGTTCTCCGCCAGTCTGGCGGTGCCCTGAATGACATTTAAGCTCATCTGATTTTCTCCCTTCATTATTTTGACTAGTCACCACATTGTCACTATGTCATTATTTGTAAAGATTGTCAATACTGCACCTAAATAAAATTACCACTCTCGGCCCAAGGATATGTGATCTTGCCAACTAAGGCTTTTTATGAATTGCTAAGGCCACACTGCCATTGAAGCGCTGACGCAGGAAAAAACCATTCTCATGATCGCCCACCGCCTGAAAACCGTCCGCCACGCGGACAACATCCTGGCGATCGACGACGGAAAGATCGTCCAGCGCGGCACCTACGAGCAGCTGATACAGCAGGGCGGCATATACAGTCGGTTCGCAGCATCCAGAGAGCTGGCTGTCGGCTGGAAAGTATACTGATAGGGCGCAGCACGAAAACAGCAGCGAAGGACAAGCGGCCTGAACTGATCATGGCCTTCATTGTGGTGGATACACGGTCCCGCAGTGTGATAGCGATCCCGACCTCCGGCATATGCATCCCTCCTCTTGACGATGTTAGAATTTATGGTACAATGAAAATAAAAGGAAGCTGCCGTCATGCTGTACAGATACAAAAACCTTAAAGAGATCCCTACCTCTGTAAAAGTAATCCTGGCTATCGACGCAATCCTGCTTATTATCGCTGCCCCCATTTTCCTCTGATCCTGTTTACCTGCCGCCCTGTCCGGGGCGGCTTTTTCGCCCTCAGCGGCGGCGCAGGCGGGCTTTCCCCGCCGCGCTGTTACTTTCCATCTCCTGGGCGGCAAAGGCCTCCACTAGGTCCCGGTAGCCCTGGGAGCGGCTGTAGATCTCCCAGGGCGGCAGATTTTTTCGTACAAACAGCCAGTACAGGAGGTCCAGCTCCGGGTCGCTGCATTCCGTATGTAATTTTTGAATTCCCGGCCTTCATGTTTGGTTCCCGGCGCGAAGAATAAAGACCCGGCAAAAAAATTGTCAAACCGTTGATAAAGAAAGAAAAATCCTGGAACCTTTGACAGTTCCAGGATTTCATTTGGGTCGGATTTTCCATTTATGGAGTTGAGTTTTCTGTTGAGTTTTCTAATTATCAGTCACCAAATCGAAGCCCAGCACAGCGGGTTCGATTTAGAAAGGAGGAGCAGTGGCATGAGCGCGCTCTGACTTATAAAACAAGTCGGAGCAAGCGATATAAAGCTTG
>CAYSDG010000010.1:0-34274 GCA_964429705.1 uncultured Oscillospiraceae bacterium | reverse complement strand
GCTCGCCGATCTCCATGGGCTTATAGAACTGCTTCCAGTTGTTCTCCCAGTCGGCATCCTCCACATCGTCCATGGTAAGCAGCAGCGGAGCGTACTCCGGGTGTGCCTTCTTCAGCTCCGCCATGGCGATGCGCACCGCCGCCACCTGGGTGTAGCCCGCGCTGTTCTCCTCCACATAGAAAGTGATGCGGCACTTTCCCGCCATGGACTGGTCCAGCTGCTCGTCCACATAGTCCCAATACTGGTGGTTATTCTCCAAAAACTGGCGGAAATCCCCCTCATCCTCGATCACCAGGCCCTCAATACCCAGATCGTCCAGCATGGTGCTGACAGGCTCCAGCCCGGCAGGGGATGTATCAATATGCAGCGCAAGCCACTTCATCGTCTCGTTTCTCCTTTATATCGTATTGTCATCTCTGGCAGTTTGATCTCTGTATTACTGTCTCATTATAGCCCATTTGCCCCGGAAACACAAGGGCAGCGGCATACTATACAAATTGCGGAAAAATTTTCTGCTGATCTGTCACAAAATTGTAAAGCATTTTACCTGAACTCGTGGTACAATAGCTTAATTCATGAGAGATCATTCCCCCGGAGACGGGGAGAGAGGAGGCTGCCATGGCAGACGGAAAGCGGGTCGCCGCGCCGGAAAAGCGCTGGGCAGAACCCAAAAAGAAGGAGCGCGCCAGCGGCGCGCCGCAAAAGGGAAGGAATACTGGCAGAAAGGCCGGCGGTGTCCTGTTGGGACTGGCCGCTGTGCTGGTCATTGCCACGCTGGCCTTCGGCTTCTATGTCCGAAGCTATGACAGGATCTTCCCCGGCGTCACTGCCGCCTGGGGGAGCGTGGACCTGTCGGGGCTGACCCGGGAGCAGGCCAGAGATACGCTGACCGCCGAGCTACCCTCCCTGCTGACGGACACCAAGCACCAGGTGGAGCTGGACGGCCAGGTCCTTGGTATCTACTCCATGAGCGATGTGGGCTACGCGCCGCAGATCGACCAGATGATCGATACAGCCTGCGCCGCAGGCCGGGACGGAAGCTTTTTCGCCAATGCGCTGACTTTCGCCAACGGGCTGCTGGGCGCGGGCGAAGATGTGTCCCTCTCTACAGATTGGGACGCAGAGAAGACCCAGGCCGTGATGGACGAGATCTCCGCCCTGGTGGACCAGAGCGCGGTGGACGCCAGCTATGAGCTGACGCGGGACGGTCTGTTCGTCACCAAACAGCGGGACGGCCGCACCGTGGACCAGGAGCAGCTGCGGACCATGTTCGCCAGTCTGGAACCCGGCCAGACCCAAACGATGGAATGCCCTGTCACCACAGTTTCCGGCAAGCAGCTGGAGCTGAACGAGCTGGCTGCTGCCCTGAACACCGAGGCAACCCCCGCCCGCTATGACAAGGAGAGCGGCACCGTGAAGGACGGTACCGTGGGCGTGGCACTGGATGTAGATGCCGCCCGAACCGTGCTGGACGCTGCCAACGAGGGTGAGCGGGTGCAGCTGCCCGCCCAGATCACCTATCCCGAGATGACCGCCCAGGAGCTGGAGTCCGTCCTCTTCAAGGATCTGCTGGGCACCACCACCACCAACGTGGGCGGCACCAGCGTCCGCCGGGGCAATGTCAAGCTGGCGGGCGAGGCCGTCAACGGCACCGTGCTGAATGCCGGTGACATCTTTGACTACAACAAGGTCGTGGGCCAGCGCACCACTGAGCGGGGCTACGGCGCCGCGGCCACCTACGTCAACGGCCAGACCGTGGACACCGTGGGCGGCGGCATCTGCCAGGTGTCCAGTACGATCTACCTGGCCTCTCTGCTGAGCAATCTGGAGATCGTGGAGCGCTATAATCACCGCTACTACCCCGGCTACATCACCCTGGGCATGGACGCCACCGTCAGCTGGGGCGGCCCGGAATTCCGCTTCAGGAACAACACCGACTACCCCATCCGCATCGACGTGACCTACGCCAACAGCAAGCTCACCGTCAGCTTCTACGGCACCAAGACCGATGACACCTATGTAAAAATGACCCGTGAAGTGCTGAGCACCACCGGCTATGAGACGGAATACGTGGAGACCGACGAGCTGGAGCACGGCGTACAGAAGCAGAAGCAGAGCGGCTACACCGGCTACAAGGTGAAGAGCTACCGCAATATCTACTCCGGCGACGGCAAGCTCATCAGCAGCACGCTGGAGGCCACCAGCGACTATAAGAGCCGCAACGAGATCATCCTGGTGGGCACCAAGAACCGCCCTGATACACAGCCCACCACCCCGACACCGCCCGAGCAGACCACACCGCCTGCTGAGACGCCGCCCACCGAGGGCAGCTCCAGCGACAGTGGAACTACCGAGGGCGGGACCATAGAGGGCAACACCAGTCAGTTGCCCAGCTGGCTGCAGCCCGCTGAATAATTCCCCGCAAAAAGCGACCGGAGGAGCATCGTTCATGCTCCTCCGGTTTTCTGTTTTGCGCTCTTACGCCTTTGCCGCTTCGACTTTGCCGCCCTCAGCGCTGAAATACGCCTTCAGACACTGCTGCATGATGGCCTTACGGGTAACGATGCCGATAAACGCGTTATAGTCGTCCACCACAGGGACGAAGTTCTGGTCCACTGCCTTCTCCAGCAGTGCCTCCACCGGCGTGGTAACGGTAACGGCCTCGTTGTCCTTCCGGTGCGTGATCTCCATGATGCCGTGGCTCTCCGCCGCCTTCATGTCCATCACATACAGCTTTTTGATCGCCCACAGCAGATCGCCCTCCGTCAGAGTTCCGCGGTAGCTGCCGTCCTTGGCCAGGATCGGCACCGCAGAAAAGCCGGACGCCTGCATCTTCTCCAAGGCCTGGCGGATGGTGTCCTCCTCCCGCACATAAGCGCAGGCAGCCTTCGGCGTCAACAGGAACAAAATATTCATGGGTATGGTCCCTTTCTATGTACCAGTAGTTGCGCGGCAATATTTGCCACTGTTTCTAAATCTAGTATACCATCCCCGCCATAATAATCAATGGAAAAATTGTGAATTTGTTGTTTAAAATTTACAAGCCGCCCCTTGACAAAGAGGGAACAGCCCGTCATTTTTGCCGTTCCCTCCTGCATAAACTTTCATCTTTTGTAAATTTTCCCAGCAAACAGCATCGCCGCTCCGCTGCCCAGCAGAAAGATGCCGAAGGGCTTTTCCAGCGCCGACACATCCACCAGCGCCGCCAGTACCGAGCCCGCCGCGGCCCCCAGCAGTCCTGCCGGTGCCGCCTGCTGCCAGGCCCGTCTGTCCAGATAGTCAGTTTTCACGTGAAACATTAGTCCCGCTGCCGCCGCAGGCAGGAAAAACAGCAGATTGATGGTCTGAGCCAGGCGGTGCTCCACCCCCAGAAACAGAGTCATACACACCAGCAGCAGCGTCCCTCCGCCCACGCCCCAGGCGGATAGGGTCCCCGTCCCCAGTGCCAGCAAAAATGGCAGCAGCCATCCGTTCATAGGAGATACCTCACCCCCGCATACAGCATGAATACCCCAAAGATCGTCCGCAGCACCCCCACTGGCACCCGCCGGAAGGTCGCACCCCCCAGGAAACCGCCGATAAGCCCACCCACCAGATAGGGAAGCACCTGCCCCAGGGGCGGCGCTGTCTGCCACAGGTAGATGCCCGCCGAGAGACAGGTCATGGGCAGGACGACTGCCACACAGGTGGCAAAGGCCCGCTTCTGCTCCACACCACCCCAGTGCGTCAGCAGGGGCAGCAGCACCTGCCCGCCGCCTCCGCCGAACACGCCGTTGACCAGTCCCCCGGCCGCGCCGGCCAGCGCCCGCTTTCCCCCGTCCGTCATGGCATTCCCTCCTGTGTGATCACGCTATGTAGACCGGCCGGAGCCGGTCCGGGCCGCAGTTACTGCATGGGCTTGAAACTCTGGCAGTCGGTACACTGGTCCACAGTGGGGTTCTTCTCGTGGGTGCCCACCTGAATGGAATGCAGGCCGCAGTATGCCTCGCTCTTACAGTGGTTGGCACACTTCTCCACGCTGCAATGGATGGACTTGTTGGGGGTGCAGGCAGCACCGCTCATCATCTGATCGCTCATCGTATGATTCCTCCTTGTTGTTCTGGGGCTTTGCCGGGCTTAGTGTGTCCTGCCCTGAGGCTTTTATGCGGGGATTGTTTTTCTTTTTTCGGCGTGATATACTGCGGGGAGATTTATGATGTTGTTTCAGGAGCTTCGCCCCCGGGGCGCGGCCCCCACAAAAACATCTCCTACGAAAGGACATGACCTCTATGGATCACTCCCGCACTCTGGCAAAGGCGGATTTTCTCCAGGGCCCCATCTTCTCCTCCCTGCTGCTCTTCTCCGTCCCCCTGCTGATCTCCAATATCTTCCAGCAGATCTACAACGTCGCTGACACCGTCATCGTGGGCCATTTCCTGGGGGACGCCTCCCTGGCAGCCATGGGGGCCTGCTCCGCCATCTATGATCTGCTCATCGGCTTCGCCCTGGGCATCGGCAGTGGACTCAGCGTGGTAACGGCCCGTTGCTTCGGCTCCGGCGACCGGGAGCTGCTGAAAAAGTCCGTGGGCTGCTCCATCGTTATCGGGCTGATCTCCTCCCTGGCCGTGGGACTGGGGGGCAGCCTGCTGCTGCGGCCCCTGCTGGAGCTGCTGCACACCCCGGCAGAGATTCTGGACGAGGCCTACCACTACATCACGATCATTACCCTCTTCACCGTGGTCATGTTCGCCTATAACCTGTGCGCCGGTCTCCTGCGGGCCATCGGCGACAGCGTGACTCCCCTGGTGTTTCTGATCTTCGCTTCTCTGGTGAATATCGGGCTGGATGTTCTCCTCATCACCCGCTTCCATATGGGCGTGATGGGCGCGGCGGTGGCCACCGTCATCTCCCAGGGGCTCTCCGCCGCACTGTGCGTGGTGTATATCCTGCTGCGCTGTCCCCTGCTGGTACCGGAGCGGGCGCACTTCCGCTACGACAGGCGGCTGTACCGGGAGCTGACGGCCCAGGGTCTCTCCATGGGCTTCATGAACTCCATCGTGGCCGCAGGCTCCGTGATCCTGCAGTCCTCCATCAACGGTCTGGGTACCCTCATCATCGCCGGTCACACTGCCGCCCGCAAGCTCTTTAACCTCTTTACTATGCCCATCAGCACGCTGGCTCTGGCGATCGCCACCTGCGTATCCCAGAACCGTGGCGCCGGGCAGCGGGATCGCATCCGCCGCGCCCTGCGCTGCTGCTACGTCTTCGATGTGGTCTCCACCGCTCTCATCGTCCTGGTGCTGCTCCTGTGGGCGCCTGAGCTGGTACAACTGATCTCCGGCTCCCAGGAGGCTGTGGTACTGGAAAACGGCGCCCGGTATATCCGTCTCTCCGCCCCCTTCTACGCAGTCCTTGGGGTGCTGGTACAGGTGCGGAATGCCCTACAGGGGGTGGGTGAGAAGCTGCTGCCCCTGATCTCCAGCATCATTGAGCTGGTGGGCAAGATCCTGTTCGTGGTCCTGCTGATCCCCCGGTTCCAGTACGAGGCTGTGATCTGGTGTGAGCCGGTGATCTGGTGCGTTATGACTGTGCAGCTGGTGTTCTCCTTCTACCGTTGTCCCTTCATGCGCGGGGAGCCGCGGCAGAAGCTGGACGTTCCGCCCGAAGCATGATACACTGAGAAAAACGAGCCGATCAGACGAGGAGGATGACCATGAACTACGTTTTTTCTATCACCGCCCTGGATGCCCCCGCCCTGGATGCCCAGACCTGCCAGGCCCTGCGGCAGCGGGCGGAGCATATTAGCCGCACCCGTCACCCCTGGCTGTGGAAATGGACTGACCGCCGCCGGGACGGACGCTCCCAGGAGGAGCTGGACCGGATGCAGCGCCGCCGTTCCCGGGCGCTCAGTCTGTGTGTTCTTGCTCTGGGCGTGGTACTGCTGATCCCAGGTATGCAGAACCCCCAGACGCTTCTGCTCCCCACTCTGGCCGGTATCTTCGGCGTGGCCTGGGGCCTCATCTCCCTTCTGAGCAGCCTGCGGCCCCGGCACGACCCCTTTCAGCAGGCAGCGGACGCTCTGCTGCGGGGTATGGCGGACATCCTGCCCGCCAAGGTGACCTTCACCGAAGATGCCATGACGGTGGAGGCCAACGGTGCCAGCGAGACCACCCCCTACAGCCAGTTTCAGGCTGTCATCGACCAGCCGGAGCTGATCCTTCTGTCCTTCGGCCAACAGTCCGTTCTTCTGCTGCCTAAAAAGGCGCTGGCAGACCAGGCGGAGGCGCTGCTGTCCCTGTTGACGCAGCGAACAGCCAATCAGAATACATAAGCAAAGCAAACCGGAGCCGGGGCTTTTGAAAGCCCCGGCTCCTTATTTCGCATTTTTCCGACCAGAATTCAGCCCTGCTCCGGCAGCAGGCCAGTCAGGGAAAACTCATATCGCATGGCCAGCTGACGAAACAGCGTCTCCATGACGTTTTGGGAGATGGCGCGGATGTCCAGCGCAGCGATGAAGGCCAGCGTCCGCTGCACCACCTCCTCCGGCACCTGGTATCCCCGCAGCGACATGGTTAGAAACGCCGCCAACTTCTTCTCCAGCGGGAAATCCGCCGTACAGGGGTTGGCCATATAACCCCGCATCAGCCCCGCCGAGCCGTATTCCATCACCAGGAAATCCTCCGCCCCCAGCTCCGGCTGGTAGGGACCGAAGATGCGGTGCAGCTCCCCGGCGGTGGCCGTCTGGATAAAGGCCAGGGACTCCGCGTGGGTATAGGCCTCCAGATAGATCTCCCGCAGATTCTCGTTCAACTCTGTCAACGTCAGCTGGATGGCTGTCTCCGCCGCGTAGATATAGACCGGCGGCAGCTCCGCTCCCGCGGTGGAGCGGGCCATGCTGAACTGATTTTCAAACATGAACCGCACCAGCTCCGTCAGCACGCCATCCTTGGCCCGAAACAGGTTCTGAAAGCTGCTATTAGAGACCTGCGCCTGCTGCACAATGTCCGCCACCGTGGTCCGCCGGTAGCCCTGCTCCAGAAAGAGCCGGACGCAGGCGGTCAAAATACGCTGTCGGGCTGGCAGGCTCGCCCGTTTGTTCGCTATCGTCAGTCACTCCCCTCTGCCAGACTGCTATTCTTGGCATTTGTGCCATTAGTATAGCAGAGCAACGCCGAAAATACAAGGACCGTCCCGGCGTTGCGCGGTCCATGGCACCATGGTATACTGGGCATGAGCTATTTCGGAAAAAGCAGCCAAATACAGGCCAATTATCGCGCGTGCGGCACCAAATGTAACGGGAATGTGTCTTGTTTCAGCACAGCGCATCGTTTATAATGGAGGTAATAAACGGATGAAACTGGAAGAAAGACTGATCCAACTGCGAACAGAGAACAGCCTGTCCCAGAGCGACCTGGCGGAGAGGATGCACGTCTCCCGGCAGACAATATCCCGCTGGGAAACGGGGCGACCGTCCCCTCTTCAGAGAACCTGCGGTATCTCAGTAAATTCTATGGGGTATCTGTGGATACGCTGCTCCACGGTGAGCCGCCAGCGGCAGCGGAGCCAGAGAAGCACGAGGCTGAGCCTGTGGGACCCGCGCCTGAAACCGCCGCATCCACCCGGTGCGGCAGCAGGCGCAAGCTGGCAGCCCTGCTGGCAGCTATACTGGTGATTATCAGCGTGATCGTGGGGGTGATATGGTGGGGATCCACAAAAAACTCGACTAACAAGATAGATGCACCGGTCAATATCAGCGAACTAGAGAAAAGCGATATTCAAGCTAACCAAATATTTAATTTCGGTAAATTGGGTCAACAAGGGGTTCAAAACTTTTAGTGTAGATGCAGTTACTAATGGAACTGTATTTACATGGAGTCTGTCTAAATGGGGAGTCAAGGAAAAATTCGAATATAATATAACAGTTATTGATAACGGACTTACACACGTATATGATAACGAAAATGAGAACAATTTTACTCGATATAATTTTGAAGCAAAACCATATTAACGGTTTTAGTGCAAATGGAGGACACCGACATCATTTTGTAGCAAAAACCGCATTACAAAACAACGGTTTTAATACCAATACTGCTTATTGCATCAGAATGATGACCGAAGATCACAGGAAAACTGGCAGTTATGGGAGTTCGATCTATGTTGCAGAAAGCAGCAATCTACTCAGTAACGGTCAATATCAGGATGCACCCAAAAAGAGGTAAATGATTTACAATCTCAGTATGATTGTGATGGAATTGCAGGCAACTTACAACAGAAGTATTTTGATGAGGTCATAATATGTTTGCTCCAATATGAAGCATTATTTGGAATCAATTAAGAAAGCGAGGAATCATGAACACTCTGTCTGTTTTGCCCCGCGCTGGCATCGGCAACCTGCGGCTGGGGATGTCTCCCGAGGAGATCTTGGCAGCCATCGAGCTGGAGGAGATCAGGCTCCAGCTCTCCGACGAGGTGTACCGCCAATTTGACCGCAGCGCCAGAACACTTCAAATAGCAGAGGCCCTAGAGGGTCACGGCATGACCCGGCGGTACATGAAGGGCCCGTTCTTCTTTATGGTCCATTACCAGAACGAGCAGGCCGTTGCGATCTCTGTTGACCGGCAAATCAGCCACTGGTCGCAGGTCACGGTATTGGATATGGACGTGTTCCATACACCGGTGGAAACACTGATCCATGCGCTCAAGCAGTTTGGATCCTGTACTTATGACAACGAGGACGAGCAGTTGAGTTCGGAATATGAATTTCGCGACATGGGCCTTCGGCTCTGGCGGGAGATGGCATTTCACGAAAAACTGCTGCTGGACGAAGCCTATATGGACGAGATGCGGCTGGTCATCGACGATATGTACCGATACCTCTACTTTGATATGGTCACTGTGAAGCTGTGAGCTCCCGTGGATATCGCTCCATCATCTATCATAATATGTATCCCCCGCCGTCCCGTTCCCGGGTTGGCGGGGGCTCTTTTTACAGCTTCAATATCCGCAATGCGAACTGGAAATAGATCACCAGACTCAGCACATCCACGATGGTGGTGATGAAGGGGGCAGCCATCACCGCCGGGTCCAGCCCCACCTTCTCCGCCAGCAGGGGCAGCAGGCAGCCCACCACCTTGGCACAGAACACGGTGCAGATCAGCGTCAGGCAGATGACCAGGGCCACGGATACCGTGACCTCCGGGTTGTGCATCAGCCAGCGGTCCACCACCAGGAGTTTGACGAAGTTTCCGGCAGCCAGCATGATACCGCACAGCAGCGCCACCCGGCTCTCCTTCCAGAAAACCTGGAAAATATCGCTGAAGGCGATCTCGTCCAGGCTCAGGCCGCGGATCACCGCCACGCTGGACTGGTTGCCACAGTTGCCCCCAGTACCCATCAGCATGGGGATGAAGCCGATGAGCACCGAGCAGGCCGCCAGAGAGTCCTCGAAGCTGGTGATGACGATGCCGGTGAAGGTGGCGGACAGCATCAGCAGCATCAGCCAGGGGATGCGGCTTTTCACTGTCTCCCACACGCCGGTGCGGAGATAGGGCTTGTCCGTAGGGGTGATGGCAGCCATCATCTCAATATCCTCAGTGGCAGCCTCCTCCATGACGTCCACAGCGTCGTCGATGGTAACGATGCCCACCAAACGGCTCTCCTTATCCACCACGGGCATAGCCAGGAAGTCGTATTTACTCAGATCCTGGGCCACTTCCTCCTTGTCATCCAGGGTGGTGACAAAGATGATGTTGGTCTCCATGATGTCCTCGATGACATCCTCATCCTCCGCCAGCAGGAGAGTACGGATGGAAACGGTACCCAGCAGATGGCGGCTGGTGTCGGTGACATAGCAGACGTTGATGGTCTCCTTGTCCACGCCGGTGCGGCGGATGCGCTTGAGCGCGTCCTCCACCGTCATATCCCGCTTCAGGTCCACGAACTCCGTGGTCATGATGGAACCAGCGGAGTCCTCCGGGTACTTCAGGATCTCGTTGACCGCCTTACGGGTGTCCGGGTCCGTGTGCTTCAGGATGCGCTTGACCACCGTGGCGGGCATTTCTTCGACAATATCCACCGTGTCATCCACATACAGCTCCTCCAGCACCTCACGCAGCTCCGTGTCGGAAAAGCTCTTGATCAGCAGTTCCTGCTGCTCCGGGTCCATCTCCACGAACACCTCCGCCGCCAGCTCCTTGGGCAGCAGGCGGTACAGCAGAGGGATGCGGTCCATGGGCAACTCATCCAGAATGGCAGAGATGTCCGCAGGCGCCAGCAGGATCAGCATATCCCGCAGCTCCGGCCATCGCTTGCGCTCCACCAGTTCCTCTACCTGCTCCATAAACACACCGCTGTCCAGTTCGATCATATGCAGCATCCTCCTCTCTGCCTGTCCTGAAAACAAAAACACCGCCGAAGCTCCTCCGGCGGTGGTCTATAGTCTCTCGCGCTTTCCCAGAGCCGTCTGCTCTGTCACCGTTCAAGCTTTAGCATCACAGGGCGGTGAAATCGCGTTATGTCATGCCTTGGTGTTCGACATGACCTGCTCAAACCCTCTCACCGTGTCTCCACGGCTCCGCGGCAGCGATCCATATCCCTGTGGTAGCCTTACCTACCGGAGCAATATCGTCTTTATACTTTATTTATAGTATGCCCCTTTTCGGCATCTGTCAATAGGGTTTTGGTAATCACTTTTGCCGGACCGCAGAGGACTCTCCAGAGAGAAGGGGTATTGACAACTGGTATCCTGTTCGATACATTGCTTGTCTCCGGCGGTGGGGGAGTTTCGGCCCCCGGGCCGAGGTACTTTTCAAGCGATTGAAAAGTACCCAAAAGATCGCCGGGACCTCGTTGGTCCCGGCCCCCCAGTTTTTGCTGGGTTCTCGTGCGGCGGGTCAGAATAGAAAATGGTCTCGAAAATTGTTGCTCCCACCAGGAACCATCTCTCAGTACTGCGCCTGTCGGCCCTCGAAAAGATACTGCCCTGGCCCTTTAGCCGCAGCCACTGACCAAGTGGGGCGCATTTGTGCGCTTCTTTGCTGGCAGTCCCGGATACGAAAGCTTGCAAGTTTCCGCCGCACCATGGTCTGCAATGTCAGACAGCGGCACATACTATCAAGTTTGTTTCTATCGGCGTTGAAAAAGTTACCCGCTGGTCAGCGGAACTCCACCGCGCTGAGGTGCGGAATGTCCCCGTCGGAGACAAAACAGAACAACAAAAAGATACCGGGGAAAGTACCGCGGCCCCGGGGGGCGAACCCTCCGGAAAATCAGCGATTATTCAAACTCCGGCACCATCTGGTGGACGATCTCCAGCAGCTCGCCGGAGCGGACCATGCTCTCCACAGCCTTGATGTCGGGCCACAGCTCGCGGTCCACCTCCATGAAGTCCACCTTCTCGCGCACGTGGCTGAACACAGCCTCGCCCACGGGGCTCAGACCCTTGCCGAAGTCGTTCACCTGGCGGCGGATGTCGATGGCCTGGCAGGCGGTGAGCAGCTCGAAGGCCAGCACGGACAGGGTGTTCTCCAGAATGGTGCCTGCCTTACGGGCGGCGGTGGTGCCCATGGAGACGAAGTCCTCCTGGTTGGCGGAGGAGGGGATGGAGTCCACGCAGGCGGGGTGGGCCAGGACCTTGTTCTCGCTGGCCATGGAGGCGGCGCTGTACTGCACGATCATGAAGCCGCTGTTGATGCCGCCGTCGGTGGTCAGGAAGCGGGTCAGGCCGTTGGAAAGGGCGGCGTTGACCATGCGCTCGGTGCGGCGCTCGGAGATGCTGGCGATCTCAGAGCAGGCCATGCCCAGGAAGTCGAAGGGCAGGGCCATGGGCTCGCCGTGGAAGTTGCCGCCGGAGACAACGGCCTCGTCCTCGCAGAAAATCAGGGGGTTGTCGGTGACGGCGTTCAGCTCGATGTCCACCTTGCTCTTGATGTAGGCCAGGCTGTCGCGGATCGCGCCGTGGACCTGGGGGATGCAGCGCAGGGCATAGGCGTCCTGCACGCGGGCTCCCTGGCAGCGGTCCAGGATCTCGCAGCCGTCAGTGAGCATACGGATGTTGCGGGCGACCTGGATCTGACCGATGTGGCCGCGGGCGGTGTGCAGGCGCTCCTGGAAGGCGCTGCGCTGACCGGCCAGAGCGGTGAGGGTCAGGGAGCTGATCACGTCCGCCAGCTGGGCGGCCTGGATGGTGTCATAGAGGTTCAGCGCGCCCACGCTGGTCATGGCGCAGGTGCCGTTGGTGATGCCAAGGCCCTCCTTGCTCACCAGGGTGTCCAGCGCGGGGATACCGGCGCGGCGCATGGCCTCGCCGCCGGGCAGCTTCTCGCCCTCGTACCATGCCTCGCCCAGGCCCAGCAGCACCAGACCCATGTGGCTGAGGGGGGCCAGGTCGCCGGAGGCGCCCAGAGAACCCTTCTGAGGGATAACGGGGACCACGTTCTTATTCAGCATCTCAATGAGCATCTCAACCAGGACGGGGCGCACGCCGCTGATGCCCACGCACAGGGCGTTGGCACGCAGCAGCATCATGCCGCGGACCTGCTCCTCCCGGTAGGGGTCGCCGGTACCGGTGCAGTGGCTGAGGATCAGGTTGGTGCTCAGCTGGTTGCTCATCTCCTCGGGGACGGCCACAGTGGCGAAATCGCCGAAGCCGGTGGTGATGCCATAGGCCACACGCTTCTCGTTGGCGATCTTCTCGGTCAGAGCGCGGGAGCGGCGCATAGCCTCCAGAGCGGACTCGGCCAGCTCCACCTTCGCGCCGAAGCGGGCGACGGCGATGAATGCCTCAAAGGTCAGGCTGTGGCCGTCCAGTACGACGGTCTTGATGTTCTTGGGATGTTCCATGTTGTATTGTTCTCCTTCTGCAAGTGAGATTTGATGCTCTCAGTTTACCGCACAAATTCGGTTGTTTCAACCAATCGCACGGTATTTTACGGGATAAATTTTGTGCATCTTTTCATTAGTTGGCGAATGCGTTAATGCAATAAAGGTTGAAAAAGACAAAACCGCGCCGGATATTCCATCCAGCGCGGTCACGCGGTCAGTTCCGCCGCACCACGGCGTACATCATATGGGGAAAGACGGCGGGGATGGCGGTCATGCCCCGCTCCGCCGCGGTGAGACCGGCCCCGGCCAGCTCCCGCTCCAGCGTTGGGAAGCTGACCATCCGGCAGGGGGTATCGGGCAGGTACAGCCTCTGGCCGCCGCAGTCCCGGGCTGTTGGCTGGAAGGCGGCGGCGATGTCGCCGCACCGCTCCTGCTGCCCGTCCCCCATGGTGCAGATGAGAGCCGCGCCCTCCGGCTCCAGGTGGTCCCGGATAAAGCGATAGAAGGCGGCGCGGTGTTCGTCCGCCACCAGCATGTGGAGCACCGCCACCGCGTAGATGAAGGTGAACGCGCCATCCAGCGTGCCGCCGACGCAGTCCAGCACCTGGAAGGCCGGGGCCTGCTCCGGCAGGAGCCGGCGGCAGTAGTCCACGGCGGCGGGGGAGACGTCCGTGGCCAGCAGGCGGTATCCGTCCCGCAGCAGGGGGATGGCATCCCGCCCCTCGCCGCAGCCCAGTTCCAGAATGGGCCGGTCCCGGCCGATGCCGAAGCGGCGGATGGTCTCCGCCACGATGGCGGAGGGTTCGTCCCCGAACCAGCGGAGATCGTGTCCGTGTACGACCTGATACCGGTCGTCATAGGCCTCGTAGTAGACGCGCTGCCCGCTCATAGGCTCACCTCTCTTAATATAGTATACCGAGTATAACACAGGGGCGGCGGGGACGCAACCGCGGGAACATTTCCGTTTTTCAAAAACTGCTATTGCATTTTTGAGAATTTTGTAACATAATAGGAGCATGAAAATGCTCCGGCGGTGCTTTCGCCGGGGGCGACCGAAAAAAAGAGACGCCGCCGCCCGGCCTTGGCGGCGGAAGGGGAGGCCCAGTATGGTAAGGATCATCACAGATTCCGCGGCGGATTTCGAGCGGGAGGAGCTGGAGCGGATGCAGGTGGCCTGCATCCCGCTGTCCGTTCTGATCGGCGGCAGAGAGTATACGGAGAACGTGGATCTGACAAAGGATCAGTTCTATGAGCTGTTGGAGGAGACCCACGACTTTCCCAAGACCTCGCAGCCCTCGCCCCAGCTGCTGCTGGAGCTGTTCGAGGACGCTGTGACCCACGGCGATGAGGCGATCTTCATCTCGCTGTCCTCCGGACTGAGCGGCACCTATCAGAGCGCTGTGATGATCCGCGACGAACTGGGCAGCGACAGCTGCTATGTGGTGGACAGCCGCAACGGCACCGGCGGCGAGCGCCTGGTGGTGGAGTACGCGGTGCGCCTGCGGGACGAGGGAAAGAGCGCGGCGGAGATCGCGGCGGCCCTGGAGAAGATGCGCGGGCGCGTGGTGCTGTACGCCTGCATGGACACCCTGGAGTTCCTCTTCCGGGGCGGGCGCATCTCCCACGCCGTCTACAAGCTGGGCAGTCTCACCCAGATCAAGCCCATCCTCCACGTGGACCCGGAGGGGCGGGCGGAGATCCCCGCCAAGATGATGGGCCTGCGCAAGGGTATCGACTTCATGTGCAAGAAGCTGCAGGCCGTCCCGGCGGACCCGGATTTCCCCCTGTGCATCATGTACACCCATCAGCGCAAAAACGGCGAGACCCTGGCCCAGCGGGTCCGGGATATGGGGTATGACGTGCCGGAGGAGCGCATCGTCAACGTGGGCGCTGTGGTGGGCGCGCACATCGGCCCCCGGGCCTGCGGCCTGGTATACGTGGCGAAGCAGTAAACCGATTCCATAGAGAAAGGCCCTCCGGCACAGCCGGAGGGCCTTGATATTTGCGCTGCCTTACCACTTCTCGAAGTGGACCCGGTCCTCCTCGTAGAGCAGCTTCTCCTTGGTGGAGGGTGCCTGGGGGTAGCCGAAGGCGATGAGGGAGTGGGGGATCTGGGTGTCGGGCAGGCCGAAGAGCGCCGCGTGGCCCTTCACCTTGTCATCCATGGGCCAGGTGCCCAGCCACACGCTGCCGATGCCCAGGTCGTTGGCGGCCAGGACCATGTTCTGGGCGGCGATGGTGGCGTCCACGATCCAGAAATCGGGGGCCTTGGGGAAGGCCCGCTCCAGATCGCCGCAGATCAGGATGCCCAGCTTGGCCCGGCGCAGGGGCTCGGCGGGCGCGCCGTTGACATCGGCCATTTTGCCCAGCGTCTCCGGGTCCCGCACGACGATGAAGGACCAGGGGCGGGCATTGACGGCGGTGGGGCCGCTCATACCGGCGGTGAGAATGGTGCGCACATCGGCGTCGGAGATCTCCCGGTCGGAGAACTGGCGGACGCTGACACGGTCAAACATATTCTGAAGGGTCTCCATATGTATATGTCCTTTCCTCTGGATTTGATAGACCCATTATACCACACGGCGGCGCAAAAGGGAAGAGCGTTCGCCCGGAAGAATGGCGCGGCACCCCTTGTATTTTTGCGGCGGAGGGTGTAAGATAGCGCTGTCAGATAAAATATTAGGAGGTACTAACCTATGAACGCAGAATTTTTCGCCGCCAACCGCCGGCGCTTTCTCGATATGCTGGAGGAGGGCAGCGTGGCCTTCTTCTACTCCGGTGTGCTGGCTGTGAAGAGCAATGACCAGTACATGAAGCCCTTCTGTGTCAACCGCAGCTTCTACTACCTCACCGGCATCGACAGCCAGAACGTCTGGCTGGTGCTGAGCAAGAAGGCCTCCGGCGTCACCGAGGCCCTCTTTATGGAGCAGCCCGACGAGTTCCTCATCAAGTGGAACGGCTGGATGCTGACGAAGGAGCGGGCCGCTGCCGCCAGCGGTCTCAGCGAGAGCAGCGTGCAGTACATGCAGGACATGGACCGCTTCGTGGCCAAGCAGCTCTTCGACGGCCGCCAGGTTGGCACCAAGCCCCTGTCCGCCTACTTCTGCTTCGACCGCCTCTCCATGAACGCCGCTCCCACCCGGGCAGAGGAGTACGCCAAGGTGGTGCGGGAGAAGTACCCCGCCGTGCAGATCTGCAACGCCACGCCCCTCATGAGCCACCTGCGTGCCATCAAGACCGCCGAGGAGGTGGCCTGCATCCGCCGCGCGGGCGATGTGACCATCGAGGCCCTCAAGCAGATGCTGCGGACCGCCAAGCCCGGCGAGTATGAGTATCAGTGGGCCGCCGACTACGAGCACTATGTGGCCCGCCAGGGGATGCGCAACGGCTTCACCACCATCGCCGCCTCCGGCGCCAACGCCGTGATGCTCCACTACAACGACAACAACTGCGTGGTCAGGGAGGGGGATCTGTTCCTCTTCGACCTGGGCGCTGAGTATGCCAACTACTCCGCCGACGTATCCCGCACCTTCCCTGTCAGCGGCAAGTTCAGCCCCCGGCAGAAGGAGCTGTTCGGCATCGTCCGGGAGGCCATGGAGCTGGCCAAGGACAAGATGCGCCCCGGCGTGGAGGTGAGAGAGTCCCAGCAGGCCGTCATCGACTTCTACAAGAAGGCCCTGCGCTCTGCCAAGCTCATCACCGACGACAGCGAGGTGGGCAAGTACTACTACCACGGCGTCAGCCACTCCCTGGGTCTGGACGTCCACGACCCCCACGACCGCACGGTCTATGAGCCCGGCATGGTCATCACCTGCGAACCCGGCCTCTATGTGAAGGAGGAGGGCATCGGCATCCGCCTGGAGAACGATATTCTGGTCACCGAGGGGGCCGCCGAGGATCTGATCGGCGATCGCCTGCTGAACGTGGAGGAGATCGAGGCCCTGATGGCCCGCTGACCTCCCGCACAGGTATGGAGACATTGTTTTTGACCCGGCCGACGGAGGAGTATGCCCAGCAGCTTGCGGCATATCGGCAGGAATTTCTGGATGCCGGCAGCTCGATGGACGGCTGCGGCCCGCTGCGAAGATTCGATGATCTCAAAGCCTACATCCAGGTGTGCAGGGACTATGAGGACCCTGAAACGGTCCCGGCCCACCTGGTCCCGGCCACGCAGTTCCTGCTTGTCCGGAAAAGCGACAACAGGCTCGTGGGGATGATCCAGGTCCGGCACCGCTTCAACGAGTTTCTCGAGCGGTACGCGGGCCATATCGGCTATTCCGTGCGGCCCAGCGAGCGGCGCAGGGGATACGCCAGGGCGATGCTGGGGATGACGCTCCCGTTCTGCCGGGAGATCGGACTGGAGAAGGTGCTGATCGCCTGTATCGACGGCAACATAGGCAGCGAAAAGACCATCCTGGCCAACGGCGGCGTGTATGAGTCCACGGTACACGAGCCGGACAGGGGCATGGACCTGAAGCGGTTCTGGATCGCCCTCTGACGCGGCGCGGCCGGTTGCCCCCGGGCAAAAGAAAAAGCACCCCGCCGGGTGCTGAACAGAACAGATGATATAAAATAGAAATGACCCTTGACCAACGCTCTTGCACCGGTCAAGGGTCATTTCTGCTCGCTCTTATTATCTAACATCAATGGTTACCTCCTTTTCTTTGATGGGACGAGGACTTTGAAAACAACAGGAGCGCCTCCGTCCGTGATCCACTTTTTAAAACCCTGGATCGAAGGTGTTAAAAAGCTTTTCTTTTGTTGTCCTGCTGTGATTATAATATAGCACCCCCGTGGGTGTTTTGCAAGACGGAATATTGCACTAAGTTAGCGCGCTAAAGTTGTGCAAAATACAGATTTGCACGACACGCGGACATGGCCCGTTGACTTTCCAAGCGGAGCGGTGGTATCATAAAAATGTTGGGGCAGCGGCTGCTGCCTCAATTTTTGTTTTTTCCCGCTTATTCCAGTCCGCCCAGCTGCCAGAAGGCCACGGCGCTGGCGGCGGCCACGTTCAGGGAGTCCACGCCATGGGTCATGGGGATCATCACGGTGTAGTCGCACTGGGCGATGGTATCGGCGGCCAGACCGTCCCCCTCGGCCCCCAGGAGGATGGCCAGCTTCTCCGCCTGCTGGAGCCGGGGGTCCCGCAGGGAGAGGGAGTCGGGCCGCAGGGCCATGGCGGCGGTCCGGAAGCCCAGATCCCGCAGCTCATCCATGGCGGGGCGGGGCCAGCCGGAGCAGAAGGTCCAGGGCACCTGGAACACGGTGCCCATGCTGACACGGATGGCCCGGCGGTACAGAGGGTCGCTGCAGTCCGGCGTCAGCAGGACGGCGTCCATGTTCAGCGCGGCGGCGGAGCGGATGATGGCCCCCACGTTGGTGGGGTTCATCACGTTCTCCAGAATGGCGATGCGCCTGGCCCCGGCGCACAGCTCCCGGACGGAGGGTAGGGCGGGCCGCCGCATGGCGCACAGCAGCCCCCGGGTCAGCTGAAAACCGGTGAGCTGGGTCAGAACGGCCAGCGGCGCCGTGTAGACCGGGATCTCTCCGCACCGGGCGATGATGTCCCGGGCCTGGGTCTCCACATGGCGGTCCTCCACCAGAATGGAGACGGGGACATACCCGGCATCCAGCGCCCGCTGGATGACCTTGGGGCTCTCAGCGATGAAGAGGCCCTGCTCCGGGTGCTCCCGGTTGAGAAGCTGTACCTCGGTCCGGCGGGCGTAGATGTCCAGCCGGGGGTCGAGAAGATCGGTGATGGGAATGATAGCTGCCATAGCGCCCTCCAGATGCTCATAAGGATTCTGGCCCTATTATAAGGGCTGCGGCGGCTCTTGTCAAAGGCTGCCGGAAAGGTGTCTTGTCACATCTTGCATTTATCCCGCAAATAGGGTAAGATAAGCTGAAACATTTTGGGAAGGAAGGAAATCCCTTTATGAAAGTTGTGCTGCAAAATCTGACCAAGCGCTTTCCAAACCGAAGCAGGCATCAGCCGGACGTGGTGGCCGTGAATGATTTCACCTTTGAGATCCCCGACGGGGAGCTGATCGGCCTGCTGGGCCCCTCCGGCTGCGGCAAGAGCACCACGCTGCATCTGCTCAGCGGCCTGCAAAAACCCACCTCCGGCCGCATTTTCTTCGGCGACGACGATGTGACCGACCTGCCCGCGGAGAACCGCGGCGTGGGCCTGGTGTTCCAGAACTACGCCCTGTACCCCCACCTGACGGTGCGGCAGAACATCCTCTTCCCCCTGCAGAATCTGAAAGGGAAGGATAAGCTCACCCGGGAGGAGATGGAGCAGCGGGCCATGGAGGCCGCCCGGCTGGTGCAGCTCCAGGAGCTGATGGACCGCAAGCCCTCGGAGCTGTCCGGCGGCCAGCAGCAGCGGGTGGCTATCGCCCGCGCCCTGGTCAAAACGCCCCGGGTACTGCTGCTGGACGAGCCTCTCAGCAATCTGGATGCCCGCCTGCGCCTGCAGACCCGCGAGGAGCTGCGCCGTATCCAGCGGGAGACGAAGGTCACCACCATCTTCGTCACCCACGACCAGGAGGAGGCCATGAGCATCTCTGACCGGATCGTGGTCATGCGCGACGGCGTCATCCAGCAGATCGGCCGCCCCCAGGAGGTCTACGACAGCCCCGCCAATCTCTTCGTGGCCCAGTTTCTGGGAACGCCCCCCATCAACGTCTTTCAGGGGGAGATCCGCTGCGGCGCGCTGACCATCGGCGGGGAGGAGGTCCTCCGCGTCCGGGGCGCGGCAGACCAGCCGGTGTGGGCCGCTGTCCGGCCCGAGGGCTTCGTGCTGGATGAGAACGGCCCCTTCACCTGCGGCCTCACCGAGGTGGAGGTCATGGGCCGGGACATCACCGTGGTATTCCGCCACCCGGCGGCGGAGAAGCCCGCCCTGCGGGCCATCATCAGCGCGGAGAACCGCCGGCAGGTCTCCGGCGGGACCGTCCGCTTCCGGCTGAAGCCCCAGAAGGTGTTCCTCTTCCACCGGGAGACCGGGGAGCGGCTGCCCGCCGCGCTGGACTGAGAGGGGGGAGGAGCCATATGGAAAAACGTACCTGGAAGGCCTGGCTCTATCTGCTGCCGGCCGTCCTGTTTCTGGGCGTGTTCATGGTCTACCCCCTGATCGACGTGTTCATCTACTCCTTTGAGGAGGGGTACCACTCCGCGTCCCAGACCTATTTCGGCGTGGGGCTGTACAACTACAGCTACGTGCTCCACGACCCCTACTTCCTGCAGGCGGTGAAGAACACCTTCATCCTGGTGCTGGTGACGGTGCCCATCTCCACGGTGCTGGCGCTGCTGATCTCCGTGGGTCTCAGCTCCATCCAGAAGCTGCGGGAGCTGTATCAGACCATCTACTTCCTGCCCTATGTCACCAACACGCTGGCGGTGGGTCTGGTGTTTATGATCCTCTTCCAGAAGACCCCCTATACCGACGGTCTGGCCAATCTGGTCATTCGCTTCTTCGGCGGCAGCGCCGTGGACTTCATCGGCGGGCCGTACTGGGCGAAGATGTTCGTGCTGTGCTTCTACACCGTGTGGGTGGTGCTGCCCTTCAAGATCCTGATCCTCACCAGCGCCCTGGCCTCGGTGCCTCAGGACTACTACAACGCCGCCAAGGTGGACGGCACCTCCCGGCTGCGGATCTTCACCCGCATCACCCTGCCCATGATCTCGCCCACGGTGTTCTATCTGGTCATCACCGGCTTCATCGGGGCCTTCAAGGCCTACAGCGACGCGGTGGCCCTCTTCGGCACCAACCTGAACGCCGCCGAGATGAACACCATCGTGGGCTATATCTACGACATGCTCTACGGCAACAGCGGCGGCTACCCGTCCTACGCCTCGGCGGCCGCCATCATCCTCTTCGCCATCGTGCTGACCATCACCAGCGTGAACCTGCTGGTCAGCAAAAAACACGTCTACTACTCATGAGGGCCTGACCATGACACATACGAATGAATTTGAAAAGCTGGAGCGCGCCGCCCGCAGCCGCGAGCGTGCCCGCAAGGCCGTGGCCTATGTGCTGCTGACGGCCTGGGCGGTGATGGTGCTCTTTCCGTTTTATTGGATGGTGCTGACATCGGTGAAGAGCTACGGCGCCTATAACGCCGAGTACATCCCCCAGCTCTTTACGCTCTCGCCCACGCTGCAGAACTACGCGGACGCCTTTACCGCGGTGCCGCTGGCCCGCTATTTCCTCAACACCGTGTTCTTCACCGTGGCCACCACCGCCATCATGCTGGTGGTGACGGTGCTGGCGGCCTTTGCCTTCGCCCGGCTGGAGTTCCGGGGCAAGGAGCTGGCCTTTACACTCTTCCTCTCCCTGATGATGATCCCCAACGAGCTGGTGGTCATCACCAACTTCGTCACCATCACGGACCTGGATATGCGCAACAGCTTCCTGGGGCTGATCCTGCCGTCGGTGACGTCGGTGTTCTACATCTACCTGCTGAAGGAGAACTTCGCCCAGATCCCCGATGAGCTGTACTACGCCGCCAAGGTGGACGGCACCTCGGATCTGCGCTATCTCCTGCGGGTGATGCTGCCCATCTGCCGCCCCACAGTGGTGACCATCACCATCCTGAAGGTCATCGAGTGCTGGAACAGCTACGTCTGGCCCCGGCTCATCACCGACGATCAGGCCTATTTCCTGGTGTCCAACGGCATCCAGGAGATCCGGGAGAACGGCTTTGGCCGGGAGAACATCCCCGCCATGATGGCGGCAGTGGTGGTCATCTCCGTGCCGCTGATCGTGCTGTTTCTGATCTTCCGCCGGGTCATCATGGCCGGCGTGGCGAGAGGAGGCACCAAGGGATGAGACGCTTTGCCGCACTGCTGCTGGCCCTGACGCTGGCCACCGCCCTGACAGGGTGCCACGGCTCCCGGGGGCTGAACGCCTTCGAGATCCCGGAGAGCTTCGACGAGTCCAGGGAGTATGAGATCACCTTTTGGGCGAAAAACGACACCAACAAGACCCAGACCGCCATCTACGAGAGCGCCATCGCCTCCTTTGAGGAGCTGTACCCCAACATCCACGTGAAGATCCGGCTCTACACCGACTACAGCCGCATCTACAACGACGTGATCACCAACATCGCCACCAACACCACCCCCAACGTCTGCATCACCTACCCCGACCACATCGCAACCTACCTCACGGGGGCCAACAGCGTGGTGTCCCTGGACCAGCTCTTTGCCGACGAGCAGTATGGTCTGGGGGGCAGCGCCCTCCGCTTCGACGGGCCGACCCGGGAGGAGATCATCCCCCAGTTCCTGTCGGAGTGCGCCATCGGCGGCAGCTGCTACGCCATCCCCTATATGCGCTCCACCGAGGCCTGCTATGTGAACCGGACCTATGTGGAGGCACTGGGCTATGAGCTGCCGGAGGTGCTGACCTGGGACTTCATCTGGGAGGTATCTGAGGCCGCCATGGCGAAGGATGCCGACGGCAACTATCTGGTCAACGGCCAGAAGGTGCTGATCCCCTTTCTCTATAAGTCCACGGACAACATGATGATCCAGCTGCTGCGCCAGCAGGGGGCGGGGTACTCCACGGAGGACGGGGAGATCCAGATCTTCAACGACACCACCCGCGCCGCGCTGGAGGCCATCGCCAGCCACGCCGCCACCGGCGCCTTCTCCACCTTCAAGATCTCCAGCTATCCCGCCAACTTCCTCAACGCCGGACAGTGCATCTTTGCCGTGGACTCCACCGGCGGCGCCACCTGGATGGGCTCCGACGCACCCCTCATCGACATCAGCGAGGACGCGCTGGTGGACTTTGAGCTGGCGGTGCGCCCCGTGCCCCAGATGGATCCGGACCAGCCGGTGATGATCTCTCAGGGCCCGTCGGTATGCGTCTTTAACAAGAGCGACCCCCAGGAAGTCATGGCCTCCTGGCTCTTCGCCCAGTATCTGCTCACCGACGAGGTGCAGATCGCCTACGCCCAGACGGAGGGCTATGTCCCCGTGACCAGCCGCGCCCAGCAGAGCCAGACCTATCAGGACTACCTCGCCCGGGCCGGGGAGGATGACGACCTCCACTACTGGGTGAAGCTGGCAGCCTCTCAGCTGCTGCTGGACAACATGGAGAACACCTTTGTTACACCGGTGTTCAGCGGCTCTGCCTCTCTGCGCGACGCCGCGGGGCAGATGATCGAGACCACCGTGAAGTCCGTTACCCGCGGGGAGGCCCTGGATGATGACGCCTATCAGGAGATCTTCGACGACATGACCAGCCTCTACCGTCTGGATCAGGCGGGGGGAGCCACCGGCGGAGGCAAGACGGACCTGGGGCCCCTGCCGCCCACGGCTGTGGCGCTGCTGGTGGGGCTGGGCATCGCCTGGGTGCTGATCGGTCTCTACGCGCTGGCGGGATACCGGAAAAGAAAAACAGGTGTCAAGACAGATAACCATTGATTTCTGAAAAAAATGGTGTATAATACTGGTGGTCCTCAGGAAGAGGACGTTTATTATGAAAAGAGGAGAATCATCATGAAGAAGTTTTTTGCACTGATGCTGGCTCTGGTCATGGCACTGTCCATGGTGGCCTGCGGCAGCGGGGACGCTGGCAAGGACAACGCCGCTGAGAAGAAGAGCGAGGGCAGCATGACCTACGCGGAGTACGTTGCCGCTGAGCTGCAGACCGAGGTCACCATCGAGGGCTTCGTGCAGGGCAAGCAGTCCTGGTGGGACAACAAGGCCACCCTGTACCTGCAGGACAGCGAGGGCGCTTACCTGGTCTACAACCTGACCTGCTCTGAGGATGACTACAACAAGATGACCGTCGGCTCTAAGCTGAAGGTCTCCGGCTTCAAGACCGAGTGGTCCGGCGAGGTGGAGATCGACGGTACCGATGCCACCTATGAGATCCTGGAGGGTACTTACATCGCTGAGCGCCTGGATGTCACCGACCTGCTGGGCACCGACGAGCTGATCGACCACCAGAACAAGATCGTCTCCTTCAAGGGCATGACCGTGGAGCCCTCTCAGGACCCCAACGGCAACGAGGTCGCCTTCCTGTACAACTGGGACGGCTCCGGCGCTGAGGGCAGCGACAGCGACCTGTACTTCAACGTCTCCGTCAACGGCGCTACCTACAGCTTCGTCGTGGAGTACTACGACTGCGACGCCAACGGCGTCTACGGCGCTGAGACCGACGTGTACAAGGCCGTTCAGAACCTGCAGATCGGCGACAAGGTCGACCTGGAGGGCATCCTGTACTGGTACGAGGGTCCCAACCCCCACATCACCGCTGTCTCCGCCGCCAAGTAAGAGCCGCGATAGACATCTGTAAAAAGCTCCCGCCTCCCGGCGGGGGATGACCAACCAACAGGAAGCACATGACCAACATCATGTGCTTCCTGTTTTCTTATTATCCAGATCCGGAATCCTGCTCTTTATCCGGGGATCCGCACAGATCAGAACAGGATGCGATTGAGTTTCGGCGCGCTTTGTGTTATGATATTATGATATAAGAATGCGAAATGTCTATCAGAAAAGGAGCGGCTTCTATGGGATATACGGAAGAAAAGGCATTGTTTGCTGCTGCGTTGAAAGAATTTGCAGCGACATTAGCAGAGAAAATCGCACAGAACGGCGAATGGACCATTCGTGGTTTTATCGATGTGTTCAAGAATATCTATACCATTTCAGCCGATACAAAAATTGTCTCTAAAATTTTGGAGCTCCATCTGTTCCCTCACTTTTTGAGTTTTGCTGAGCGGATAGGCTATGAGATCGAATTGGCCACTTGTCAGAATTGGTATCCGGATCTGACATTTGTCAATCAAGCAAACCCCGCCATTAAGTTTGCTGTGGACCTCAAAACGACATACAGAGATGAGAATTATCCCGGATTCTGCAACGGATTTACATTAGGCTCTCATGGAGAGTATTTTATAGACAGAACAAGCACAAAAAATATCCAATATCCATACAGCCAATATAGCGGCCATTTTTGCCTGGGTATTATCTATTCAAGAGTGGAATTACCGAAGGACGAAGAGTTCCATATCTACACGATGGATGAAGTGGATTCCATTCCTGCCGTAGTTCGCAATTTTACGTTCTTTGCCGAGGAAAAGTGGCGCATTGCCGGAGATAAGGGAGGCAGTGGAAACACTGCAAATATTGGCAGTATTCAATATATCCCGGATATTCTCAGCGGAAATGGCGTTTTTGCAAAAGCTGGCGAAGCGTATTTCGATGATTATTGGGCTAATTTTGGCAAAATGGAAATCATGGACAACTCCGGAAACCGGAAAAAGCTGTCCTCTTTTGCTGAATATCTTCGGTATCGCAATTTGCCGGATACCCTGAATAATCCAAAGCAGCCCAAAAGGAAGGGGTGATCCGATGGAAAAAGTATTTGTACCTCCGATTAAAATACAGGGCATCAAGACAAAAATCGTTCCTATCATTCAAAAAAATGTTTCACTGTCTCCTGATTCTGTGTGGATCGAACCCTTTATGGGATCGGGCGTTGTAGGATTCAATATTGCAGCAAAGGAAGCCATCTTTGCTGACATCAATCCGTATATCATCGACTTCTACAATCGGATCAAAGCAGGGGACATCACATCCCATCGGGTGCGCGCTTTTCTGGAACAGGAGGGCAAGCTGCTTGAAACCGGAGATGCGGAGCATTACTATCGCGTAAGAGAGCGATTCAACGCGCATCACGACGCACTGGACTTCTTGTTTCTGAACAGAGCATGCTTTAATGGCATGATCCGGTTTAACAAAAATTATGAATTCAATGTTCCGTATGGACACAAGCCCCAGCGGTTTTCAAAGGCATATGTAACAAAAATAGTGAACCAGGTCAAACATGTCGAAGATATGCTGAAAACCCATTCGTGGACATTTCTGTGCCAATCATTTGAAAAAACGATCGCAATGGCAGGGCCGGAAGACTTCATTTACTGTGACCCGCCGTATATCGGGCGACATGTAGATTACTACGACAGTTGGGATGAAGAATTGGAAATAGCCCTCAGCAAAGCGCTTTCGCAGAGCGGCGCAAAATTCATGCTGTCTACATGGGATCATAATGATTACAGACAAAATACGTATATTGACACGGTATGGGCATTTTGTCATAAAGTCACGCGGGAGCATTTTTATCACGTTGGCGCCAAGCAGGAAAACAGAAACCCGATGATCGAAGCGCTGTTGACAAATTATCCCATGACAGGTGATACAAATGTATTGCTGGAACAACTTCCGGTGCAGCTGACCTTCACAATTTAACGGCCGCAACAGCCATTGGCCGGATCAAGAGGCGATACCTGGTTTTGAAACCCAGGTATCGCCTCTTCCCGGTTATGCTCCCGCCTCCCGGCGGGGGCTTTTTTGCGCGGTTTGACAGGGGATGGGCCGGTTGGTATAATAAAACACGACAAAAATCTATCGACCCGGAGGACAGTTATCTATGCACGTTGAAAAAGCAAACGCCCTGGCCCGCCAGCTGGAGCAGGTGATCTGCGGCAAGGGGCAGCAGATCCGCCTGGCGCTGACGGCGCTGCTGGCGGAGGGACATCTTCTCATCGAGGACGTGCCCGGTGTGGGCAAGACCACCCTGGCGCTGTCTCTGGCCCGGTCCATCGACCTGAGCTTCGGCCGCATCCAGTTCACCCCCGATACACTGCCCGGAGACATCACCGGCTACGCCACCGTGGACATGCGCACCGGCGAGCTGCGCTTTCACGAGGGGCCGGTGATGCACCATATCGTGCTGGCTGACGAAATCAACCGCACCTCCCCCAAGACCCAGGCCAGCCTGCTGGAGGTCATGGAGGAGCGGCAGGTGACGGCGGAGGGCCGCACCCTGCCGGTGCCCGCGCCCTTTATGGTCATCGCCACGGAGAACCCCGTGGACTTCACCGGGACCTACGACCTGCCCGAGGCCCAGCTGGACCGGTTCCTGATGCGCATCTCCATGGGCTACCCCCAGCCGGAGGAGGAGGCGGAGATGCTGCGCGCCCGTCTGGCCGGGGAGAGCGGCAGGGAGCTGCGCCCCGTCCTGACCCGGCAGGAGCTGCTGGAAATGCAGGCAGAGGTCCGGAACGTGGCGGTCAGCGAGGCCATCCGGGACTATATCGTGGGCATCGTGTCCGCCACCCGGCAGTCCAGCCGACTGACTCTCGGGGCCAGCCCCCGGGCATCTCTGGCGCTGGCCCGGGCCAGTCAGGCGTGGGCCTGGCAGCAGGGGCGGGGCTATGTCACCCCCGAGGATGTGCAGGCGGTGGCCCCCGCTGTGCTGACTCACCGACTGGTGGTGTCCGTGGAGGCCAGCCTGCGCCGGGACACGGCGGAGCAGGTGCTGCGCGACTGCATGGCGGAGGTCCCCGTGCCCCCGCTGACCGGAGGGAAGCGGCGATGAGGGGGATGCGCTGCCGCCGCCTGCTGTGTCTGGCAGCGCTGGCGGGGAGCGCGGTGCTCATCGCCTGGCGGGGCGGGGCGGCCAGCTATCTGCTGTTCTGGACGGCGCTGCTGGTTCCCCTCTCCGCGCTGGCTTACCGCCGGATCATCGCCTCCCGGCTGCGCACCAGCCTCTCCCTGAGCCAGGCCACCGTCCTGCGGGGGGAGAGCGTGTCCTGCACGCTGACGCTGACCAACGCCAGCATGCTCCCCATCCTGGACATCCGGCTGCGCCTGACGGCGGGGGCCGTCCGGTGCGCCGACGCTGCGGTGGAGCAGCGCTGCTGGCTGCTGCCGGGGGAGACGAAGCTGCTGACCTTCCGGATGGACGCCCTCCACTGCGGCGAGGCGGCGGCGGGGGCGGAGGAGCTGTGCGCCCGGGACGTGTTCGGCCTGACGGAGCGCCGCTTCCGCCAGGTGCGCGCCCTCCGGGTCCTGCCCCGAACCCTGCATATCCAGGATCTGGTCATCGCCCCGCCCCAGCAGTTGGAGCGGCAGCGGACCGCCAGAAGCTATTTCGGCGAGACCATGCCCGACGGGCAGCTGAAGCCCTATCTCCCCGGCGAGGATGTGCGGCGCATCCACTGGAAGGCATCCGCCCTGCAGGGGCGGCCCATTCTGCGCAATACCGTCCCCGCGCCGCGGGTGGAGGTCGTGCTGCTGCCGGACGGACGGGCGGCCCTCCCGGCAGGGGAGGCGCGGTTTCTGGCGGCGGACAGCGTCATCGAGGGCACGCTGGCCATCGCGGACCACTTCCTGCGCCGGGGCATCGTGTCCCGGGTGCTGGTGGATGGGGACCGGGCGGTGGATGTGGCCGCTCCCGCCGACCAGCAGCGGCTCTATGACCTGTGCGCCGGGGACTTTTTCACTGGCACCGACCGGCCGGACCGGATGCTGGCGCTGGATCTGGCCTCCCAGCGGGGCGGGCGCAGCTATGTCATCCTGACCTGGGAGCTGGACGAGGCCTTCATCCGCCGCTGCGGCGTCTGTCTGGACGCCGGGGCGCAGGTGGCGGTCGTCTGCGCGGGCGGCGGCGAGGCGGCCCGCACGCTGGCCGGGGCGGACCGGCGCATCGCCTTCTATCAGGTCACGGAGCAGCGGGATATTCTGACGGTCCTCAGCGGCATCCAGACGGGAGGTGGCCAGCCATGACGACTGCTGTGCGGACGACACTGCCCAAATGGCTCATGGCCGCGCTGGTGGGCCTGTGGGGGCTGTGGATGCTGCCGTATCTCACCGGTGCGGCGCTGCATCTCCCGGTTGCTGCTGCCATTCTGCTGCTGTGGACCGCCCTGACGGCGGCGGTGGACTATCTGAGCCGCCCCCTGTGGAGCTGGGTGCTCCTGGCGGCGGTGTGGGCGGCGGTATTCGCCGCTTTTCGGGGCGGGCCGCTGGTGGAGGCCATGGTGCTGCTCCACAGCGGCGGCCTGCTGGAGCCGACCCCGGCCGGGGACGCGGCGGCGCTGCTGGAGCTGGCAGCGCTGGCCTGTGCCGCCTATTACGCCCTGGCGCGCTTCTGGCCCAGGGCGGCGGTCAGCCTGCTCTGGACCGGGTACTGGATCTGGGCGGCGCTGGAGGAGCGGCTGGTCCCCAAGCCGGCGCTGGCGGCCATGGTGCCGATTTTGCTGTTCACCCTGGCGGAGGGGCTGCACCGCCTGGACAGGGGGGGCCAGCGGGAGCGCTTTGCCGACCTGGCCCCGGTGCTGCTGGGGCTGTTCACGGCGGCGGGGGCGCTGCTGCTGGTGCTGCCCACCTCGCCGGAGCCATACGGTTACCCCATTCTGAACGCCATTCTGGACAAGGCGGAGGCGCTGTACGACGACGCTGTGACCCACCTCTTCTACCGCCAGGACGGGGAGGGGGAGTTCTCCATGGCCTTCGCCGGGTACTCCGACGAGGCGGACACCGGTCAGGGCGTCAGCGGCTCCCGGGAGCTGTCGGGGGCCATGCTGGCCAAGGCCCAGCACGAGCTGAGCGGGCCGCTGTACCTGATCGGCAACAGCTGGGACATCTTTGACGGCCGGAGCTGGCGCTCCGGGCTGAACGGGGACGAGGACGGCCTGCTGGACTGGAACATGGACACCGCCGAGCGGATCTACGCCCTCTGGCGCTATCAGCAGGGCCAGGAGACGCCGCTGGGCGTCACCAACTACTTCAAAAACACCAGCGTGTACCTCCGCTATCAGGAGATGAGCACGCGCACCCTCTTCACCGTCCCCAACACCACCCGCGTCACCACGGACACCCAGCGCTTCCCCTGGTCCGCCGGGGCGGGGCGGGTACTCTTTGACTATCTGCAGACCCGGGACACCTATTACCGGGTCTACTATCTGGCCCAGAACCAGCGGCTCCTGCCGGAGCTGATCCGGGCGGAGGAGGACTACGCCTACAGCGAGGAGAACACCGTGTTCTGGCGGAAGATCTTCAGCGACTACCGGGCGGAGTTCGGCCTGACGCTGGACGTATTCGACACCGACCGACGCGTTGAGCCGATCCTAGCCCGGCGGCAGGCGCTGATCTATGACCGCTACCTGACCCTGCCGGAGGACCTGTCCGACCAGGTCCGGGCCCTGGCGGAGGACATCACCCGGGACTGCGCCACCAGCTACGAGAAACTGACGGCCATCGCGGCCTATCTCCAGAGCCACTACGACTACACCACCGAGCCGGAGCCTGTGCCGGAGGACGCGTCCTTCTTGGACTACGTGCTTTTCCAGGCAGGGGAGGGCTACTGCACCTGGTACGCCACGGCGGCCACACTGCTGGCCCGGTGCGCGGGCGTCCCGGCCCGGTATGTGCAGGGATACTGTCTGGAGCTGCCGGGCGGCGTGCTGACGGCGGTGGACGGCAGCAGCAGCCACGCCTGGTGCGAGGGCTACATCCCCGGCTTTGGCTGGGTGACGGTGGAGGCCACCCCCGGCGCGGAGAGCGGCGTCACCTGGGGCGAGGTGTCCATAGATGAGGACACTCCGGCGGCACCGGCAGAGGAGCCGGAGGAGCTGGCTCCCCCCGTCGGACCGGCCGGGGAGGCTCCCCAGATGAAGCTGCCCCGCTGGGCCCCGGCCGCGGCGGCGCTGGCGGCACTTTTGGCGGCGCTGGCCATGCTGCCTCGGTGGATCCGTTTCTGGCGGCAGCGCCGGAGGGCAACCTGCTCCCAGCAGGCGGTGCTGGCGCTGGAGCGATTCCTGCGCGCCCCGTTCCGGCGGGCCTACCGGCGGCGGGACAGCGAGAGCCTGCGGCAGTATTTCGCCCGGCTGCGCTGGACCCTGCATCTGGAGCCGGAGCGGGTGGAGACCATGACGGCTCTGGGCGAGGAGGTCCTCTTCGCCGGGCGGCAGCTGACGGAGGAGGAGCTGACGGCGTGGCGCGGCTTCCTGCGGGAGCTGCGGCGGGCCATACGGAGAGGCGGAGGGGTTTACTGAGGGGTGATCCCACGCCCCGGCGGGACACTTTTTCAGGGGTTTCACCCCCCGGGCGATGTATCTTTTCGATACACTGTTTGCCTCCGGCGGGGACCTTTTGACCGACCAAAAGGTCCGAAAAGCCGCCGGGGGACACCCCCGGACTCCCGTTTTTGGGGGCGCTGGCTCAATTTTGCACCAGAAGGAGTAACAGCCCTTCGGCATTTGCGGTCCGGTGTCAGATGTACCTCGCACTACTTCGGCTGTCGCCCCACGAACGCCGAGACAAACAGATTTGTCAGATCATGCCGCTGTCTTACATTGCAGACCAGGGTGCGGTGGAAACTTGCAAGCTTTCGTATCCGGGACTCTCAGCAAACCACCGCACAAATGCGCCCACTTGGTCAGCGGCTTCGGCTAAAGGGCCAGGGCAGTATCATTTCGAGGACCCTGCAGCGTTAAGAAAACATGCCAGTGGCATGTTTTTAGCGTAAGCCACAGCGGCTACGCCGCGAGGAGACCGCGCTTGGTGCTACGCAGCTACAACACCGAACCCTTTTCTCTCGGTGATACCACCGCACGAGAACCCAGCAAAACTGGAAGTCCGGAACCAAAGGGGTTCCGGCGATCTTTTGGGTACTTTTCAATCGCTTGAAAAGTACCTCGGCCCTGGGGCCGCCCCCCTAAAAATACAACAGAAAAGAACGATCCCCGCTGCTGTGGCAGTGGGGATCGTTCTCTGTAATTTGGCTTACTCTGCCGCCGTCATGCGCTTTTTCCGCCAGGCGGGGATGCACCCCAGACACAGTGCGCCGCCCAGGGCAGCGAAGGCCAGCCACACCGAGATGGTGGTGGTCCAGCCGGCGTGCTCGGTCAGCACGGCCACGCCGTAGGTGGACAGGGCGCTGCCCAGATAGGTGCAGGCGTTGAGCAGACCGGAGATCAGGGAGACCCGGCCCGTATCCCGGAACCAGGAGGGCAGAATGCAGATCAGAAGCAGGTTCACGCCGTGCATACAGCCGGAGAGGGTGGCCAGAAACAGCACGGAGAGGGGGCCGTTCTTGCCCGTGAAGAGCAGCAGCAGCACACCCATGCACACCGCGGTGATGAAGAGGGCGCTGGCGCAGGTCAGGGGATTTTTCAGCTTTCTGGCGTACAGCCGCTCCGTGATGCGGAAGCACAGGATGCTGAACAGGGGCAGCAGCACACCGGTGAGGATGGCGATATTGCTGCCCAGATCATAGGTCTCGGAGACATAGGTGGGCATCCAGGTGGTGACGCTGTCCCGCAGTGCGCCCTGGCAGATGATGGCCGCCATGATGGCCAGCATCATGGGCTGCAGCATCAGGCGCGCCAGCTGCCCGGCGGGCATGGCGGCGGCAGCGGACTTGCTGGAGGCCGTCTGCTGGGAGATCTCCGGGCAGAGCCGCCACCAGATGGGCATGATGATCAGCGCGCACAGGGCGGAGAACCAGAACACGCTCCGCCAGCCCGCCAGCGTGACCAGCAGGGGGGAGATGAGGTAGAGGGCGATGGTGCCGCCGGAGCTGCCCCAGGAGACCACCACGGTGGTGCGGGCATACTCCTCATCCGTCAGCAGGGCGGACATCAGGCGCACGATGGGGGGCCACATAAAGGCCTGGGCAAAGCCGTTGACGCACCACAGGGCGGTCATCAGCCACAGGCTGGAACACAGGGGCAGAAGGATATTGATGGCGGTGGTGCCCAGAAAGCCCATCAGTACCAGTCTGCGGGGCTGGATCCGGTCGCCCCAGAAGCCGCTGATGACCTGGCCCGCGCCGTAGGTGATGAAAGCGCCGGTGACGGCGGCGGACAGCTCCGGCTTGGACCAGCCCGTGTCCGCCACCATCTCCACCAGCACCGCGCCGTAGTTGATGCGGGTCAGATAGCTGACCAGATAGGTGACCATCAGCAGGATGCCGAGGCGCTTCGCTTCTTTTCTCATACCAGCGCCTTACCGTCCCAATCCCCGCTGGACTCCACGCCCAGCAGACGGCAGATGGTGGGAGCGATGTCCTTGATGCTGGCCTCCGGGATGGCCGCGCCGGGGGTGAAGGCGGGGCCGTGCAGGAACAGGGGGATGGTCATATCCTCGTCCATGGTGGTGCCGTGGGTGCGGTCGTGTCCGCCGTGGTCGGCGGTGACGATGACGGTATACTCGTCCCCGGCGGCGGCCTTGAGGCGGTCGATCGCGTCCCAGGAGGCGCGGACGGCCCGCAGATACTCCTCGCTCATCCAGCCGCTGTCGTGTCCGGCCTCGTCGGACCAGCCCAGATAGACGAACATGAAGTCCAGCTTGTCCGTGCGCAGGCTCTCCAGCGCGGCGGCCTCCACCATGGCGTTGGCGGTCTCATAGCCGTACTGCGCGCCGGAGACGTACACGCCCCGCTTGAGGGCGCCGGGGCGGGACAGGTCCCGCAGTTCCTCCCAGTTATAGAACATGCCGCAGGACTTCTTCCCGGCCTTCAGCACGTCGCACAGGCCGTCGATGGGGCGGACCTGGGGGGTGTGGGTGTTGGTGGTGGTACCGTGGCGCTGGGGGTCCACGCTGTGGAACAGGGACATGTGGCAGGGGAGGGTCACGGAGGGGTACACGGTGCGGGCACTTAGAGTGTGAGCGGAGCGGCGGGCCAGCTCCTGGGCGGCGGGGATGTCCGCCAGCGCGTCAGGCCGCATCCCGTCCACCAGAATCAGCATCACTTTCATAAATCAAGACCTCTTTTCGATGAAATATCGCTTTACAGCGAAAAATGTCCTACCTGCGCATCATAGCACCAGGGGGCGGCTCCTGTCAATGCTTATTACCGGCGGCTGTCCGGACAGATCCGGAAAGAACTGCTTTGCAAAACCCCGCGCCTGTGTTATAATGCAGATTGATAAAGCAATGTGCCGCCAAAGCGGCAAGGAGGAACGACATGAACTACGACGTTATCATCATCGGCGCCGGTCCCGGCGGCATTTTTTCGGCCTATGAGCTGACGAAGCTGGCCCCGCAGCTGAAGATCGCGGTGTTTGAGTCGGGCCACGCGCTCAGCCGCCGCCGCTGCCCCATCGACGGGGAGAAGATCAAAAGCTGCATCGGCTGCAAGAGCTGCTCCATCATGAGCGGCTTCGGCGGTGCGGGGGCCTTCTCCGACGGGAAGTACAACATCACCAACGACTTCGGCGGCACGCTCTACGAGTACGTGGGCAAGCGGCAGGCTCTGGAGCTGATGCGCTATGTGGACGAGATCAACATGTCCCACGGCGGCGAGGGCACAAAGCTGTACTCCACCGCGGGCAGCCGCTTCAAGAAGCTCTGCCTCCAGAACGACCTCCACCTGCTGGACGCCTCCGTCCGCCATCTGGGGACGGACATCAACTACGTGGTGCTGGAGAACCTCTACGCGGAGCTGCGGGAGAAAGTGACCTTCTTCTTCGACACGCCGGTGGAGTCCGTCTCCGTGGAGGAGGGGGGCTACGCCGTCCACTGCGCCGACGGGGTCCATACCTGTGAGAAGTGCATCATCTCCGTGGGCCGCAGCGGCAGCAAGTGGATGGAGCGGGTGTGCCGGGAGCTGGAGATCCCCACCCTCTCCAACCGGGTGGACATCGGCGTGCGGGTGGAGC
>CAYSDG010000009.1:32132-34993 GCA_964429705.1 uncultured Oscillospiraceae bacterium | reverse complement strand
CTGGAGCAGCTGCGGACCATGCCGCCCGAAAGCGTCCACACCTGTGTGACCTCCCCACCCTATTACAACCTCCGCGACTATGGGGCGGCGGGACAGATCGGGAACGAGGCCAGCGTGGAGGAATACATAAACACGCTGGTGGAAGTATTCCGGGAGGTTCGGCGGATCCTGCGGCATGACGGAACCGTGTGGGTGAACATCGGGGACAGTTACGCCACCCGGAGCGGGAACCAGCCGCCGACGAACACCCGTAATTCCTGCGGCCACACGGCAAAGAAAACGCCAAGCGGCTACAAATACAAGGACATGATCGGCGTCCCCTGGCTGCTGGCCTTTGCCCTACGGGCAGATGGGTGGTATTTACGTCAGGATATTATATGGAACAAATCCAACTGTATGCCGGAGGCCGTCAAGGACCGTTGCACAAAATCCCATGAATATGTGTTCCTGCTGTCAAAGTCAGAACGCTATTATTTCGACGCCCAAGCGATCAGCGAACCCGCCACATCGAAAAAGGGCAACGCCAGAACATTCCGGGGCGGCGGAGCCTATACCGGAGGACGGGCACACGACAACAGCGCCCAGGTCAAGCGGGAGAGCCACGGGAACGTGGAGAACCCGACAGGCCGCCGCAATAAGCGGGACGTGTGGACCATAAGCACAACGGGGTTTCGCGACGCCCATTTCGCCGTATTCCCTGAAAAGCTGGTGGAACCCTGCATTTTAGCGGGTTGCCCGGCGGGCGGCGTGGTGCTGGATCCGTTCATGGGCAGCGGCACCACCGGCGTGGTAGCCAAACGCCTGGGCCGTGATTTCGTCGGCGTGGAGATCAACCCTGAGTATGTGAAAATGGCCACCGCCAGAATAGCGGAGGCCAAACCGGAAACGAACCGGGATTTATAAAGGAGGAAAACACCATGAAAATTCGGCACACCATTGAAAGAGAAAGTAATTGGGCGCGGCTGATCGCGGAAGTCCAGACCCAGCAGATCCAGATCGGGACCGAGATCGACCTGACGCTGGAGGGCGGAGAAGCTGCCACCGCCGTGGCCGCGGCCTATCTGCCCGCCGCCGCAGACACCCCCGCAGGCGTCCGCTTTGTGTTCAAGGATTGTCTGGACGAACCCCACCAGATGAACAACACGGCAACCAACAAAGGCGGCTATCAGGCCAGCGAGGGCCGCCGTTACATTCTGGAGGAAGTCTATCCCCGTCTGCCCGCAGAATTACGCGCCCTGATCCGCCCGCGCAAGATCACAGAGATCGTCGAGGGGAAAACCATGGTGTATGAGGATCCCCTGTGGCTGCCCTCTGAAACGGATCTGTTTGGCCGTGGGGAAGAAAGCTGGCAGCATGGCGCGGTGGACGGCCCGGACGACTTCCAGCTGGATATTTTCAAGACCGAGCGGGACCGCGTGAAACAGCGCCGTGGATTTAGCACCACGCCGTATTCGTGCCGTTCCGTCTATGCCAGCAACTCCAACTCTTTCTGCCTTGTCGGCACCGACGGCAGCGCCGGCTATGGCAGCGCCTACTATTCCTGGGCGCTGGCCCCCGGCTTTGACCTCTAATCTGTAATTATCCAAAATTATCCAGCCGCGAAAGCGGCGGCAAAAAAAGAAAAGCCACCTGCGCCCGGTGCAGTCAACACGGCGCAGGTGGCGATATAGACGACGGAAAACCCGTCTGAGATACCTATATTATATCAGGTTCCCGGACGGAAAACAAGCCGAAAAAGCAACGGGGCCGCGGCCCCGTATAGCGCCGGTAAGAGCAATTAGTAAAGTGACCAGCACCAGAAAAGGAGGCCGCCATGGCTTACGTTCATAGGGTGGTAAAGGCTGGCCCGTGTGTCGAACACAAGAAAATGCAATCTTTCCGGGTACACACCAAGGGAGTGAAGCGGCAGCCCAATAAGGGGACAACCTCCGAAAAGCAGGCACGGATCAATGAGCGGACAGCGGAGGAACATTTGCGCTGGGACATAAACGCCAATTTCGGCCACCGGGATCTCCACGCAGTCCTCCACTACTACGTCAAGAACAGCGCCTTTGAGGAAATTCTGGACGACAAGGCCGCTTTCCTGAGAAACCTGCGGACGATCTGCAAAAAGCGGGGGATCACATACAAGGCCATTGTGGTGATCGAAACCAAGCGCATGACCAACCCACACCTGCACGTTATCATTTCCCGCATGGACCCGGAGATTATCACCGAGGCATGGGAGAACGTCCCCAGGGGCGGCGGGCATATCAGCTTTATGCCCATGGACAGGCGCGGAAATCACTTTAAGCTGGCCAGTTACCTGATGAAAGAAAGCCGTTCCACCATGGAGCGCTACAAGGAGATCGGCAAAAGGGGCAAACGGTATTCCAAAACCCAAAACATGGACAAGCCAGAGATCACATACACCACCGTGTCGGCGTCCAGCTGGAGAAAGGAACCGAAAGCCAGAAAGGGCGCCGCCCTGTATAAGTTCGACGACGGATCCACCTGCCGGAGCGGGTGGCATGAGACCAGCGGTTATCCATACCAAGAGTATTTCGAGGTTTTCAACGAATAGGAGGGGTTCAAATGAAAATCTACATATCCGGGAAGATCACCGGGGACAAGCGTTATAAAGCCAAGTTCCGGGAGGCGGAAAAGCGGCTGGCGGCAGCTGGCCACACCATCCTGAACCCGGCAAACCAACCGGCTGGCCTCCGCCCCGCGGATTATATGCGGGTGTGCTTTGCCATGATGGAAACGGCGGACGTGGTGCTGTTTCTGCAGGACTATCAGGAAAGCCGCGGCGCCATGCTGGAATGGGCGTGGTGCCAGTATGTCGGGAAACCGACCTGCTTTGACCTTGCGGCGTTTGG
>CAYSDG010000009.1:30700-32032 GCA_964429705.1 uncultured Oscillospiraceae bacterium | reverse complement strand
CCATGAGTATTATTTGCATAGCCAAAGGAACGGCCACCATGGGCCGCCAAACAACCGACAAGGACGGAAAGGTTATCAGCCAGACACCGGCACGGTGGGAGGCAAACCCGGACGGCGGGTGTGTTGCCCTATGGACGATGGACCCGGAAACGATGGAGCCGGACGCACCGGCGGAGATTTTCGGGGATTGGAGGGCGGCGGAATATCTGTCCGCCGTGCTGGATAAGCTGCGCCCAACCCGCCCGGTCAACGTCCCTGACCTACCGGCGCTGATTCACGCCGCGGCGGAGGACGGCCTGGACATTTGCGCGTATTGCCAGAGTTACGGCTGTAACGAGTGCATTGTGAACACCTGGAAAAACGAAAGGAGCAACGAGGAATGAACAAGACAAAAATTGATTGGGCCACCATGTCGTGGAACCCCGTCACCGGCTGCCGCCATGGCTGCCCGTACTGCTACGCCCGGAGAACGGCCCACCGCTTTGACGCTGGCCGGGTGGATCCCGCGCCGCTGGCTGGCGGCCTCCACGTCCTGCCGGAGAAAATCAAGGCAACGCCATATCCCTATGGGTTTGAGCCGACGCTGCACCGCTACCGCCTGAACCAGCCGGAGCGCACAGCGGAGCCGCAAACCGTCTTTGTGTGCAGTATGGCGGATCTGTTCGGGCGCTGGGTGCCCACGTCCTGGATCGTGGAGGTTCTGGACGCCTGCCGCAAGGCCCCGCAGCACCGTTATTTGTTCCTGACGAAAAACCCGGCCAGATACCTGGAACTGGATCACCTGGCCCTGCTGCCCCACGAAAATAATTTCTGGTACGGTAGCACCGTGGCCGACATGGAGGCCCCCGCCATGTATACCATGCAGGGCGTGAACATCAACAGCTTTTGGAGCATGGAGCCTCTGCGGGGGCCGGTGGACATGAACGCGGCGGAGGGGCTGCCCCAATGGGTGATTTTGGGCGCCGAAACCGGGAGCCGCCCGGACAAGGTGACCCCGGCCCGCGAGTGGGTGGACAACATCGTGGAATTTTGCACGGAGAATGAGATCCCCGTGTTTTTCAAGGGCAACCTGCGGGAACACTTCCCGGATCTCCCCGCCTCCGCTTTCCCCTGGGAGGTGTGAGCCATGGAGAACGCCGAAAAGGTGGAGATCGGTTACACCGTACCGAAAGAGCGGTGGCAAAAGGCGGCGGAGAATTTACAGGACCTGGGCAACGTCCTGGCCGCTGGACTTTTGAGGCAAAACAGGGACGGGCGCGGCCAGGAGGACGCAAACGCCCTTATGGAGGACATTACGCTGGCCTGTATGGCCCTGTATCATGTGGCGGAGTT
>CAYSDG010000009.1:12905-30600 GCA_964429705.1 uncultured Oscillospiraceae bacterium | reverse complement strand
TGGCGGAGTTCGGCCTGAACCGCCCGCCCATGTCGTGGCAGTATGTTGAGATCCCGGACCCGGCGGAGGGCGAATAAATGGCCATAAGCGTTTCAGACCTGCCGCCGAAATATCAGGCCCAGGCCATGAAAAAGTACATGGAACAGCAAAAGCGGCGGGGGCCTGTGCCCTCCGCCGCACCGCCGCAGGATCAGCCAAAGGGCACCAAGTACCACAACACCCCCACCGAGCGGGTGACGCCATCCGGGGCTGTCCTACATTTTGACAGCCAGAAAGAGGCCCGCAGGTATGACGAACTGGCCGCCCGCCTCCAAGCTGGGCAGATCCGGGATCTCCGCCTCCAGGTGGATTTCACCCTGCAAGAAGCCTTTACGGACACGGAGGGAAAACGGGTCCGGGCGATCCGCTACAAGGCGGATTTCACATATTGGGAGCGGGACACGGCGGAGGAAAGCATGGCGGCCTCCAACGGCTGGCCCTGTGAAAGCTGGCGCTATGTGGTGGAGGACGTGAAAAGCAAGGCAACGCAAACCCAAAAGTACGCCATGAAAAAGAAAATGCTAAAGGACCGTTTTGGCTACGACATAACCGAGGTGTAACCATGAGCAAACAGACAACAGAGCAACCATTGAGCCGCGAGGTGGTCAAAAGCTATTTACAGCAATACCATGCGGCCATGAGGAAAAAGCGGATTCTGGAGGAACGCCACCGCGTCCTGTCCAGCGAACTGCGGGCACCCAGCACGGGGTCCACGTTCAGATTGACACCGCCGAAAAAACCAGCAAAGACGGACGGATCCGTGTCTGTTGTCTTTCGGATCTCCGAGGTAGAAGATCGGATCGAAGAACAGCGGGAGGAAATGGCCAAGGCCGTGCTGTCCGTTATGGACCTGATCGACGTTCTCCCGCCCAATTCAACGGAGCGCACCGTGGTGGAAATGCGGCACATTGATTGTCGCCCGTGGGACAAGATCGCCGCCGCCCTTTACATGAGCCGGTCCAACGTGTTCCTGTACTACAACGCCGCCCTGGATCAGATTCTGGAAAACAAGCGCAACCGGAAACTGCTGGAGGAATACCAGACCAGGGAGCGGGCGCGGTGGGATATGCGCCCCTGAAAAGTTTGGACGCTTTTGGACGGTTGACCGTGCTATACTGGTAGCATGGAAAGCAGCGCAGGGGTGAAACCCTGAAACGAATACCGAGAACCACCAGCCGAAAGGCCGGTGGTTCTTTGCTTTCCACACCATGGCCGGGGAGCGTTTCCGCAGGGGCTTTCCTCCTTTCACTCTGCGCCGCCGTCCTACGCAAGAGCGCGGCGGCCCGGCCCAACCCTCCAAGCCCTGGGCGCCTTTGCCGAGGGGCACCCAGGGCATCCCGTAAAACGCCGCACCCCCCCTGTTTAGGTACTCCCCGGAGGAAAAAGCGGTGCGGGGCAAGGAACGCCCGGCATTTTTGTCTGTGAGAACAGAAAAAAATCCGGCTGTTACGTTACGGATTTTTGAAACGGCGGAAATTCTTATCCCCTAAAGGGGATAACCCCGGAAAGGAACGAAGCAAAAAAGCGAAATCCAGCCAAAACCGGAAAAGCGAAACCGGCGGGCGGCCTTTGACGCCTGCCGCACCCGAAGCCTTACGATCATTCGCGGGGTATGTGTAGGGTGCGGCCTGGGCGGCGGAGGCGGCCACACCGGGCAAAAAGGAGGTGGCGCCGGTGGCGGAAAAGAAACAGACCGGCGGCACCGGAAAACGGGCAAAAGCAGAAAAACCCGCGGTGCTGACCGGCACGGTGCCGGAGTGGTCCAGCACAACGGTGATCGCCCAGCTGCTGGGGAAAACGGTTCGGCGGGTCCAGCAGCTGACCCAGGAGGGCGTCCTGGAAACAGAGATCCCGCCCGGCGGCGGTGCCCGCAAATACCGCACCTGTTCGACGATCCAACGCTATGTGTCACACGTCGAGGCCAAGGCCCAGGAAACCGGAGAAAACAGCCGGGCGGCGGAGTTGACGCTGAAAAAGCTGGAGGCAGAGGTGGAACTGAAAGAAAGCCAGGGCCAGCTACACCGCCTGAAAACGGCGATTGCGGAGGGGCGTTACCTGGCGGCGGACCATGCTACCGAGGAACTAACGGAGTTCATGGCCAGCTTTAAGAAATTCGCCCTGAATATTCCGCCCCGCATGGCGGGCACCATGTCCGGCTACGCTGACGCTGTGGCCGTCAGAGCCATGGAAAAGACCATGCGGAAAGAGTTGGAAACCCTGCTGGCCGCCTTTGCCGACGGTGCGATCATGGAGGAACAGGAGGGCGGCGGACCGTGAGGAAGTACAAACAGGAACCCTATACCGTTCCGCCGTGGATCTTCAAGGCCATTCAAACCCTGCGGCCCGCGGAGCGGCTGACCGTTTCGGAGTGGGCGGCCAAATACCGCATACTGCCGGACGGGAACGCGATCCCCGGCCCGTGGAACAACAGCGTGACCCCGTACCTGGTGGAGATCATGGACACCTTTTCCGACGACATGGTGGAGGAAATCGTGTTTGTAAAGCCCACCCAAGTGGGCGGCACGTCCTGCATGGAGAACGCGCTGGGTTGCCTGATTGCCCAGGACCCGGCCCCCGCCATGCTGGTATATCCGTCTGATGACCTGGCGGAGCGCACCACGGAAAGCAAGCTGGAGCCGATGGTGAAAAGCTGCAAACCCCTGGCCGAAAAGTACCGAAAAAATGACAGCAAAAAGCTGGCCCTGAAATTTACCGACATGACCGCATATCTGACCGGAGCCAACAGCCCGGCGGATCTGGCCAGTACGAATATTCGTTACCTGTTCATGGATGAGGTGGACAAATTCCCCGGCGCCTCCAAGAAAGAGGCGGATCCTGTTTCCCTGGCCAGAGAGCGAACCAAGACGTTTTTTAACCGCAAGATCTTCATGGCCTCCACGCCTACGCTGAAAACCGGCCATATCTGGAAAGCCAAAGAGGCGGCGGAGGTTGAAAAACACTATTTCGTCCCCTGCCCGCATTGTGGGCAGTTCATAGAACTAAAATTCGGCTGCCTGAAATGGCCCAGCAAGGACGACGTGCCGGAGAACACCGACCGGGCGGAAATGGCCGTGTATGTCTGCCAAGCCTGCGGTGCCGTGATCACCGACCAGGACAAGGGAAAAATGCTGCGCGGTGGCCGCTGGCAGGCCGTGAGGCAACGAACCAAGAACCCCAAAAGCGTGGCCTTTTGGCTGAACACCCTGTATTCCCCGTTCACCCGCTTTTCTGACATTGCGCGGGAGTTTATGCGGAGCAAGGACGACCCGGATCTGTTGCATAACTTCACCAATTCGTGGCTGGCGGAGCCGTGGGAGGACACGAAGCTGAAAACCAACGCGGAGTTGGTCATGGAACGGCAGACGGAAACCCCGGAGTGGACGCTGCCGGAGTGGACGAAGCTGATCACCGGCGGGATCGACGTTCAGGAAAATTGCCTTTACTGGACGATCCGGGCCTGGGGTGACTACATGACCAGCCAGAACGTGGCCCACGGCCAGGCGCTTTCCATGGCAGAGGTGGAAAAGGCCATGAACGTGGAATTTACTTTGCCAAACGGCGACACGGCTATGGTCAATCTGGCCCTGATGGACAGCGGCGACCAGACCGACGAAGTTTACGAATTTTGCGCCATCAATTCGGATTGGGCGCTGCCCTGCAAGGGCACCAGCACCATGCTTTCCCATTACCGCCTTTCCACGGTCAACAAGGCCGGGAGCAAGGCCAACGGCATGACGCTGGTTCTGGTGGACGGCGGCAAGTACAAGGACCAGATCGCCGCCCGCATGAGGAAACCAAACGGGACAGGTTCCTGGCAGGTTTACAAGGGCTGCGACATGGAATACGCCGAGCAGGTGACGGCGGAGCATAAGATCACCGAGCGGTCCGGCGGGAAAGAGGTTCAGAAATGGGTGCTGAAATCCTCCCATGCGGACAACCATTACTTGGATTGCGAGGTGTACGCCGCGGCGGCGGCTGACGTTATGGGTGTGCGGTCCCTCTACCTGAAAAGCGTGGAGGGCGGCGGAACGGCCCCGGAACCCCGGAAGCCGGCCAAAAAGGAGCCACGCCAGACCCAGGAAGAAACCTGGATCAATGACAACGACACATGGATCTGACAGGAGGCCAACACATGAGTGAAAACACACAGAAAGCGGCTGAAATGCTGGAACAGGTAAACGCCGCCATTTCGGCGGTTCTGGCCGGTGGCCAATCTTACAAAATCGGCAGCCGATCCCTGACGCGGGCAGACCTGGCCCAGCTGAAAGCCATTCGGGACGACCTGGAGGCGCAGATCGACAGCGGGCAGAGTACGGGCCTGCTGGATCGCACCTTTGTGGCGTACTTTGACGGGAGGTGATTGGCATGGGAGCCGTTGACAAAATCGTGGCCGCCTTATCCCCGCGCCGTGCGTGTGAGCGGGAGGCATGGCGGCAGCAGCTTGAGATCCTGCGCGGCTATGACGCGGCGGGTTTCGGGCGGCTTAACGCCGGGTGGCGGGTCCACAACGAAAGCGCGGAGGTGACCGACCGCACCAGCCGGGACGTGGTACGCGCCCGCGCCCGTGACCTGGAGCGCAACAGCGATATTGCACAATCCATCCTCCACGCCTACAAGCGCAACGTGGTGGGCAAGGGTTACACCCTCCAGGCCAAGACCGGAAACGACCAGCTGGACGACCGGCTGGAAAAGGCGTGGCGCCAATGGTGCAAGGCCCGCAACTGCGACGTGACCGGGGAACAGAGTTTTAACCAAATGCTGCGTATGGCCGTGGATCGCAAGAAAGTGGACGGCGGCCTGCTGTTCCTCTACCGCTACACCAAGCAGGGCATGATCCCGTTTCAGTTACAGGCCATTGAGGTGGACGAACTGGACGTGAACGTGACAACGCCAAAGCACCAGGGCAACCGCGTGGTGGGCGGGATCGAATATAACAAATGGCGCCGCCCGGTGGGTTACTGGATCCAGCAATACGACATTGAGGGCTGGAGCCTCCACGACCCGGTTTACATCGAGGCCAAGGACGTGTATTTCTACAAATCCAAGAAACGGCCCAGCCAGCTGCGGGAAATGTCCGACATGGCCCCGACCATTACCAGAGTGCGGGACACCAACGAATTTATTACCGCCGTTTCCGTCAAGGAGCGGATCGCGGCCTGCCTGGCCGTGTTCATCAAGCGGGCAATCCCCACCGGCGGGTTTGGCCGCGGCGGAGCCAGAACGCCGGACGGCGGAATGGACTATGAGGGCAAAAAGCTGGCCCCCGGCATGATCCAGAGCCTGGGCGCCGGTGATGAGATCCAGGTGGTAGACCCCAAGGGAGCGGGCGGTGACGCCGCCGGTTTCCTGAAAACCCAGCAGGCGCTTATTGCGGCGGGACAGGGGCTGAGTTATGAGGCCGTCAGCCGTGATATGAGCGGCGCCACCTATTCCTCCGCCCGTCAAAACGCCATTGAGGACGAAAACACATACACCGAGGACGTGGAAATGTTGACGGATTTCATGTCCGAGGTTTACGAAACCTTTGTAATTTCCTGTTATCTCTCCGGGTTCATTGATATGCCCGGATTTTGGGATAAAAAGGCGGAATACCTTTCCCACACCTGGACGAAATCCCCCAAGAAGTGGATCGACCCGGCCAAGGAAAGCACCGCCGGCAAGACCGCCCTGCAATCCGGGCAGAAAACCTATCAGGACATTTGCGCGGAACAGGGCAAGGACTGGAAAGAGGCTGTAAACGAAATGGCCGAAGTCCTGAATTATGGCCGATCCGTCGGCGTCGAGTTAGGAGGTGTAATTTTTGGAAATGGAACGGCAGCAGCACAGCAGAACACCCCAAGCGAATGACCCCAAGAGGGACAGAAACAGCGGTCAGCGGAGCATGGGCCACATTCAGGCCAGCCGCGCAGAGAACCAGGAGGACAGCCGCAGGCGCACGATCAGCTTTTCCAGCGAGGAGCCATACCGGCGCTGGTTCGGTATGGAGATCCTGGATCACGCGGACAATGCCCTGGACCTGTCCCGCCTGAACGACGTGGGCGTGTTGCTTTTCAACCACAACACCGACAAGGTGGTGGGAAAAGTGATCCGCGCCTGGGTTGAGGACCACCGCGGCATGGCGGAAGTGGAGTTCGACACGGACGACGACGCCGAAAAGATTTTCGGCAAAGTCCGATCCGGCACTCTGAAAACCACGTCCGTGCGTTACAGCGTGGACAGCTGGGAGGAAGTGGTGGCGGGGAAAACCTCCGCGGACGGACGTTTTACCGGCCCGTGTCAGATCGCCCGCAAATGGACGCCGCTGGAAGTGTCCATAGTTTCCGTGCCGGCGGACGCCACCGTGGGCGTCGGCAGAGCCGACGAACCGGAACAGGCAGCGGCCCCGGATCTTTCGGCCTATGAAAAGCAAATCCAGATCAACAAAAATCTTTATCATTGAGGAGGCAAAACAACTATGACCATTCAGGAAATGATCGCCCGTCAGCAGGCCCTTGTGAACGGCGCCCGCGCCGCTGGCCGTGACCTGACGGCGGAGGAAAAAGCAGAGTTTGACGGCCTGCAGCGCCAGATCGACGCAGCGGGCAACACCGGCGACCAGAGCGGTGAGGATCCCGACGGCGGCGCCCGCGGAGAGGGCACCGACCCCACCGAGGCGGCCCGCCAGGCTGTGGCGGCGGAGCGCCAGCGCGTGAGCGATATTACCGCCCTGTGCCGCCAGGCGGGTATGGATCCCACGCAGTATATTGCGGACGGTTCCGACATGAACGCCGTCCGCCAGGCGGCGGTGGAGCATTTGTGCGCCCATGGCGCCCCTGTGGCCAGCCGCATGAACGGCGACGAGGGCGACAACTTCCGGGCGGCGGCGGTTGACGCCATGCTTATGCGGGCCGGTGTCGAGGTACAGAACCCCGCCCGTGGTGCGGAGGAAATGCGCGGCTATTCCCTGCGGGATATGGCCATTGAGTGCATGGCCCGCGACGGCGTGGGCACCACTACCTCCCTGCTGCGTATGAGCAAGGACGACCTGTGGAACGAGGCTTGCCGCCAGTTCTTCAATCCCACCGCGGCGTTTCCCGCAATCCTGGACAACGCCATCAAAAAGAACATTGTCCAGATGTACCAGGCAATCCCCACCACGTTCCAGCTGTGGACTACCAAGGGCAGCGTGACCGACTTTAAGCCCACCAAGGATCATTCCTACCTGGCAGGCGGCGCCGGTGAGTTCCAGCGCGTCGGTGAAAACGGCGAACTGAAAGCCGACACCCCCAAGACGGAACTGCTGCCCCAGCGCCAGATCGACACCTGGGGCCGTCAGTTCAGCATGACCCGCCAAGCGTTTATTAACGATGATGTGGGTTTCATTACCGAGGTTCCCGGCCTCTACGCCATGAGCGCCAAGCGCACGATCAACAAGCAGGTTTATGAGATCCTGGTGAAGAACCCCGCCATTTTCGACGGCGTTTCCCTGTTCGATAACGCCCACAACAACCTGATCGCCAGCGGTGCCGCCCCCTCTGTGGACACCCTCCAGGCCATCATGCTGAAACTGCTGCGCCAGACCGATCCGTTTGGTGAGAGCATTATGGTGAAGCCCAAGTATGTGATCGTTCCCGTGGGTTACGGTTTCCTGCTGTCGCAGATTCTGGAAACTGCGCTGATCGATGTGGACGGCATTGGCAGCCACACCGCCAACGCCCTGTATCAGTACCGCAGCCAGCTACAGGTGATCGAGGAGGGCGCCCTGAACGTCCTGGCCGGTTCCGGGAACCCTGTTCCCTGGTTCGTTGTCGGTGACAAGACCTATGCCAAGAGCCTCCAGGTGGATTACCTGAACGGCCAGGAAACCCCCACCATCCGCAGAAGCGAGGTTCCGGGCCGCCTGGGATTCGTATGGGATATTTGGCTGGATTGGGGCATTACCGCCGTTGACTTCCGCGGTATCGCCAAGAACCCCGGCGAAGAAATTTAACGAGGAGGTAACAGAATATGACCGCAAAGTATTGGCAGAAAGGCGAAGTGCTGGACTATACCGCCACCGACAAGGCGGCAAACGGTGAAGTGGTGAGCCTGGGCACCCGGATCGGCGTTGCCGGAGAAGATATTGACGCAGGTGAAACCGGCCACCTCCATGTGGTGGGCGTCTTTGAAATGGCCAAGGCCACCGGAGCCATTACCATGGGTGCCGCCGTGTACTATGACACCACGGAAAAGAATATCACCGCCACGGCCTCCGGCAACGTGCCCGCAGGCTACGCCGCGGCCCCTGCGGCCTCTACGGACACCACCGTGTTGGTGAAGCTGCTGGGCTAAAGGCCGGGAGGAAAGGAACATGAAGAAACTGACAGCCAAGCGCCCGATCCTGTACGGCGGGCGTATGTATGAGGCGGGCGACGTCCTCCCCGCCCAGGACCAGCGCATGGTCACCGCGTGGCTGGAGGCCGGGAGCGCCGAGGTGATCGAATCTGACGCGGCGGCGGTTCCCGCCCCTCCCGCGGGCGCTGACAGCGGCCAGAATGACGCCGACGCCGCCAAGGTGACCGAGGGCACCCAGGACACCGAGAACGCCGCAGAGGCGGCAGAGAACGGCGAAACGGGCGCCGAGGACGGCACCGACACGGTGGAGGGCCACCTGGATCCCGCACAGCTGGAGGACATGACCAAGGAGCAGCTGAAACAGCTGGCCGACGACATGGGTGTGGAGATCCCACGCGGCGCCACCAAGGCGCTGATCGTGGAGCGTCTGGCGGCGGCCACCGTCAAGGCCCCTGTGGATAACGGCGGGGGTGCCCTGTAATGGGCGCCCCTACGTTCAAGGAACAGATCGCGGCGGATATTTCCGGCACATTCCTGAACTGCCTGGAGTTCGCGGACACCCACACCGTCAACGGCAAGGAAATGGCCGTGGTGGTGGACGACAACGAACTGTTGGAGCGGGACAAGGCCAAGGTGCTGACCGCGCAGACGGAGGGCATTTACAAGGCCCGTCGGCTGATCTATGTGGCAAAGGCAGAGTTTGGCCCCCGCCCCGCCCAGGGCGTTTCCCTGACGCTGGACAGGCGGGTGTACCGGGTGAAAACCTGCACCGAGGAGGCCGGGGTGCTGGCCATTGAGTTGGAGGCGGTGAAATCGTGAGCGAAGAAAGCATTTTGCAAATCGACACCGACGAAGAACTGGCCAAAATCATGGCCAAGCTGGACGGCCTCCCCGAAATGCTGGGCGCCCCTAAAATCCTGAAAAATGCCCTGAACAGCACCGCCCGGAAAGTCCGTCGGCAAATCGTAAAGGACAGCAAGGGCCGGTATGCGCTGAAACAGAAAAAGGCGCTGCAAAAAGAGAGCGATATTATTTCTGCCAGCACATCAAAATTAAGCGCCGCCGTATTGGCCAAAGGACCCATGCGGGACATTATGGACTTTATGACGCAGCCGAACACCGAAACCGGAGCGGCAGCAGCCAAGGTTTTGAACGAAAGTTCTATGAAACCTCTGGAAGTTGGAGATCTGAAAGCATTTATTACCACGTTCCGATCCGGTCACACGGCGATTGTTCAGCGCCGCGGCGCTGAACGCCTCCCCGTCAAAAAGTTGCTTTCCCCCGCTGTTCCCCACATGATGGGCAACGAGGAAGTGAGAGCGCAGGCGGAGGCCATGGCCTATGCAAATCTCCAGCGTGAGATTGAAAAGCGGATCGAGCAGGTGACCAAGGCATAAAAAAGCGGCGGCCATAAGGCCACCGCTGCGGTGCTTATTCATCGTGACAGGATTTACAAGGGTGCAACCCCTGGTATTCCGCCAACGCCACCGTGGTGCGGCGTGAAAAACGGTTCCGCAGGCCGCGGCAATCAGGATCAGAGTGGTACACCCTGCACCTATCGGCATACCAAACAACATCGGAGCGGGCGCTGAAAAAGGCGTCCGGGGAATATCCACGGGACAGCGCCAGCTTGTAAATGTGCTTGCATGGCAACCCGCGCCTGGTGAAATCTTCACAAGTACAGGTGTCCAATGTGGTTTCGTAGGTTCTGCCACGGGTGCCCATTATTTCAGCGACACCGGCGGCAGCGTCATAATTGAGGATGTCGATCCGCTGGAACATGGCCCGGTCAAAACGGACGTCCTGCCCCTCTGCGTCATGGATCGAAATATCCCAGGAGCCAAAGGTGGCCCCACAAAGATCGGCGGGAATATTGACCGCCGGAATGTCGGTGGAGGGCTGAACGTTGCAAGGTTCGGCGGCGGGTTGTTCAGGTGCGGCGGGTTCTGCTTGCGGTTTCTTTTGCTTTCGACGGTAAAGAGCATAAAACAGCCCCGCCCAAATCAACGAACCGCCAAACGCGGCGTATTCGCCCGTTATCAGGAACAGCAGGCCAAACACCAGCACCACGACCGTGGCGATCAAGAACCCTTTCCCTTTCCGTTTCATATCGGATCCCCTTTCCTGACGCATTACGCAGTTTTGCGCTGATGATTACCACGAAATGCTGATTATTAATACACATTATAGGTCACAAAAGGAAACAAGTCAAGGAGGCGCTGCCGCATGACACAAGAGTTTTTGCAGGACGCCATTGTGGAGGACCTGGAACAGCTGTTCAAACACTTTTCTCTGGTCAATTCCCAAGGCGTCGAGCGGGCGGTGAACATCTTCCCGCAGGGTCCCCCTATCCGGGAGGGCGACGACGAAGAAACCGACGCAGAGGCCCCGCCGGAGCCGTATGTGACGGTGAAACTTTCAGAGGGCGAACTGCCGGAGCAGGACGCACGGCAAACCGTGAGCGTGGTTTTGCTTATCTGCGTACACGACCCGGATCCGAACCGCCAGGGCTACCGCGACGCCCTCCGCATTGTCCATGAAATTATCCGCCACTATGGGCGGGACGGGATCGTGGCGGGCCGCTATGAGGCACAATATCCGATCCGCTGGGCCGCCCAGGAGGAGGACACACACCCGTATTATTTCGCCGCTGTGGGCCTTTCGTTCTACACACCGGCGATTTTCAAGGAGGTGCCGATCACATAATGGCAAAAACCAAAAAGGCCGAACAGGCCACCCCTGTGGTTTACTGCGGCCCGTCCATTCGGGGCGTGGCGAAGCAGTACACCACATACACCAACGGGATCCCCACCGCGCTGGCGGAGGCTATCACAAGGCAGCCAGCCATGGAGGGCCTGGTGGTTCCCCTGGACCAGCTGCCGGAGGCCATGAAGAACCTGCGGAGCGGGACGGGGCACATTTCCCACCTGTACCGCCTGGTACAGAAAAAACACTAAGAGGAGGTAACAGAACATGGCATACAAACACGGTGTATATAACACCGAGCAGGCCACCAGCCTGACCGTGCCCATTGAGGGCAGCGCCGGATTGCAGGTTATTTTCGGCACGGCACCCATTCACCTGTCGAAAGACCCCACGGCGGCGGTCAATGTCCCCAAGCTGGTTTACAGCTACAAGGAGGCGGTGGAGGCTGTCGGTTATTCCGACGACTTCCAGAAATTCACCCTTTGCGAGAGTATCAGCGCGTGTTTCCAGGTTTTCAACGTGGCCCCCATTATCCTGGTGAATGTGCTGGACCCCAACAAGGCGGCCCACACTACCGTGAACGCGGCGGAAAGCTGCGACGTGGTGGACGGTATGATCTTTTACGACAAGCCGTATGTGCTGCTGAACACCCTGACCGTGAAGAACGGCAGCGCGGAACTGATTTCCGGGAGCGACTACGAAGCCGCCCATGAGGACGACGGCACCGTGGCGATCACCCTGATCTCCCAGGCGGCCAAGGAGGCCAGCAGCCTGACCGTGAGCAGCACCAGCCTGAACCCCTCCGGCGTGACCGTTGCCGACATTGTGGGCGGCGTGGACGCCTCCACCGGCAAGGAAACCGGCCTGGAACTGATCCGCCAGATCTATCCCACCCTGGGTATGGTGCCCGGCCTGATCCTGGCCCCTGGCTGGAGCCATAACGCCACCGTGGCGGCAGCTATGCAGGCCAAGACCGAGAACATCAACGGAAACTTTAACTGCAGTTGTCTGCTGGATATTGCCGCAAACAGCACCGGCGCGGAGGTTTACACCGGCGCCAAGGCGGCCAAGGAGGCCATGGGCGCAAGTTCTCCCCATGCTGTGGCCCTGTGGCCCATGGTGGCGGTGGGCGATGTGATTTATCACTACTCCGCCATGTTCGGCGCCATGACGGCCTACACCGACGCCAGCAACGCCGACGTGCCCTATGAAAGCCCGTCCAACAAGGACCTGCGGATCACCGCCACGGTTCTGGAGGATGGAACGGCGGTGGCGCTGGATCAGCAGCAGGCCAATGACGTGCTGAACGCCAACGGCATTATTACCGCCATCAACGCCAACGGGTTCAAGTCCTGGGGCAACAGCACGGCGGCCTATCCCTCCACCACGGATCCCAAAGATCGCTGGTGGGCCGTGCGCCGTTTCTTTGATTGGGACGGGAATAATTTCATTCAGACCTATTTCCAACAGGTGGACAAGCCGGGCAACAAGCGCCTGATCCAGTCCATTGTGGACAGCCAGAATATTATTGGCAACGGCTACGTTGCCCGCGACTACTGCGCCGGTTACCGCGTGGAGTTCCGCAGCGACGAAAACCCCGTTACCAACCTGCTGAACGGCCATTTGACCGTCCACACCTACCTGGCCCCCTACATCCCCGCGGAGTATATCGAAAATATCCGGGAGTACGACGTGGACGCCCTGGAAAGCGCAATCGGAGGTGAATAAGGATGAACACGATCCCCACGAAAATCAACCGTTACAACGTCTACAACAAGGGCGACCGCCTGTTGGGCGTGGGTGAGGAAATGACGCTGCCGGACTTTGAGCCGTCCAGCGAAACCGTGACCGGCGCCGGGATCCTGGGTGAGATTGACGATCCCACCGTGGGCTATTTCGGCAACATGGAACTGGAGGTGCCTTTCCGCCTGCTGGACAAGGAAACCGCCGACATGATGGACATGACCAAGGCCGTGCAGCTGGAGATCCGCGGCGCCCAGCAGACCACCAACAGCGAGGGCGACATTGAATTTCGCCCCATGCGCGTGGTGGTTCGTGGCCGCGGCGGCAAGCTGACCTCTGGCAAGGTCAAGGCGGGCAGCCCCATGGATACCGCCATCACTTTGACCGTCCTTTACATCCTGATCGAACTGGACGGCAAGACCGTGGTGGAACTGGACAAGCTGAACGAAGTTTACAAGGTCAACGGCGTGGACGTTTTGGCCAAGATCAAGGAGATGTGCTGACATGGAAAACGATATGAATATGATCCGCGCCGTGACGGCGGCAGAGAATGAGGCCGCGGCGGATAACGACCTGGTGCTGAAACTGTCAAAGCCCTATGTGTTCGACGGCCAGACGTACACATATTTGGACCTGTCCGGCCTGGAGGACGCCACCGGCGCAGACCTGATCGCCGTGGAGAAGTCCCTGAAAAAGCGCGGCATTGTGGATCCGCTCATGGAAATGTCGTCCCCCCTGGCCGCTGCTATGGCCGCCAGAATGACCGCAAAGCCGGAGGAATTTTACACCGGCCTGCCGATCCGCGACATGGTGAAAGTGAAAACCACCGTTTCGGGTTTTTTGTACGGCGGTGGCGAGGATTAAGCGGCGCCGCCGTGAAAAAAGGCTGTGTTGCCCTGTCCATGCAGCTGCACACCGGCATTGACTACCTGCTGGCCATGCCGGTGGGCGACCTGCAGGAGATCGCAGACAGTATAGTGAATATCAGCAAGGAGGTGGCCAGACGTGGCAAATAAAAACAAGGTTTACAAGCTGGCGCTGGAAATCGCCGGTAAGGTAGACAGCAGCCTTGCAGAAGCCTGCGAAAAAGCTAACGACAATCTGGCCAGCCTGGGCGAAACCGCCAAAAAGGCGGGCAAAATTGCAGCCACCGCTATGACCGCTGCCGCCACGGCGGCGGCGGGCGTGGCGGCGGCAGGCGTTAAGGCGTACACCGAACACGAAAAAGCCAGCAACAGCCTTTCCTCCGCCACCGGAGCCACGGGCGACCAGCTGGAACGCCTGTCCGGGATCATGGAAAACGTCTACAAAAACAACTATGGCGAAGATATACAGGACGTTTCCGACAGCGTGGCCACGGTGAGCCGGAACCTGAAAAACCTGCCGACGGACAAGATCCAGGAGGCGACGGAGGCCGCCCTGACCCTGCGGGACGCTTTCGGTTATGACGTGGACGAAACCACCAGAGCGGCGGCGGCCATGGAAAAGAATTTCGGAACAGCCGCGGCGGATGCCTTTTCCCTTATAGCGGCGGGCGCCCAAAACGGCCTGGACTACTCCGGAGAACTGATCGACACCATCAACGAATATTCCGTACAGTTTAAGAAATTAGGCTTTTCTGCAGACGGAATGTTTAATCTGCTTCAATCCGGCGCTGACAGTTCGGCGTGGAACCTGGACAAAGTGGGCGACGCGGTGAAAGAGTTTTCGATCCGCTCCATTGACGGGAGCAAGACCACAACGGAGGCTTTCGAGGCCCTGGGTTACAACGCACAAACCATGATGGAAATTTTCGCCGCAGGCGGTGAGGGCGCAAACAGCGCGTTTTATGACGTGCTGGACACTCTTATGGCCATGGACGACCAAGTGACCCGTGACGCGGTGGGCGTGTCCCTGTTCGGAACCATGTGGGAGGACCTGGGCACGGAGGCCATGCAGGCCATGGCCAACGCCAGCACGGCGGCCTATGACGCTAAGGGCGCCCTGGAACAGATCCAGGACGTGAATTACAACGGCCTGGGCACCCAATGGGAGGGGTTCAAGCGTCAGGCGGAAAGTATGCTGGTATTGGTGGGCAAGCAACTGGTGCCATACGCCAAGGAGGGCCTGGAATACCTGACCAACAATGTTTTGCCGGTGGTGCAGGACAAGCTGGAGGTGATCATACCAAAGCTGGCAGAGGGCGCAAAATGGCTGTGGGAGCATAAGGACCTGATCCTGGCCGTGGGTGCCGGAATCACCAGCATGGTGGGAGCCTTTAAGGCCCTGAAAACGGCGGCCACCGTGGTGCAGACGTTCAAGAGCGTTTCCACCGTGATCAACGGAGTTTCCAAGGCCGGCGGAACGCTGGGAAAAGTGTTCGGCCTGCTGAATGTGAAATTTGCCATTATAGCCGCGCTGATCGGCGTGGTGGTAGCTGCCGGGATCCCGATTTATAAGAATTGGGACACCATCAAGGCCAAGGCTGTGGAATTGGGCGCGAAGATCTCCGAAATTTGGGGCAACATCAAGACCTGGGTTTCCGGGGCGGTTTCCAGCTTGGTTTCCGCGTTCCAGACCAATTTCCCCCTGCTGTCCGCCTATTTGTCGGGCTGGTGGGAAAGTGTTTCGGCGGCCTGGGAAAACGTGAAAGCGATCTTTACAAATATCATTGACTTTGTAAAGAACGTGTTTTCTGGCAACTGGAGCGCCGCCTGGGACAATATCGTGGCTATATTCGGAAATATTTTCGGCATGATCGTGAACCTGGCAAAAGCCCCGATAAACGGGGTGATCTCCGCGATCAACTGGGTTTTGTCCAAAATCAACAGCATTTCCGTGACAATCCCGGATTGGGTGCCGGGTGTCGGCGGGAAAACCCTGGGATTCAACATTCCCACGATCCCCGCCCTGGCCGCCGGTGGTATCGCCACCGCGCCCACGCTGGCGCAGATCGGTGAGGGCGGCGAACCGGAGGCGGTGCTGCCGCTCAGTAAGCTGGCGGCCCTGCTGGACGAATGGACGAAGCCGAAACCGGGCGGCGGCGGAAATGGCGGCGGCGGTGAAACGGTTGTGTTCTCCCCGGTATTCAATTTCTACGGCGGAACGCCGAGCCGTGAGGACGCCGAGGAGGCCGGGCGCGTCAGTTTTGCCGAGTTCAAACGCCTGTATAAGCAGATGAAAGCCGAGGAAAAGCGCAAGCAATTCAACCCGGCATAAGAGGAGGACCACACCATGGAAAGCACCTACACCACCAAGCAGGGGGACGTATGGGACAAGATCGCCTATGAGGTGTACGGCGACGAAGCATACACCGGCTGGCTGATGGAAAACAACTTCAACCTGCTGGACGTTTTCGTGTTTGACGCCGGGGTGGTCCTCCAGACCCCGGCCCCGCCGGAGAAAACGGCGGCCAACGACCTGCCGATCTGGAGGAGTGAGCCATGAACACACGACGGGCGTATGTAGACCTGATTTACAACGGGACCGCGGCAACCGCGGAAATTTCCGATTTCGTGACGGATATTTCATACACGGACCCGGCCAGCGGTGAGGCGGACACCCTGGATCTGACCCTGCAGGACAGGGATCGCCGGTGGACGGGGGCATGGATCCCCGTCGCCGGTGACACCCTTTCCGCAACGATCCGGGCGCTGAACCACAATTATTCCGGGGACAACCGGATCCTGCCCTGTGGGTTTTTTGTCGTGGACAGTTTCGGCTTTTCCGGCTGGCCTGTTTCCGGGAAGATCTCCGCAATCTCCACCCCGCTGGACAGCAGTTTCTCCACCACCCAGCGGACAAAGACCTGGGAAAACGTGACCATTCAGGAAATCGGGAACGAGATCGCGGGCCGCGCCGGGATCTCCCTGGCCTGGGACGTGGAGGGCGCGGACTTCACGCTGAAAAGCGTGGAGCAATCGGAGCAGACGGACAGCGAATTTTTTATGACCCTGTGCGAAACCTACGGCCTGGCCATGAAAGCCTATTCCAACCGGGTCGTGGTGTATGACCGGGAGGCATACAAAAAGAAAAGCGCGGCGGCGGTGCTGTCCCCGTCCAATATGAAATCCTGGTCATGGCAGCAGGATCAGGCGGGCACCTACACCGGCGGCGAATACACATACACCGCCCCGGCGACGGAGCGGGAGATCAAGGTGACCGTGGGCAGCGGCAACCGCATTTTGAAAGAAAGCGGCAAAGCCGACAGCCAGGCCGACGCGGAGCGGAAGATCAAGGCGGCGGTGGCCAAGGCAAACCACGGCATGACGAAACTTTCCGCGGAGATCATGGGCAACGCCTCCCTGGTGGCCTCCCAATGTGTCAAGGTGACCGGCCTGGGGAAACTGTCCGGCAAATATTACATTGACAGTATCACCCACAATATCAGCGGTTCAGGCGGCTATACCATGAGCCTGGAAATGTCGCTGGTGGAGGAATGACAGCAAGGAGGCGCACATGAACAACAATATTCGGCTGGGGAAGATCTCAGCCATTGACTACGCGGCGGGCACGGTCCGCGTGGTGTACCACGAAAAGGACGACGCCGTAACGGCCCCTATTCCGCTGATCTCTGCGGAGTATTTCATGCCGGAGGTGGGCGATCAGGTTCTGGTGCTGCACCTGTCCAACGGTACGGAGGCGGGCGTGGTGCTGGGCCGCCCGTGGAGCGAAAAGAACGCGCCCCCGGAGGGTTCGGCGGGCCTTTACCGCAAGGACCTGGCCCGCGCACCTGGGGAGGCTATGATCCGCTATCAGGCCGGGACGCTGACCATTAAGGCCCCTAAGATCGTGCTGGACGGAAACGTGGAAGTGACCGGAAAGGCGGATGCGGCGGGCGACGTGACCGGCGGCGGGATCTCCCTGGACAACCACACGCACACGGACAGCCTGGGCGGCGGAACGTCCGGGCCAT
>CAYSDG010000009.1:11225-12805 GCA_964429705.1 uncultured Oscillospiraceae bacterium | reverse complement strand
TCCCTGGACAACCACACGCACACGGACAGCCTGGGCGGCGGAACGTCCGGGCCATCGTAAAGGGGTGATTGCATGATCGGAACCCTGGGCCGAAAAATCATTTTTGAGGTGAGCGACAACAGAGTGTTGACCTTTGAGAGCCTGGGCCGCGAGATCTCCGGGCGCTGGACTAATCACGAAGTTTTGGGCGTGAAGCCGAAAGCGGAATTTTTGGGGCCAGCCTGCCAAACCGTCAGCCTGACGATCCACCTGTCCGCCAGCCTGGGCGTAAAGCCCCGGCGGATCCTGGACACGGTGGAGCGCATGGTGGAAAACGGTTCGGCGGAATACCTGGTGATCGGCGGCAGGCTGGTGGGGCGGCGCCCGTTCCGCGTTACCGGATCGAGTGAAACCTGGGACAAGGTTTACAGCCGCGGCGAACTGGCCAAGGCCACCCTGACCCTATCGCTGGAGGAATACGCATGAACGAAAACGACCTTTTCAATTTCCAGCTGGAATATACGTTCACGGCGGATTGGCTGGCGGAACTGGATCGGCAGCTGGCCCTCTTGCTTTCCACACGGGAGGGCACCATGCCGCTGGATCGGGCTTTCGGCCTGAACATGGATTTTGTGGATATGCCGCCGGAGGCCGCAAAGAGCCTTTACGCGGCGGAGGTCACCGAAAAGGTGTCCACATTCATACCGGAGGTGCGGGTGCAGGAAGTGACCTGGACCGGCGGCAACACCGGAAAACTTTTTCCCAAGGTGGTGATCACAAGTGCCTGACATTTCGGCAATTCAGAACACCCCGGACGTGTCTTTCATCGACAATAAGACCATTGACGACGTGCGCGGGGATATGGTGGCAGACTTTGAGGCGTTTATGACCGAGGCCAGCGGCAGCAGGGTTTCCCTGGGCCGTGCGTCTGTTCACCGCATGATCCTGTATTCTGCGGCGGCGCAGATCTACCAGGCCATGCAATACATTGACCGAGCGGGAAAGCAAAGCCTTTTGAAATATTCCTATTCGGAGTTCCTGGACAATCTGGCCCTGCTGAAAGGCGTGACCCGTGAACCGGCCAAGGCGGCCACGACCACGATCCGCTTTACCGCGTCGGCCACCAGAACGCTGGCCACACCGATCCCGGCGGGCACCAGGATTTCCTCCAGCGGGTCCGTGTACTTCCAAACCACGGAATACGCGGAGATCCCGGCGGGCGATCTGACGGTGGACGTGCCGGCAGAATGTACCGTGACCGGCAAGGACGGCAACGGCCTGGCCATTGGTGAGGTGTCCACCATCGTGGATCCCATTCCCTATATCACCAGCGCCACGAACCTGTCAGCCACCGAGGGCGGCGCGGACGTGGAGGACGACGCAACGCTGGCGGAGCGGGTTTATCTGGCCCCCGGCGCCTATTCCACGGCGGGACCGGAGGACGGTTACCTGTACCACGCAAAGGCGTATAACGCCGCCATTGGTGACGTGGTGGCGACCAGCAACCAGGAGGCGGGCCAGGTGGATATTGTTTTCATCATGGCCGACGGTTCCACGCCGGGCAGTTCCATGATCTCCGGCCTCCAGGCGTACCTTTCGGG
>CAYSDG010000009.1:0-11125 GCA_964429705.1 uncultured Oscillospiraceae bacterium | reverse complement strand
GCCGTGGGCCGCCAGGTGGAAAAGCTGCTGGAATACGCCGACGGCTGCCGCACCTATGCCGCCATTTACTCCATGCCGGAGAACGTCCTGGATCTGCTGGCCGTGGAACTGCGTACACCGTCCTACGATGAAAATTTCACCATCAAGGTGAAAAGAACGCTGATCGCGGAAAGCCTGCTGTTTTACGCGCAGATGGGCACCCCGGCGGCGGTGAACCGGATCATAGAAACCATTTTCGGCGCCGGATATATCAGCGAATGGTGGGAATACGGCGGGGAGCCGTACCATTTCAAAGCCTACACTACGAATCCGGCCATTACGTCGGACGACGTGGAGGAGTTCAAGCGGGTGCTGGGCACCGTCAAGCGCCTTTCCGCCTGGCTGGACGAAATCGTGTTGGATCTGTCCACCGACCCGGCGGAGGTATTCGTGGGCCATTGGGTCCATACGGGCGACTTTATCACCCTGCAAAGGGTGACTATGTGAGGAGGTAAAAACCTATGTTTCAGGCCCCTAAACTGACGGACGCCGGCAAGAACCTGTATTACAGGAATATGGCCGGTGAGGGGATCACATTCACAACCATTCAGCTGGGCAACGGCACGATCAGCGGGCCTATTTCGGCCATGACCGCCCTTGTCAGCGCCGTAGTGACAATCGAAGCCACGGTAAAAAACAACGCGGAACAGTACGCCGACGTGTCCGGCCATTTCTCCAACGCCGAACTGTCAGAGGGATTTTACTGGCGTGAGATCGGCGTGTTCGCGGCGGATTCCGACTATCCCAACGACCGCAGCCACGATATTCTTTACTGCTATCAAAACGCCTATGACACGGCGGATTTTATCCCCGTGGCGTCGGTGGAAACGGTGGAAAAAAATATCACCGTCCCCATTATCGTGGGCGACGCCTCCACGGTGTCCTGCACCCTGGCCAAGTCCCTGATCATGGTGACGGAGGCGGACCTGGAGGAACACAACACCAGCGCCGACGCCCACGCCGCAAAGTTTGAGGCTGTCAATACCGAGATCGGCAAAAAGCAGGACACGATCACGGCCAAGGGCCTGCTGAAAGGCATTGAGGACGGCGACGGCAGCCCCAAGGTGGTGGTGGCGTCGGCGGGTGTGGATTACCAGGCGGCCACCCAAAACCTGGCGGAAAGCGACGCTATGGCCCTGACGGACACGGTGCCCTTTTTCTCCGGTTCCCTGGGTCAAAACCGCAAGGTGACCCTGAAAGCCTTAAAGGAGGCCCTGGGCGTGGAAAGCGCCAGTATCAACGTGACCACCTGCGCCGGGGCCGTGGTGGTGGTCACGAATGGGGAAACCACCCTGAACGGCGTGGGGTCCACCAAGTTCTCCCTGCCGGAGAACAACGGCGCATGGGAAGTCAGCGCCACCCTGGGCGGCCAGACGGCCACCACGGAGGTGGAGGTGACCGGCGCCATGCAGTACAACGTGGACCTGATGATCACCAGCAGCGTGGCGATCACCCACGCCCCCACCAAAACCGCCTACAATGTGGGAGAAGCCTTTGACCCCACCGGCCTGGTGGTCACCGCCACCTTTGCCGACAGCACCACGGAGGACGTAACGGACAGCTGCACATACAGCCCCACCGTTATGACCGCCTCCACCACGGCGGTGCTGATCACCTACCAGCGGGCGGGCGTGACCAAGACCTGCACCCAGGAGGTCACCGTGCTGGAACTGTCCGGCATTTCCGTGACCACGGCCCCCACCAAAACCGCCTATAAGTACGGCGAAACGTTCAACAGCGCGGGAATGGCGATCACCGCCACCTACAACGACGGAGCCACCCGTGTGGTGTCCGGCTGGACCTGTTCCCCCACCGGCGCCCTGGGCCTGTCCAATACGGCGATCACCGTCAGCTATTCGGAGGGCGGCGTGACCAAGACCTGCACCCAGGCTATTACCGTGAGCAATTACCTTTCCAGTATCGCGGTGACGACACCGCCCACAAAAACCGCCTATTTCACCGGCGAAACGTTCAGCAGCGCGGGAATGGTGGTCACCGCCACCATGGCCGACGGCAGCACCAAGGCCGTCACCGGCTACACCTGCAGCCCCACCGCCGTGGCGGCCAGCACCACGGCAATCACCGTCAGCTACACCGAGGGCGGCGTGACCAAGACGACCACCACGCCGGTGACCGTCACCAGCATTTCCAACACGCTGGCCTCCAACAGTTGGGCCACGATCCGCGCCGTGTCTGACGCGGGCAAGGGGACGAATTACTGGAGCGTGGGCGACACCAAGGGGATCACCATCAACGGCAAGGTGGGCGCCACCACGTTCAGCAATCTGTCCGTTTCCGTGTTCATTATCGGCTTTAACCACAATTCCACCCGTGAGGGCACGAACCGGATCCATTTCCAGATCGGCAAGATCGGCAGCACCCTGGTGGGCCTGGTAGACAGCAATTACAGCAATTCCACCAGCACCTCCGGCGCGTTTACCATGAACACGTCGTATACCAACAGCGGCGGGTGGTCCGGTTCCCACATGAGAAAGACGGTGCTGGGCAGCAACAGCCCCACGGCCAACACCCTGCTGGCCGCCCTCCCGTCGGATCTCCGGGCCGTTATGAAATCCGCCACCAAGTACAGCGACAACACCGGCGGCGGAAGTAACACGGCCAGCTATGTGACCAGCACCACGGATTTCCTGCCCCTGCTTTCGGAGTATGAATACCACGGCGCCAGATCCTACGCCAACAGCGCGGAGCAGAATTACCAGGCGCAGTATGACTATTACAAGGCGGGCAACAGCAAAGTGCATTATAAGCACAATGCCACCACCACGGCGGCCCTTGCGTGGTGCCGTTCCGTCAATGCCAGCTACTCCAGCATTTTCTGCCTTGTCGGCACCGACGGCAGCGCCAACTATAGCACCGCCTACAATTCCTGGGCGCTGGCCCCGGCTTTATTTGTCTAATCGCCGCAGCATATCCGGCACAATCCCGCCCACGGAAGTGGGCGGGAAACCCCGGAGCAACCAAAACCAAGAGGTGAAACCATGTCAGTTCTGAAAGAAAAGCGAACCGTGAGCAAAGCGGAATTTGTGAACGTGGCCAACCAGATCTATGTGGAAACGGTGGGATTTCTGACCCGGCTTTCCGCCCGTTATTCCCGCCTGATCGCGGACGACATAGCCCACCTGGCGGGCAGGGTCATGGATGAGGCGGAAATGGGCAACAAAATATTTCCGTCGGACGATCAGCGCAAGGTCCAGCGGAAAGGGCATTTACTGGAGGCCCTGGCGGCCCTCTCCGCCCTGGACGTGCGCCTGACCCACGCCTACATGATCATGTATCAGAATCCGCAGGGTTGTTTCACGGGAGCCAGCGGAAAGACGGTCCCGCCCAGGGAGGCGGAGGAAAAGCTGGACCGCATGGCCCAAAGCCTGGGTGAACTGATCGACAAGGAGGAAACCCTGCTGCGGAACGTTCTGGACAGCGACAGAAAGAGAAAATAAACGGGACCCCGCACAAAGCCCAGCGTGAGCGGGTTTGTGTGGGAGAGGCGGAGCAAGGGAGCGGGCGCAGCTTTTGCCAAAGGCAGAAGCGGAGCGCGGCGGACTTTGTGACGCCGATATGGGTGTATCTTTGAAAACGCGCCGGGTGGCGGGGCGGCGATCCCTCTTGACGGCGGCCAATGCGTGGTGCCGTTCCGCCAATGCCAGCAACTCCAACAATTTCTGCCTTGTCAACACCGACGGCAGCGCCAACAATAACAACGCCAACAATTCCTGGGCGCTGGCCCCGGATTTCGCATAAGCAAAAGCTGGGGCAAACGCAGTAACACAACCGTGAACCGGACCCATGCGAAAGGAAAGATACTTCCCAGGCGAAAGCCTAAAACTGCCAACCGATGATCCTGCGCGGACGCTGCTTGCATGGCGGGGGTATGGTGCTAACCCCGTTTCATGCGCCGGATCAAAGCAGTTTAGACGCACACCAACACCACAACTGTACGGAGGGCGAATACTTATTTATGACCAGCGAACAGCGCCATGAGGCGCGTTACAGACGCCGCAAGGCAAAACGGCAAGCAAGGAGGCAGGCCCGCAGCGACGCCTTGGGGCCGATTGAGGAGGTTTTCAGTTATCGGAGAATGTTTTTCTATGGCCGGAAGTGCTGCAACGGCGTGAGGTGGAAAGCCAGCACCCAGCGGTTTGAACTGCACCTGTTTTCAGGGACCGCCAAACGGCGGCGGAAGATCCTTAACGGGACATGGAGGCCGGGCAAAACCGCCCAATTCACCCTGAAAGAGCGGGGAAAGATCCGCCCCATAGACGCGCCGCACATTGAGAATCGGCAAATCTATAAAGTTCTGACCAAGGAGGTGCTGGTGCCGCTATACACGCCGGGCATGATCTACGACAACAAAGCCAGCCAGAAAGGCGGCGGCCTGCATTCCCATTACAAACGCCTGGCCAAGCACCTGCGGGACCATTACCGCAAGCACGGCCTGGAGGGTGCCCTGTTCCTGATGGATTTTCACCATTTCTTCCCGGACGCGCCCCACGCCCTGCTGTATGAGCGACACCGACAGCTGATCCTAAACCCGGATCTGCGGCGGCTGGCTGATTTGGTGGTGGCGGCGGTCCCCGGCGGCGTCGGTATGCCCCTGGGCGTCGAACCCAGCCAGCAGGAAATGGTGGCCCTGCCCTCCGGCCTGGACAACCGGATCAAGGCCCAGCTTTCCGTCCATGGCGCCGCCCATTACATGGACGACTATTACAGCGACTTTCCCACAAAGCTGGAGGCAGAGCGAGGCGCGGCGGATATAATCAGCCATGCGGAGGCCCTGGGCCTGCAGGTGAACGCCGGAAAGTCAAAGGTGGTCCCGTTTTCAAGGCCCTTTCGTTTCTGCAAAGCCAAATTTCAGGTGACACCCTCCGGGGCCGTGAAGATCCACGGCTGCCGGGACGGCGTGAAGCGGGCGCGGCGGAAACTGCGCCTATTCCAAAAGCGTGTGGCCGCCGGTGAAATGACCGTGGAGCAGGTGGCCCAATGGCTGCAAACCCCTATTGCCTATTATGAAAACTTTGACGACCATGGCCGGGTGCTGAAATTGCGGCGGCTATTCTATGCAATGTTTATTCGGAGGTGTGACTAATGTTTAAGATCACAAAAGACGGGGCGGCCCTGGCAATGACAGAGGCCCCCAACTACATCAAGCGGGCAGAAAACGGCTGTTTTGTTCTGTGCCCGGAGGCGGAGGCAACGGGGATCGCGCACGGCGGCACCGTTTACCACCTCTTGGGGCGTCCTGACATGGAGGGCGTGGAAATCAGCGTCATTCTGGAGGTGGCGGACGCAGGCGCAGAGATCCAGGCGGCCAGCGTCAGCGCAACGGAGAACGCCAAACTTTCCGGGCAGCTGTCGGCGGCGGCCCGCCTGTATGTGCAGGCGGCCACGGATGTGCCGGACGAAACCGCGCTGGAAATGCCCGACCTTTTCAAGACGTGGGCGGAGGTCCTGGCGGCGGGTGTGACCGTGGAGGAAAACACCGTGATAAACGACGGCGGAACCCTTTACCGCGTTGTGCAGCCTGGCGGCGTTCTGCCCCAGGAACACCAGCCGCCCCACGGTGAGGGTCTGCTGGCGGTGTACCGCCCTATTGAAATCAAGCACACCGGAACCATGGAGGATCCGATCCACTGGGTTTACGGCATGGACTGCAGCGACGGCCTGTACTACTCCCATAACGCCGCCCTGTACCTGTGCAAATCCGACATGAAACCGTGCGTATGGGCGCCCGGAACCGCAGGGGCGTGGCAATGGGAGGCGGTGGAGTAAAAAATGAGTGTTGCCTACATCGTAAGAAAACGGGCACGGTTTGACAGTATCGGCGGTACTGTAAATCTCCCGTATGGCACGGCTGTGGAGGCTGTGGACGGCCTGCTGTTCCACAAGGGCCGCGCCCTGTGCGCGGTCACCAGCGAAAACGCCCACCGTTATTTTGCCCGGAATGACGACGGCAACGGCAAGGCCCGCGGTGCCCTGATCGACGCCATCACGTCCAGGCTGGAACGCAAAGACGCCGACCATCAAAAACGTTGGGATCGCCTGTGGAACGACCGGGACGCCCAGAAGCTGCGCCGCCCCGAACACGAAGATCATTGGCTGTGGGGCCAAGCCTTTTTTGAGGCGGATGTGGCCGACCTGGAACACGTCGCCGCGCTGATCGGCGTAAGGAGGTGACGCTGCCATGGATTACATGAAGCTGGTGGCCGACCTCTGCGCCATCATCGAACAGCAAAACGTGATCATTGAGGCCCAGGCCGTGGAACTGGCCCAGCATGACACCGTGGAGCGGGCGGACGAAATAGCCGCCCTGCGGCGGAGATATGCGGACGCCATCGGAGCGCGTGAGGAGGTGACGCAGGTATGAGCATTGAGGAACTGCTGGCCGGCGGCGGGGGTGTGCTGCTGGTGGCCATGACCCTGATCCAGATTGCCCCGATCAAGGTAAATCCGTGGTCCGCTGTGGCGCGGGCCATTGGGAAAGCCATCAACAAGGACGTGCTGGACGGCCTGGCGGAAGTGAAGAAAGACCAAAAGGAAACGCGGCGGATCCTGGACGGCCATATTGAAATGGACGATATAAGGAACGCCGACGCCCACCGCACCCGGATCCTGCAATTCAACAATGAACTGTTGCGGGACATTCCCCACACACGGGAGGACTTCATAGAAATTCTGGCGGAAATCGACTTTTACGAAAAGTTTTGTGACACCCACAAGGATTACAAAAACAACCGCTGCACCCATGCGATTGCAAATATCAGCCGGGTGTATGACGACAGGCTGGTAAAGCACGATTTTCTGTAAGGAGGCCGCCATGAAAATCCTGATCGTGGCCGCGGCGGCCTGGATCTGTGGCACCCTCCTGGGGTGCTGGCTGGCCCGCCACGCCCTGCGGCGTATGCGCCAGCGCCTCCGGGCGCTGACGAATGAAAAGAAGCCCGGCAAAATGGGCACCATGGATAAAATTCTGGTTCTGGAGGCCGTGGTGCTGGTGGCCTATACCGTGGCCGATCTGGTGGTATTCTGGCACACCGGATCCGAACCCAGCACATTGACCGCCTGCGTGTTCGGCGTGTGCGGCCTGGAAAACGGCGTCATGGGCTGGATCAAGACGAACAAAGACAAAACCAACGCACCGAGCGGGAGCGGGCAGGACGGCGGAGAACCCGCCGCCAGCCGAACCGAGCCGCCGGACGTTGGACGGTGAGGAGGTATAAACAGCATGACAGAAAACGAACTGCGCCAGAAAGTGGCCGACACGATCAACGGCTGGGTGGGTGCCACCAGAGGCAGCGCCAAGCACCTGGAGATCCTGAACATCTACAACAGCCACAAGCCCCTGGCCAGAGGCTACAAGGTGCAGGTGAATGACGCCCATTGTGCCACCACGACCAGCGCCGCCTACATCAAGGCCGGGATCGCGGAGCACACCGGAACGGAGTGCGGCGTGGAGAAATACACCCTGGTGGCCAAAAAGCTGGGCATTTGGGTGGAGGACGACGCCCACACCCCCAAGGTGGGGGACGCTATCGTGTACGATTGGGACGACAACGGCGTGGGCGATTGCACCGGAGCGGGCGATCATGTGGGCATAGTCACCGCCGTAAACGGCACCACCCTGACGATCACCGAGGGGAATATGTCCGGCGGCAAGGTGGGCAAGCGCACCATGCAGGTGAACGGAAAGTATATCCGGGGTTATATCTGCCCGGACTTTGCGGCAATCGCCAAGAAGCTGGGCGGAGCCTCCGCGGCGGACAAGCCCACGGAAACGGCCACACCGGCGGCGGGGGCGTACACCGTAACGAGCGGGGACACCCTTTCCGGGATCGCTGCCAGACACGGCACCACCGCGGCCCGGCTGGCGGAGATCAACGGAATCAAAAATCCGAACCTGATCCATGTGGGCCAGGTGATCTATTTGACGGCGGCGGCAGCGGCCACGGGCAAGCTGGCCGCCCTGGGCGTGATCAATTCCCCGGACTATTGGGCAGAGGCTGCGACCTCCGGCAAGGTCAAATATTTGGCCACCCTGCTGACCAAGGCGGCGGAGAAGATCACCAAGGCGGGAGCCAGAACCGCCACACCGGAGGAGGGCGTGGCCGCCCTGGTGGCCGCCGGCGTGATCAATTCCCCGGATTACTGGCTGACCCATTACGGCACATTCCCCAGCCTGGGGGCACTGTTGTGCGCCCTGGGCGGGGCTGTGAAATAAAATTTTTAGGAGGAAAAGAACATGGAAACCATCATGGAGTACATCCCCCTGGCGATCTCCGCCATTCTGCTGGCGGCGCTGATCCTGACCGTGGTTACAAACATCATTGTGCAGGTGCTGAAAAAACTGACCTGGGAGAAGATTCCCACCAACATTCTGGCCTTTATCGTGGCCATGGTGGTGACCCTGCTGGCGTTTTTCGCCGTCTGCCAGATCATGGGCTGGGTGGTCACCTGGTACATGGTGGCGGGCGCCGTAGCCTTGGGCGTGTTCGTGTGCTATGCGGCAATGTTTGGTTTTGATAAGCTGCGGGAGGCCCTGGAACAGATCACAAACTGGAATAAGTAAAGAGGAACCCCGGCGCCGCCCTGGCGTCGGGGTTCTTTTCGCTGTCATGCGATTGCCTCCAGTTCTATATTTTCGACTTCCTCCCAGGTGAACCCCAGGCGGTGCATATCGTCCCCAACGTTGGCCAGCACCGCGGCAGCCTCCATGGTGAGATTTTCATAGCACCGACGGCAAAACAGCTTGTAAGCCTCCACCGCGCCCTCCACGGTGAAAACCCGCAGGTTTCCGACCGTGGCCCCGTATTTGCCGTTAGACTTGATCAGCATTGTTATTTCCTCCCGGTGAAAAGTTTTCGGAACAGGCGGCGGAGCGGAACAAACACCGCCACGAATATGACCAGCGAAACTAAAAATTTCATGTGCGACCTCCCTATTGACATTTTGGTGAATTTCTTTTATATTGGGGGTGCGGAGGTTCGCCCCTCCGCACCCCCGCCTTTACCAGTTCAGCAGTTTTTCAACTGCCAGAACGATAAGGCCGGATATTGTGCCTGCCAGAATGTCAGCCGCTAACTGTTTTCTGGCCTGCGCCGTAGGTTTACGCCTGCGGCGTTTTTTCTTTTGCTTGCCCATCGGTATCACCTCCAACCTGACCCGGATTTGTTTTTGTTCCCCCTTTCTGATTATTATTATATACTTGTGCGAGTATATTTTCAAGATGGAATACTGCACAAATATACTTGTGTGAGTTTGTGCAATTTATATACTTGCACAAGTATAAAAAGCGTGATAGAATACAATCAAGGAGGCGATCCCGTGGAAAAAAAGACAGGAACAGCGGCGACCAGAGCAAAGAACAAGTATAACGCCGCAAATTATGATCGGCTTTCCCCGTTTGTGAAAAAAGGGAAAAAGGACAGATACAAGGCGGCGGCGGAGGCCGCAGGTTACAGCCTTAACGAATTTATGGAAAAGGCCATGGACGCCATGGCGGAAAAGATCCTGGGCGAATAATAGCGCTGCCTCTGGTGCATACTGCGCCAGGGGCTTTCTGCCCTCCAGAATGTTCAATATTTTTTCGTGCTGATTATTACAACGGGTTTGCGCCGTGCCCCGTGGTAATATACAGAAAAATGCTGAACAATACCACGCACCACCTGGAGGGGCTGCCCATGAAAGCGTATGATTTTCACGGAAAACGGAATATATGCGGCGACCGGATCCGGGAGGCCCGCCTGCGGGCGCGGCTGTCACAATCTGACCTTTGCAGAAAATTGCAGCTGGCGGGCGTGACCGTGGAGCGGGACGTGATAAGCAGAATTGAAAACGGCGGCAGGTTCGTGGCTGACTTTGAGGTGGTAGTGATCGCGGACGTGCTGGAAGTTTCCGTAAACTGGCTGTTGGGCAAAGAATAGGACGGCGTGGGAGTAGAAAACCCGCGCCGTCCATTTTTTTGAAAGTGAGGTTGCGGGGATGAAAGGTTATAGACACCTGACGGAATTTGACCGGAACAAGATCGCCAAAATGAGAAAAGAGGGTGCCACCATGCGGGAGATCGGCGCGGCCCTGCACGTCAGCGCCGCCACCGTCTGCCGGGAGATCAAGCGCGGGACATACACCTACACGAACGCCGATTATATCGAAGTGACCGAGTATATACCGGAGCGGTCACACGCCCGTTACAGGGCGAATATGGCGGCCAAGGGCGGCCCGCTGAAAATCGGCAATGACCGCCGATATTCCGAAACCCTGGAGGCCCTGATCGCTGACGATAATTTCAGCCCGGCGGCGGCCCTCCATGAGATTGAGAACCATCCGGAAATTTACGGGACCTTTGAAACCCGGATCTGCCGCCAAACGCTTTATGCCTACATAGACAAGGGCGTTTTTCTCCGCCTGACCAACAAGGCGCTGCCATTCGGCGGATCCCGGCGGAAAAAGAAAACCCAGCACGTCCAGCGGGCCAAGACAGCACCCAAGGGTGAGAGCATAGAAAAACGCCCGCCTGAGATCGGCGGGCGCCTGGAATTTGGCCATTGGGAAATGGATCTGGTGGTGTCCTGTAAAAAGGGCCATAAATGCCTGCTGGTGCTGACCGAGCGGGTCACCCGTATGGAAATAATCCGCCTGATCCCGGATAAGACCGCCGCCAGCGTCGTCAAGGCCCTGGACACGATAGAACGGAAATGGGGCGCCCGGTTCCCGCTGGTATTCAAATCCATTACCATGGACAACGGCAGCGAGTTCTCCGACTATAAGGGGATCGAGCGGTCCGTGTATAAGCGCCGGGAGAGCAAGCGCACCCGGACATATTACTGTCACCCGTATTGCAGTAGTGAGCGCGGGAGCAACGAAAAACAAAACCAGATGATCCGCCGCAAGTTCCCAAAGGGGACGAACTTTGACAAGGTTACAAAAAAGGACGTGGAGGCCGTGGAAAACTGGCTGAATAAATATCCCCGTATGCTGTTGGGCTGGACCTCTGCCGGACAGCTGTTCAACGGCTATCTCCAGACCGTCTAAAAATATTTTTTCGTTTTGTTACACTTTCCTCTTGACATTTGCC
>CAYSDG010000008.1:0-36196 GCA_964429705.1 uncultured Oscillospiraceae bacterium | reverse complement strand
CTGCTGGAGGATCAGGAACATGACAACGAAGATCAGTGCCTGCAAGGGGGAGACCATCAGCAGCAGGAACGCGCCCACGGCGCAGCCGATGAAGGCACCCACGATGGGGATCAGGGCGGTGACGGCGATGAGACAGCCCACCAGCAGGGCGTAGGGCATCCGCAGGATGGACATGACAACAAAGAACATGACACCCAGGATCACCGACTCCAGACACTGGCCGGTGATGAAGCTGGAAAAGATCTTCTGGCTCAGAGAGCAGATGCGGATGGTCTCCGCGGCGGCATGCTTGGGCAGCAGGGCGTAAATCGCCTTGCGGCACTGCAGGCCAAGCTTCTCCTTTTGCAGCAGCAGGTAGCAGGCGAAGATAAAGGCGATGAAGAAGGTGGCCACGGCGCTGACCAGCCCCTTGGCCACGGAGATGGTGGAGGTCAGAAAGCCGCCGGCCCCGGTCTTCAGGAAGCTGACGACCCGGGAAAGGATGCTCTCCCAGTCGATGGAGCGCCAGTCGATGGTGAGGCTCTGGAGGTAGTGCAGAATGTCGGGATTGTTGGCGAACATGGTCTCCGCCTGATCCAGGAGCCGCAGCACGAATTCCTGGATCGTTACAGCCAGCTCCGCGATCGTGGCGGCCAGCTGGGGAATCACCACCAGCACCAGCGCCAGCAGCACAGCTACCACCGCCGCGAAGGTCAGCACCAGGCTGATGGCCCGGGTGAGGCTGCGGGGCGGAGCGCTCTGCCTGCTCCGGCCGCGCCGGGGCGGGAACAGATGGTTCTCGATGAACCGCATGGGGACATTTAGAATAAAGGCGATGGCCGCGCCCAGGAAGAAGGGGGCGAACACGCCGCCCAGAAAGCCCAGCAGGCTTCTGGCGCTGTCCATCCATTGCCAGGCTGAAAATGCCAGCGCGGCAAAGAGAATAAGAAAGATGAGACGCTTCATCGTTGATCGGGACAGTTCCATGGAGGGCCTCCTTGTTGGTGATCACAGCAGTATTTTCTGTCTCTATCCTACGCTGGAGCGGGTCCGCCGTCAAGCAAATAAACTGTTAATTTTCCTGCAAAAGCGAGAAAAAACGGCCCTTTATTTCCGCCGGAGCCTGTGCTATACTGACCACAAGAAGAAAGAAGGGCGAGGAGAATGCTATGGGTAAAAATTTTCACCGTGACTACGCGGAGAGCGTGGGCCATTTTTGCGGGAGCATCCCGGGAGAGCTGGCCATCACCAGCCAGGAGATCGACGCCTATTTCCGCTCCTGCGCCCTGTGCCTCTGGGCGGCCAGCGGCGGGCGCGGAGGTGATGTGGTGGGGATCAGCCAGATCTACACGGATCACCAGGTCAAATTCAGCCCGGAGCAGTTTGAGAAGGCTATGGGCTACTATCAAGCAAATCCCCATTACAACGTAGGCGTACCAGAGTTTTTCCAGAAGCTGGCGGCCTATGATGGGGGCCACGGGACCAATTACAGCCGCACCTTTGCCGAGGTGCAGAAAAATCTGCTGATGCTCTGCGCCGCCTACGACGGCAGCTTCTCCTTTGCTGAGAGTCGGCGCATCACGCTGCTCTACGAGCTTTTGACGGCGGAGTGCGACAGGCAGGGCGTCCCCACGGTCGTTCTGACCCCTGGGCCGGAGGACTATCTCAACAGCGCGCCCCATTTGCAGGAGCGCGCCAGCGCCGACGCGGCCCGGGAGCTCAATGATATTATGAATGAGTTTAACAAGGTCATTTCCCGGGACAAGTCCCGCCGGATGTACGACGATTTCTTTGGCGCTCCGCCGCCCCAGCCGGCGGCTGTGGGGGCTGGAGAAACGCCTGCGGCGCCGGAAAAACCGGCAGATGCTCCGGTTCCCGGCGGAGAGAGCCCGGCGGAGGCTGCGCCGGAGGAGCCGAAGCCCACGCTGGAGGAAGCCATGGCCGAACTCAACGAGCTGGTGGGACTGGATGTGGTGAAGCAGGACGTGGAGAGCCTGGTGAACCTGGTGAAGGTCCGGGCCATGCGCAGAGAGCAGGGGCTGAAGTGCCCGGATATGTCCTTCCACCTGGTGTTCTCCGGCAACCCCGGCACAGGCAAGACAACGGTAGCCCGCATCATCAGCAAGATCTACTGCGCGCTGGGGCTTCTCAGCAAGGGACACCTGGTGGAGGTGGACCGCAGCGGCCTGGTGGCCGGATATGTGGGGCAGACCGCCATCAAGACCCAGGAGGTCATCCAGAAGGCGCTGGGCGGTGTGCTGTTTATCGACGAGGCCTATACGCTGGCCCCGGAGAACGCGGACAAGGATTTCGGTCAGGAGGCCATCGACACTATCCTGAAGGCCATGGAGGACCACCGGGACGATCTGGTGGTGATCGTGGCGGGGTACGATACCCTGATGCCCCGGTTCATCGACTCCAACCCCGGACTGAAGTCCCGCTTCAATAAATATCTGTACTTTGCCGACTACAATGGCGACCAGCTCTTTGAGATCCTGGCTGGCCGGGTGCGGCGCAGCGACTATCTGCTGTCGCCGGAGGCGGAGACGGCCCTCCGGGAGCACCTGCGGGAGCTATACGAGGACCGGGATGACAACTTCGGCAATGGCCGCGATGTGCGCAACCTGTTCGAGAAGATCATGGCCCAGCAGGCGAACCGCCTGGCTGGGGCGAAGTCCCCCACGGTGGAGGAGCTGAAGACCATCACCCCGGCGGATCTGCAGGGGCTGGTGGATCTGCCGACAGGGGAATAATACCGCGCCGCCCGCCTCCTGCGCGAAAGCTGCCGCGGCGGGGCGGCGCTCTTTGCTGAAATTCACGACCTGCGGGAAATGTCCCGCCTGGACCTGTTCGATCACCTATGAGAAGACTTCTGTTTTTTGCGGTCCCCTTTATTTTGGGGACCGCGCTGTGTCAATATGTCCTGCCGCTGACGTGGCAGGGGTGGCTGGCCGGAGCGGCGCTGCTGCTGGGGCTTGTTTTGTCGCGCCTGCTGCGGGAGCGCCGGGTATTCGCAGCTTCGGCGGCGCTGGCATTGGGGCTGCTGTGGTACAGCGGCTGCGCCCAGCTGGTCCTGATCCCGGCGGAGACCCTGGTGGGCCGGGAGGACACGGTGACGCTGGAGCTGCTGGACTATCCGGAGGAGCGGGACTATGGGGCGCGCTGCACGGTCCGTGTGCTGGACCGGGGTCTGCGGGGCAAGGCGGTCTACTACGGCGACAGCACCCTGCTGGCGCTGGAGCCGGGCAGTCGGCTGACGGCATCCGTCAAATACTACAGCGCGGTCACGGTGGGCGGCAGGGCCAGTACCTACTATACCGCCCGGGGCATCTTCCTGCGGATGTATGACCAGGGCGGGCCGGTGACAGCGGAGCGGGGGCGGGCAGGGAGTCTGCGCTATCTGCCCCAGAGGCTGCGTCTGCGCCTGGGGCAGACGGTGGAGGCGATATTTTCCCAGCCGTCCGCCGGATTTGTCACCGCGCTGCTGACAGGGGACAGGGAGATTTTGGATGAGCAGACGCTGACGGATCTGGAGGAGTCCGGCCTGATGCATATCACCGCCGTATCCGGCCTCCACTGCGGCTTCCTGATCAGCTTTCTCAGTATTTTGCTGGCCCGCCGCCAGCGACTGACGGCCCTGGTGGCCTATCCGCTGCTGCTGCTCTATATGCTGACTGTGGGGGCGACACCCTCAGTGGTGCGGGCCTGCATCATGGTGGGGCTGTCCCTTTTCGCGCCGCTTCTGAAGCGGGAGGGGGATACGCCGACCTCGCTGGCCGCTGCGGCGCTGGTGATCCTGCTGCTGGATCCCTTCGCGGTGGCCTCGGTGAGCTTTCAGATGTCTTTCGGCGCGGTGGCGGGGCTGCTGGCGGCAGCGCTCCGGCTGTATGCCGCCCTGGGCGGCGGAAAACGGCGCAAGAGCCGGATCGTCGGTACCCTGTGGAACTTTGCGGCGGGGACCGTGTCCGCCAGTCTGGGCTCGCTGCTCTTTGTGGCACCTCTGAGCGCGCTGTATTTTGGATTTTTCTCCCTGGTCGCACCGCTGACCAATCTGCTGGTGCTCTGGGTGGCGCCGACGCTCTTTGCTCTGGCGTTTTTCGTGTCGGTGCTGTGTGCCGTGTGGCCGGGAGCGGCTTTTCTGGCCGCTGTGCCGGAGCTCCTGAGCCGCTATGTGCTGGGTGTGGCCCACGCCATGGCTAAGGTGCCGGGGCACGGCGTCTATTTCACCGGCGAGGTGATGCTGCTGTGGCTCCTCTTTGTCTACGCAATGCTGTGCCTGTGCGCCCTGCGGGCCAGGGGAGCGCGGCCCTGGCTGCTGATGGCGGCGCTGTCGCTGGCGATGCTTGGCGCGGCCCGGGCCTATCCCAGACTGCTGGTGGCTGATGATGCGGCGACGATCGTGGCGGTGGATGTGGGGCAGGGCGCTGCCGCGCTGATCCACTCCGGAGACCGCACCGCTCTGGTGGACTGCGGCTCCATCTACTCCCTGCGGGGCGCGGGCGGCTCGGTGGCGGATGCCATGGCCACCTATGGCTGGGACCGGCTGGACTATGTGGCCCTGACCCACTACCACACCGACCACGCCGGTGGTCTGGAGGGACTGCTGGCCCGGGTGGAGGTGGGAGAGCTGCTTCTGCCGGAGCTGAGCGGCAGCCAGTCCGCCCTGCAGCAGGAGGTCCTGTCTCTGGCCGCGCGGTACGACGCGGCGGTTCGCTATGTGCAGGAGCCGACCACGGTGGCACTGGGGGAGGGGAAACTGACCCTGTACCCGCCGCTGACCACCGGGGAAACCAACGAGGAGGGCCTGACGATCCTGGCATCCCGGGGAGAATTTGATATGCTGATCACCGGCGATATGTCCAGCGCCACCGAACGGCTGCTGGTGGAGACCTATCCGCTGGCGGACATCGAGGTGCTCCTGGCGGGGCACCACGGCAGCAAATACGCCACCTCGGAGGAACTGCTGCGGGCGGTGACGCCGGAGGTGGGCGTGATCAGTGTGGGAGAGAACAGCTATGGGCATCCCACCGATGAGGCTATGGAGCGCATGGCCTTTTACGGGATGACGCTGTATCGGACGGATCTGCAGGGCAATATCCTGATCCGTGTAAAATAAGAGATAAGGGAACCTGCCGAAAAGCGGCGAAACGCTGCGAGGTTTTTCGACAGACTGAAAGGAACCACTGTATGGCTGTTGCAAAAAAGAGAGGGGCGGCCAACGCCGCTTATGAACAACTGAAGACCGACCTGGCGGCGGAGAGCCTGGGAACGGTATACATCTTCCACGGGGAGGAGAGCTATCTCCGGGAGTACTATCTGGCGGAGATGAAGAAGCAGCTGGTCCCCGCGGGCTTTGAGGAGTTCAACTTCCACAAGCTGGAGGGCAAGGGGCTGACGGTGCAGACGCTGACGGAGACGGCGGAGGCCATGCCCATGATGGCCCAGCGGACCATGGTGCAGGTCAACGACTGGGATGTGTTCAAGTTGGGAGAGGAGCAGCGCGCCGGGCTGATCGCGCTGCTGGAGGATTTCCCGGAGTACTGCTGTCTGGTGCTGGTGTATGACCAGCTGGAGTATAAGCCCAACAAGACCTATAAAAAGCTCTATGCCGCCCTGGATAAGCACGCGCGGACAGTGAAATTCGAGGAGCAGAGCCAGAACGAGATCCTCAAATGGATCTCCCGCCGCTTCAAGGCCGCGGGCCACACCATCGACGCGCCCACGGCGGAGCATCTGATCTTCACCTGCGGCAGTCTCATGAATGGGCTCATCCCGGAGATCGGCAAGATCGCCTCCTATGCCAAGGCGGAGCGGATCACCAAAGCGGACATCGACGCGGTGGCCGCACCGGTGCTGGAGGCTCAGGTGTTTGAGATGACGGGGGCGGTGTCCAAGGGGGATTTTGACAAGGCGGCGGAGGTGCTGGGCTCCCTTCTGAAGCTTCAGGAGGAGCCGTTTATGCTGCTGGCCCTCATGGGCAAGGAACTGCGCAAGCTCCACACCGCCCGGGTGGCGCTGGACACTGGGAAGGACAAGTTCTGGCTGATGGAGCGCTGGAACATGCGCTCGGACTATCCCGCCAAGCTGCTGATGGACAACGCAAAGCGGGTCACCCGCCCGTGGTGCGAGAACGCGGTGCGCCGCTGCTATGAGACGGATCTGCGCATCAAGAGCGTCAGCGGCGTGGACGGGGCCAGCGAGCTGAAGCTCCTGCTCATGGAGCTGGCCCAGGAGGGGCGGCGCTGAGATGAGAAAGATCAGAGAGGTCATCGTGGTAGAGGGGCGCTACGACAAAAATGCCCTGAAGCAGGTGGTGGATGCCACCGTGGTGGAGACCGGCGGCTTCGCTGTGTTCAACGACAGGGAGCGGCTGGCGCTGCTGCGCCGCCTGGCGGCGGAGCGGGGGCTGATCCTGCTCACCGACAGCGACGGCGCGGGCTTTGTCATCCGCAATTATCTTAAGGGAGCCATCCCCAAAAGTCAGATCAAGCAGGCCTATATCCCGGATATTTACGGCAAGGAGCGGCGCAAGTCCGCCCCCGGCAAGGAGGGAAAGCTGGGCGTGGAGGGCATGACGCCCCAGGTGCTGCTGGCCGCGCTGGAGCGGGCGGGGGCCACCTTCGAGGACGAAACCGCCACCCGGGCGGGGGGTGCGCCCATCACCAAGGCGGACCTGTACGAGCTGGGTCTCACAGGCTGCCCGGACAGCGTCCAGCGGCGCGGGGCGCTGCTGAAAAAGCTGGGCCTGCCGGAGCGGATGACCACCAACGCCCTGCTGGAGGCGCTGAACATCCTCAGCAGCAGGGAGGAACTGGCCGCTTTGCTGGAGACGGGGCACGATCCGGCCGCGGTTTGAGTGCGGACCAGTGATCAACGGAGGAACAGAATGAAACAGATGCATATCGGCGAGATCATCAGACAGCGCCGAGTAGAGCTGGGAATGACGCAGGAGGAGCTGTGCGAGGGCATCTGCGAATCAGCGACCATATCCCGCATTGAGACCGGAAAGCAGACACCGTCGCGCAGCAAGCTTAACGCGCTGCTCGGCAGACTTGGCCTTCCGGGGGAGAAATACTACGCGCTGATGAGTGAAAATGAATTGGAACTGGAGCGGCTGAAGGCGGAGATCCTGGACTGCAATACCAGGGGGCGGAGCCGGGAGGGGCTGGAGAAGCTGGAGCAACTGGCGGCACTGACGGACAGCGAGGACCATGTCACACACCAGTTCATTGCGCGGTCCCGGGTTTTGCTGGGGCGGGAGGAGAACGGAGAGATCGTGCCATACAGCACAGAAGAGAAGCTTGCGCTTCTCTTCCATGCGATGGAGATGACGATCCCCAACTTTGACCCCGATGAGATCGGCCGCCACTGGTACAGTCTGGATGAGATGAAGATCATCAACCAGATCGGCATCGTGTATGGGGACAGCGACCGGCGGCTCAAGGCCATTGATATTTATTATCAGCTGATGAAGTACATCAAGCGCCGCCTGGCGATCAATTCGGATAATGTAGCCACCGCCATTTTGATAACATATAATTATTCCCTGCTCCTTTGTCGGGAGAAACGGTATGAAGAGGCAACAGAGCTTGCCAATTGGGGATGGAATATGGCTGTCGAGTGGGGACGGGCAAATTCTGTAGGTGGGCTGCTGTATGTTTTGGGTGAGTCGTTATATCGCACGGGACATATTGAGGAAAGCAAGGAATACTTTTTAAAAGCCTACTATGGTTTTCTCATAATGAAAAGGTTAAAAAAAGCGGATGCGATGAAAGATACGCTACAAGAATATTTTTCACTGGAAGTTTAGAGCCAGATATAAGAGCTCTCAGAAATTGTTGTCTATCAATTTCTGAGAGCTCTTGAAGAAATAAACTTTTACTTGATTAGAAAAGTGGTTTATGTTGAAGAATCTCCATCGAGGCCGGGATCAACAGAATCATCGTATAAGCTGATGGATTCGTCGATTTCGATATTATTGTTAATGATGATGCTATCGCTCTGGTCAATCTCCTGGGATGAGGGCATATGAGCAATCAAACCAGTAGAAAAGGAAACGATCAACAGTGCTGCTAACAAAGCGGATAAGAATTTTTTCATAATAGATCTCCTTTGTTTGAAGAATGGCCTGTCGCAGAATGCTGGATTCTGTGACAGGCCATCTTTAGCTCATTTTATTGGATGCAGGGACCGTTTAAATCCCTTGAAAGAAGGCTGAAATCACTTGCCGCAGGCGTAGTCCATCAGGTCGGTGGGATCAAACTCTCCGCAAGACTTGCAATACCAGCCCCAGTAACGCGGACCACAGCCATTTTTGCCGCAGCGCTCGCAGGGATACTGTTTTTCGAGCTTATAAGTGCGATAGGTTTCGCCGCCACAGTTCCCACAGGCACTGCTCTCCGGCCTTACCAGTACACCACATAGGAGGCCAGCGACTCGCAGCCCCGCTCGATGACCCACGCCGCCAGACATCTGGACAGGTCGTCCAGCATGGTGAAGTCCAGATGCTCCGCTGTGTCGCGGGTGGTGTTGAGGACCGAGGTGATCGACTGGTCGCTCATGCAGGCATCCTGGGTGAGAGAGACTGCGCTCATGTTGGTTCTGGAGAAGGACTGCTCATCGGACCCCATATCACAGTCGGCGTACGGAAGCGTCAGACCGCCTGCCAGACTGCTGCGGAGGGGCGCGTCGGCGCTGTCGCCGCAGATGGTCAGAGACTGGTCCCGCCAGCCGATGCACTTCAGGTTGACCATGCGGATCTGCTCGTACTGGCCCTCCAGATGGTCTGCTGCTATGGAGGAGCCTTTCACCCGGCCATCTTCCGTGTTGAAGGCGGCGAAGATCACGTCGCAGGGCAGCTCCTCCGCCTGGGCCAGCCACGCCGCCGTCTGGAGCAGCGTGGCCACGCCGGAGGCGTTGCTGTACGCCCCGGGCAGCAGCAGGGGGCCGCACTGCCCCGGTCCGTCGAAATTCGCCCCCAGGACCACCGCCTTTGTGCTGTCCTGGCCGGGGAGATAGGCGATGACATTGTCCGCGCTGCCGCTCTCATCAACGGCATCCGGCAGCCGCAGGTGCAGCCGATAGCCGTCCTGCTCCAAGTGCTGGTAGACGGCTTCTGTCACCAGGACGCGGGTGGGGTTCCCGGTGGGGTTTGCGTAGCTGATGCCGTCAGACGGCTCACCCACGGTCAGACAGAGCTTTTTGGCGGAGCCCCTGGGCTGCGCATGGGCATCCCAGATGGCCTGCCCGCTTTCGTAAAGCGCCTCGTCCACAGTGAGCGCGGCGGTCACATCCAGCGCCTCCGGCGAGGCGCGGAAGACCCAGTCCACGCCCAGCTCCAGCGCCGTTTCCGTGCCGTCGGGGGCGACCAGAAAGGCCTCGCCGCCCAGGACGGAGGTGGTGATGGCACTGTAACTCTGCTTCCAGCTGCCCAGCGTGGGAAGCTGCTGTAAACCCAGCTGCCCGAACTGCGCCGCGATCCAGTCGGCGGCCAGACGGCTGCCCTCGCTGCCGCCGGAGCGCCCCTGATATTTCGCGTCCGTCAGCTCCCGGACATAGGCTTCCGTGGTCCCGGTGACAGACCAGGTGATCTCATATTCTACCGGGTCAACATTGCTGACCTGGAACAGCTCTGCTGCCGGTGAGACGGGGGCGGGGGCCTGCTGGGTATCCTCCGCCGTGTCGGATGCCGGACCCTCCGCGGGTACGGCGTTTTCACAGGCGGTGACGGCGAGGAGCAGGGCGAGGGCCAACAGCAAACATTGCAGCTTTTTCATGGGGACCTCCTAACCGGCCAGAGCGCCGTCCTGCAGGCGGAGCACCCGGTCCGCCTTATCGGCAATGCTCATGTCATGGGTCACAACGATGACGCAGTACCCCTCCTCGTGGGCCAGCCGCTGCAAAAGGGAGAACACCAGCTCGCTGTTTTCTGTGTCCAGATTGCCGGTGGGCTCATCCGCCAGGATGATGCGGGCATCAGAGGCCAGGGCGCGGGCGATGGCCACCCGCTGCTGCTCGCCGCCGGATAGCATGGCGGGCAGACGCTGGTGATAGCTCCCGTTCAGCCCCACGGCGGCCAGCTTCTGGGCGGCGACGGCCTTCGCCTCGCTCTGCTTTGCGCCCCGGAGGAGCATGGGGTAGAGGACATTTTCCTCTACTGTCAGCAGAGGGAAGAGGTTATAGCTCTGGCAGATCAGGGAGATGGCGCGCAGGCGGTACTGATCCCGGTCGGCCTCGGCAGTGCTTTTCCCGCCGTAGAGCACAGCGCCCTCTGTGGGCAGGTCAAGTCCCGCCAGCATGGAGAGAAAGGTGGTCTTTCCGCAGCCGCTCTTGCCCACGATGGCGTAGAAGCAGCCCTCCTCAAAGCTGTAGTCGATGCCGCGCACCGCATGGACGGTCTGATACTTGCTCTGATAGACGTAGTGTACATTTTTCGCCTGTAAAATACTCATAGGTTCACTCCTTATCCCGCAGGATCTCCATGACGTTGACATGGACAGTCAGCAGTGTGGCTGCCGCGGCGCCCAGGGTATAGCACAGCAGGATCACGCCGCAGCGCGGCAGGCTGATCTCACCGAGAGTTGTTGCCGCAGCGGCGGCTGCGCCCAGCGTCACGCCGAGCAGGCACAGCGCGCTCTGCTCCAGCAGTGCCTTCGCTGTGATCTGGGCCGCGCGTTCGCCCAGCAGCCGCATGATGGCGTACTCCTGTCTGCGACCCCGGGCCAGCAGAAAGCTGATGAAGAAGCCGATGGCGGCGATCATGAAAAAGAAAAACAGGTATGAGCCCTCCAACTGAGCCAGATTGCTCTCAATGGGGGTGACGGTCTCCTTCAGAACGCGGTCGTCGATACGGACCCGGAGCCTGTCGTTTTCGCGAAGCCCCCGTGAGATCAACAGGTCCTTGATCTCACTGAGCTGCTGGTTGTCCCGGACGGTGAAATAGACTTCGTCAACGCTGAAATTCCATTCGTAGTAGGTTCCGTTCTGCTTTTGGGCGGCGTTGGCATCGACGGTGAGCGCCTCCATGGTGCGCAGCGGCATGGCCGCGGCAAACTCCGTGATCCTGCCGGGGTAGGTGCCCGCCACCGTCAGGCGTGCAATGCCCTCTACATACTGGTAGCCCGTCAGGGTCCGGGCCAGCAGGGGGATGGTATCCCCGGGCGCATAGCCCCAGGACGCGGGGACGATGCAGATGCGGTCGTCTCCCTCCAGACAGCCTTCGTCGCAGCCGTCCAGCCAGAGAATATCATCCCGGATGCGGACCAGCTCATCTGCCGCCTGGAAGGTGTTGTAGGCCCGCATCTGCCCGCCCACGCCGCCGCTGTCGTTCTCCTCATATCTGGTGAGAAGCTCCTGGAAGGCGAGCAGTTTTGCCTGCTCCGAGGCATCGGGTCCCGCCTGCGCCTCCAGAATGGCCTTGGGAAATGTGCGGATGGAGAAGCGGCTGCTGGCATACAGCTGGCTGAAATAGCCGCCCTCTCTCAGCTCCTGCCACACGCCGTTGGAGATGGCCGGTGGTTCGCCGATCATCGAGGTGATGATGCTGCCTGTCACCGGGATGCCGGCGTAGGTCTCCTCCAGCTGGACGCGGGTGCTGTGGATCAGCCCCGGGTAGAAGAGCATGAATATGGTCATGGCTGCTGCGGCCACCACCACCAGCAGGCAGGCGGCCTTTCGCCGCATGGCCATGCGCCAGGTATATCGAAGGGTCTTCATATCGGCCTCCTTATCCCTTCCCCTTGGGAAGAAGCTCCCGGGGCTCCTTGTTGATGTCCATGGCCGCGAAGCCCAGCAGGAATGCCGGGTAGAGCAGCGCGGCGCAGGCGGCGGCCAGCGTCACCGGAAGATGCGGCGTGACGCGAACGCTGGATTCCTGGGCTGTCAGGGCGGAGGCATCGGTCTCCTGGCTCATGTCCAGCTCGATCTCGGCAACATTCTGCCGGATCATGGTGCTGCCGACGATGTAGGCCGTGCCGCTGCCGATCACCGCTCCCGCCGCCGCGCCGATGACAGTCAGCGCCGCGGCGCAGAGCAGCAGGGAGGAGATGGCCTGCCGTTTGGTGCCGCCCAGGATCCGGAAAATGCCGACGGTCTGCCGCTGGTTCTGCCAGAAGAAATAGGCCGTCAGCGCACATACGATCAGCAGCAGGATGGAGGAGAGCAGGAGCAGCAGTCTGGCGGTGCTGCCCATGGACTGCAGGCTGGACACCACCGTGCTGTAGCCCTGGTCGTAGAAGTGAAAGGTGGGGGTGTATTGGCCGTCCTGTTCTGCGAGCAGCCCCTTGGCGGCCATATCTGCCTGAAATTGTTCGGCGGAGCCGTTTTTCAGCTTGAGGCTGAAGGTGGAGCCGTTGACCAGAGCGCCGCTCAGGTCCCTGCCTGCGGAGATAGAGCTGGCGGGGACATAGATGCTGTAGGGCGACACCTCTGTTGTGCTGGCGGCCAGCTCCGTGTATCCAACGGTGGGGTAGAGGGAATAGATACCGACGATCTCGTATTCACCCTCGTCAACGAAGGGCGTTTCCCCGCCGCTGTAGATGGGCTGCGTGTGGCTGAAGCTGGCTCCCACAGGGATGTACTTACCCTCGAAGAGCTGCATATTGACCTTGTCCCCCACCTGCCAGCCCTGGTTTTGGGCCACCTCGCTGCTGATGAGGCACACCCGGGCCCCCTGTGCGTATTCCGCTTCGGTGATGAGTCTGCCCTTCGTCAGGGCCGCGATGCCCAGGTGGAACGCGGGGACAGATGCCACATTACTGGTGGCGACAACATTGTGGGTACACTGCTGCACATGAATATCCTGCCACAGTGTCTCAAAGTAGCTTTTCAGCGCCGGGTCGCTCTGCACGTCCTCCCAGCGCTGGATGGGAAACGGTGTGCAGCCCGGCTCATACACCAGATATTCCCCGGAACTGTCGTAGACCAGCTGGATGCTCTCATAATCTTGATAGGGCGTGGTCAGGGAAAAGGTCTTGTCGCTGATACCGGCATCCACAAACTCCCACAGCCCGGTCTCCTCGTTTTGCAGCCAGTAGCCGTGGTTGCGGAGGATGGCGACATACTCCACATCCGGGTACAGGATCAGCCTGTCGGTATCATCGCTCTGGTTGAAGGCCTTGATGTCCTCCGCGGCAGCATCCCACGCCTCCTGGGTGAAGCCAAAGTCGGTATAGGTCAGGCTTGTCGGGTAGACGAAGCGCCCGGCGGCATCGGCCAGCACATCCAGGGAGAAGAAGCCGCGCTGCCGCCACTGAGTGGGGCTGGGCGGGCGATAGGTCAGGGGAACGGGACTGTCGGATCGGATCTGAAAGCGGATCACATTGCAGCTGCGCATGATCCACCGCTCTGTGCTGCTGCCGTCGGAGGAATATGTCGGGGCGTAGATCATGGCGGGCTGGTCGGCGATGTACGCGCCGTAGTAGGTTCGCAGATCCCAGCTTTCCACCGATTCGCTGTCGATGATGCCGCTGAAGTCATAACCCTCGACACTGACGGCCTGATAGCCGATATGGGCTTCGCTGTTGCGCTCCACCAGCTGGCCGTGTTGGTCCACCTCACCGTACAGCTCCACAACGGCCAGCGTGGAGAAGGCGTTTTCAGAGATGTCCAGATTGCTGGTGCTGTTGTAGTACAGATCGACGCTCATGACGAAGAAGGCTGTCGCGATCAGCAGCAGACAGAGATAGACCACGGTTCGTTTACTGCGTTTGATCTGTTCAGTGAATATCTTGCGTTGCATAGCGGACCTCCTGTTCGGTGAGATTGCGGGGAGGGGGACGGTGTAGCCGGTCAAAGCTGACGCGGTCCCTGTGGAGTGGTTTCCTATATTATTTCAGAAAGAAGGGTAAGACACAAGGAGCTTTCACGCAGTTAAAAATTTACGCGAAATCGCAAGAAGCCAGAAGGCGGCTGATGGGGAGGCGCGCCTATGCCAGTTCCACCACCCGGCTGTAGGCCTGCAGGGGATAGGTGCCGTCGTGGGCCTCGCCAGGGATGGTGCGGCTCATCTCACCCGGCTCTGTGATGCGCACCACGCCCGCCCGGGCCAGCAGGGAGCCGAGGTGCTGGCGATGGTCCTCCGGGCAGAGAAGCCCCGCGGTTTGCAGATAGCCTTTCATGGGCTTCAGCGCCGGGATCAGCCGCTCACGGGGCAGGGGCTTCACCCACAGATTGCCGGACAGCAGGCCCAGCTCCAGCTGGCTGTCGGGCGCGATGGTGACGCTGACACCGCCCTGCCGCAGGATGGTTTTGCCGCCCAGATCCGCCTCCAGCTCCTGGGCATATAGCTCCAGCGTGGCCTTGGCCCGCGATCCGGCATCTGCCGGTGGGTAGGAGCTGTTAACTTTACATAATATCGAGAAAAATCTTTCTCCAAATTCGTAAACTTTTGACATACAATCGCTGTCAACGAAAACTCCTTGACAGGATGAACACAGCAGCTGCCGGGTGGCACAGACATGCTCTGCCAGCTTTTTCAGGTCCTCATCCCGGGGTTCCCCGGAGACATAGGCGAAACTGAGCTTGTGGCCCCAGGAGATGATCCGGGTGTCCGGCTGGGCCAGCGCGCGGGATGCCCGCACTGCCTCGTCGCCGCCCCAGACCACCACGCCGTCGCTGACACGGGCGAATTCCCGCAGACTTTCCAGGTCGGTGGAGGGCACATCAAAGACATAGACAAAGTCCCGCAGCAGTGGCTGGAGCCGCACCAGCTCGTGGAGCAGGAGAATGGACGCGCCGTGGTCCATGGCGGGCAGCTTCAGGATATTGATGTTTCCGGCCAGCAGCCCCTCCACCACGCTGTAGGCGGGGAGACCGTCCACGTTGCCCGCGGCGATGTGCAGCAAGACCCCAAGCGGGTATCGCTGCCGTTGGATGTCAGAAAAGCCATCGTGGGGCAGGGGGCGCAGTGCCGGATCCTCCCCAAGCTCATAGCGAACCTTCCGCTCCAGACTCTCCCGGGTGAAGAGCCGCAGCGCGGCCTGAAACTGGGCCGGGTCGATGTGGAAGGTGCGAAGGAAGGGCTGGAGGATCTGGTCGTACTCCCCGGCGGCGATGCGGGACGCCAGTGCGTCGCAGGCGGAGATGACCAGATCCGTGTCGATGGACTGCCGGGCGATGGTGGCCAGACAGTCCTGCTCCAGCTGCCCCCGCAGGGTCTCCAGCTGGCTGTCCTCATAGAGTGCTCCGTGGGCCAGGATCATTGTCCGTTCCCTCCCTTCAGAAAATCTGCCGCTCCGGCGGCGCAGGTGACGATGTCCCGGGCGCCCACCCGGCCCAGCAGCTCCAGCCAGGGGCTGGGGGTGCCGCAGGGGCAGGTGTCCGCGTCGTGCAGGATCCCCAGGTCGTCGGTCATGACGCTGAGAATGGGCATGCTCTTTGCCATCGGCGTCAGCAGGTTCACCAGACCCGGCGTGCCGTTGGGAACAGGCTCCAGGGTGTCCGGGTCGCGGATGATGACCCGGCTGTACACCGGGACATGGAAGTGGTGGTGGGAGCAGGAGGTGTAGAGGATGGGGTGCTCCACCGCGCCGAAGAATTCGACGCAGTCCGCCTCTCCGATGCCCAGCACCGACTCCGCCAGGCGGTACAGCTCCGCCTTCTCCACCTTCTGCCCCTCGAACTGCTTCCAGCCGCCGCCCATGGTGATCTTGGAGCCGCGGGGCATCTTCAGGCGGATGCCTTCCCGCTCCATCTGGCTGAGCAGCAGGTAGGTGTAGGAGGGAAAACCGATGGTGCGGATGGGGAAGGGACCCCTGGCACACCGCAGCAGCTTCTGGCGCATGTGGCCCAGGTCCAGCTGATAGCCGCCGTCGCGCCAGACCAGGGCGTAGGTGCGGCTGAGTGCGGGGGCGAAAAAGGTGAAGCCGAAGCCGGTCTTGGCGAAGGCCATGTCGTTGCCCCGGTGGGGCTGGTAGCCCAGAACGAAGTAGTGGCAGGGGACAGGGGAGAGCAGATGGTGGTGACTCGTCACGCGCAGGACCATCCGCAGGCCCCGCCAGAGACTCCCGGCGTCAAAGCCAATGCGGCTCATGCTGCCGCTGGTGCCGGAGGAGGTGGCCCGGATGAGCAGCTCCCGCTCAGGCAGGGAGAGCAGCTCGTGCCGCTTGAAATACAGCGTGGGGATGGGCGGAAGCCGGCTGAGATCCCCGGCGGACAGGCTCCCGGCGTCGAAGCCGCGGCTTTTCAGAATGCGGGCGTAGTCGGGGCAGTGGGCGGCCTGAAAGACCGCGTTCTCCGTCATAGCGTCGGCAAATAGCTGCTGGGTGCCGGTGAGATCATAGGGGTCCCGCCAGCGGAACAATTGACTGCTGTATTTCATCCGATCAGCCTCCTGGTAAAAATATCTCCTTTGGTACAGTATACCATATTTTTTGCCCCCTGCATAGCCGCGCATCGGGGGAGAACAGGGCGGATGCGCTTGACAGTCGGAATTTATCTGTGTTAAGATGCGCTCAAATTCATGTAGTGACCGGGAGGGAATTATGAAGAAACAAAATTGGCAGCAGATCGTGCTGTGTGCGGGGCTGATCGTCTTTGCCGCACAGCTGAACGTGGAGCTGTTTGACAGCGGCATCCTCGTCTCCATGGGCGCGGTGCTGTTTGCGGTGTTTGCCATCATTTGGGGGAAATACCCGGTGATGCCGGTGGCACTGCTGGCGGCGGCGGGCAACTTCGCGCTGCGTGTGGCGCTGCACTGGATGGACTGCGGCATGCTGGATGTGGGGCGCTATTGGCATGAAATGGTGTTCTATGTGGTCTATGGCCTGCTGTTCCTGCTCTATGCCCGGCGTGTTGGCTGGTCCGTGGAGCAGGCGTGGCAGCTGCTGCCGCTGGCGGCGATGGACTATGCGGCCAATCTGGCGGAGCTGATCTGCCGGGGCTCTGGCCTTCTGGAGGCGCGGATGCACGCAAGCCTGCTGCTGGTGGCTCTGCTGCGGACGATGCTGGTGTGGGGCGTGTGGAGCATGGTGAAGCATCAGAACCTGCTGCTGCTGAAGCGGGAGCATGCCGACCGCTACCGCCACCTGATGCTGCTCATCGCCAAGCTGCGGGGCGAGATGACCTGGATGCAGAAGAGCGCGGCGATGATGGAGGAGACCATGAACACCGCCTATCAGCTCTACGCCAAGCTGCAGCAGGAGGGCAATGCCAGCTGCCGGGAGGCGCTGTCCATCAGCAAGGACATCCACGAGGTGAAAAAAGAGTACCAGATGATCCTGCGGGGTCTCTCTGAAGCGCTGGAGGACGATCTGGAGACCTCCGCCGTCAGCTTCCAGGAGCTGTGCCGGATGCTGCTGGACAGCGTGCGCCGCACCGCCCGGGACACCGGCGTGGAGGTGGAATGGGACGTGGAGCTGCAGACGGAGTTCCACACGGACAAGCAGTACCAGCTGCTGTCCATCCTGCGCAACCTGATGGACAATGCGCTGGAGTCTGCCATCAAGGAGCAGACCCGCATTGCGCTGCATGTATGGCGGGAGAAGGAGAATATCGTGATCTCGGTGGCCAACTGGGGCAAGGAGATCCCGGAGAGCAGCCTGCCCCGTCTGTTCGAGCCGGGCTACTCCACGAAGGTCAACTTTGAGACCGGCCAGGTGGGCCGCGGCGTGGGCCTGAGCCTGGTCCGGGATCTGACGGAGCAGGAGCTGGGGGGCCGGATCGAGGTGTCCTCTGAAAACGGTGTGACCAGCTTTGTCATAACGGCCCCCGCGAAGGGCCTGGAGGTGAAGGAATGAAATTCTATTTGATCGACGACAGCCCCAACGTGCTGGATATTCTGCGCATCATCATTGAGGAGCGGGAGCTGGGCCAGGTGTGCGGCAGCGCGGAGAGCGCGGTGGACGCCATGGGCGACCTGGGACTCCTGCGGCCGGACATCGTGATCGTTGACCTGCTGATGCCGGAGATGGACGGCATCACCTTTGTCAAAAAGGCGAAAAAGCTGCTGCCCGAGGCGGCCTATGTGATGCTGTCCCAGGTGAGCAGCAAGGACATGATCGCCGATGCCTACAGCAGCGGTGTGGAGTTTTTCATCAACAAGCCCGTCAACAGCATCGAGGTGGAGAACGTGATCCGCAAGGTCAGCCAGTCTCTCACCATGCAGCGGACGCTGTCGCAGATGCAGACGCTGCTGGGCGGCGGCGCGGTCCGGGAGGAGCCGGTCCGTCAGCAGCCGGAGGAGCAGGAGGGCCGCATCCGCCAGCGGGCGGAGGATCTGCTGCGGCGCATCGGCATCCTGGGGGAGGCGGGCAGCCGGGACATTATCGCGGTGGTCTGCTATATGGCGGAGCACCCGGAGGAGGCCTTCCTGCCGGTGAGCATCCTGTGCAGCAAGGTGGGAGATACCCCCAAGACCGTGGAGCAGCGCATCCGCCGGGCCGCCTATGCCGGGCTGGTGAATCTGGCCAACATGGGGCTGGACGACTACAGCAGCGAGACCTTTTCCGAGTATGCCGGTACGCTCTACCGCTTCGAGCAGGTGCGCAAGGAGATGAACTGCATCGCCGGAAAAGGGAAGGAGCACGGTGCTGTGCAGCTGAAGAATTTCCTCAGCGCGATCCTGTCATACAGCACAGGCGGACATTTTTAACGATATTGTGTTTTGCGTTTGTGCAAAGTGCCACGTTTCGACGTGGCACTTTGTCGTATTTTGACAGTTTTTTGGCGACAAGGAATTTTTGCTGTAGCGATTTGTAGAAATTCGAAATTGTGCCGGTATGCTATAGCCAGTTCCAAAACCAAACGGGATATGTACCTGATAAAACCTGTATAAAAACGACAAAGGAGTGCAAAGTCTATGATCGATATGTTTGCGGGCCTGGGTATGCTGCTGCTGGTACTGGTGGCGTTCTCCTTCTTCAGCATGAAGATGCCCCTGGGGCAGAAGGCTATGTCCGGTATGGCGGATGCAGCAATTGCCAGCTTCCTGGTGGAGGCGGTACACAAGTATATCCTCGGTGACGCGCTGGGGCTCTCCCTCTTCTGGGCGACCGGCAACGGCGCCGGCAGCCTGGGCGGTGTGGCAGCAGCCATCCTGGTGCCCATCAATATGGGTGTCAACCCTGTTCTGGCTGTGGCCTCCGGTGTGGCGGTGGGCCAGTTCGGTATCCTGCCCGGCTTCGTGGCCGGTTATCTGGTGGGCCTGATCGTTCCTCAGATTGAGAAGCGCCTGCCCGAGGGCCTGGATATTATCGTCAGCGCGCTGGTTGCGGCGCCTCTGGCCTATGTGATTGCCCTCACCGTTGATCCCGTTCTGACCGCCGTGATGGGCCGCGTGGGCGACGCCATCATCGTAGCTGCCGACCAGTCCCCCATCCTGATGGGCTTCCTGCTGGGCGGCATCATGAAGGTCATCTGCACCTCCCCCCTCAGTTCCATGGCTCTTACCGCTATGCTGGGCCTCACCGGTCTGCCTATGGGCATCGCCGCTATCGCCTGCGTGGGCGGCGCGATCTCCAACGGCATCGTGTTCCACCGCATGGGCTACGGCGATCGCGGCAATGTGATCGCTGTTATGCTGGAGCCCCTGACTCAGGCGGTTATCGTTACCAGCCACCCCATTCAGATCTTCAGCGGTTCTTTCCTGGGCGGCGGCCTGGCCGGTATCGGCGCGGCGGCCCTGGGCATCATCAACAATGCCCCCGGTACCGCTTCCCCCATCCCCGGCCTTCTGGCTCCCTTTGCCTTCAATGAGCCTCTGACGGTGGTCATTGCGCTGGCACTGGCTGTGGTCAGCGGTGTTGTGGGCGGTGTTGCAGTCAGCAGTTTCTTCCGCGCTGTGCAGAAGATGAAGCTGCAGGTGCCCACCGACATCAACCGCAACGCGCCTCCCACGGCCGCCTGATACGCGGAAAGCGCTTGCCATCCTCCTCTCTCATAACGAAGCACCCGCCGGACTTCCCCTCCGGCGGGTGCTTCGTTTCGTTTCGGCGCAGGCGCTGTTAAAACAGAACGCGGTGTGGTATGATGAAGAAAAATGAGGAAAAGCTGTAAGATTTTTGCCCCTGGCGCGTCTTATAGGGGAAGGGAGGCGGTGAGGATGGAGCTTGCGTTTGAGAAGATATACAGCGCATATTTTGACGATGTGTTCCGCTATATCCGCAAGCTGTCCGGCAGCGAGCACATCGCGGAGGAGATCACGGCGGACACCTTTTTTCAGGCGATGCAGGCCATCGACAGCTTCCGCGGAGACAGCGATGTGCGGGTCTGGCTGTGCCAGATCGCTAAAAATCGCTATTTATCCTATCTGAGAAAAGAGCGGCGCGTTGACAGGATCGAGGATGGACTGCTGTCGGATATGGCCGATCCGGCGGAGCCTGTCGAGGAGGCGCTGATTCGGCGGGATGCAGCCGCCCAGCTGCAGCGGGTGCTCCACGATTTGCCGGATCCCTACAGAGAGGTCTTCATGTGGCGGGTGTATGCGGAGCTGAGTTTTCGGCAGATCGGGCAGATATTCGGCAAATCTGAAAACTGGGCCTGTGTGACCTATCACCGGGCCCGCGCCAGGATCAAGGAGCGATGGGAGGAAACAAACCATGAAGCATGAGTGCAGTATCGTTCGGGATCTGCTCCCGCTGTACATCGAGGAGCTGGTAAGCTGTATTTCATCCGATCAGCCTCCTGGTAAAAATATCTCCTTTGGTACAGTATACCATATTTTTTGCCCCCTGCATAGCCGCGCATCGGGGGAGAACAGGGCGGATGCGCTTGACAGTCGGAATTTATCTGTGTTAAGATGCGCTCAAATTCATGTAGTGACCGGGAGGGAATTATGAAGAAACAAAATTGGCAGCAGATCGTGCTGTGTGCGGGGCTGATCGTCTTTGCCGCACAGCTGAACGTGGAGCTGTTTGACAGCGGCATCCTCGTCTCCATGGGCGCGGTGCTGTTTGCGGTGTTTGCCATCATTTGGGGGAAATACCCGGTGATGCCGGTGGCACTGCTGGCGGCGGCGGGCAACTTCGCGCTGCGTGTGGCGCTGCACTGGATGGACTGCGGCATGCTGGATGTGGGGCGCTATTGGCATGAAATGGTGTTCTATGTGGTCTATGGCCTGCTGTTCCTGCTCTATGCCCGGCGTGTTGGCTGGTCCGTGGAGCAGGCGTGGCAGCTGCTGCCGCTGGCGGCGATGGACTATGCGGCCAATCTGGCGGAGCTGATCTGCCGGGGCTCTGGCCTTCTGGAGGCGCGGATGCACGCAAGCCTGCTGCTGGTGGCTCTGCTGCGGACGATGCTGGTGTGGGGCGTGTGGAGCATGGTGAAGCATCAGAACCTGCTGCTGCTGAAGCGGGAGCATGCCGACCGCTACCGCCACCTGATGCTGCTCATCGCCAAGCTGCGGGGCGAGATGACCTGGATGCAGAAGAGCGCGGCGATGATGGAGGAGACCATGAACACCGCCTATCAGCTCTACGCCAAGCTGCAGCAGGAGGGCAATGCCAGCTGCCGGGAGGCGCTGTCCATCAGCAAGGACATCCACGAGGTGAAAAAAGAGTACCAGATGATCCTGCGGGGTCTCTCTGAAGCGCTGGAGGACGATCTGGAGACCTCCGCCGTCAGCTTCCAGGAGCTGTGCCGGATGCTGCTGGACAGCGTGCGCCGCACCGCCCGGGACACCGGCGTGGAGGTGGAATGGGACGTGGAGCTGCAGACGGAGTTCCACACGGACAAGCAGTACCAGCTGCTGTCCATCCTGCGCAACCTGATGGACAATGCGCTGGAGTCTGCCATCAAGGAGCAGACCCGCATTGCGCTGCATGTATGGCGGGAGAAGGAGAATATCGTGATCTCGGTGGCCAACTGGGGCAAGGAGATCCCGGAGAGCAGCCTGCCCCGTCTGTTCGAGCCGGGCTACTCCACGAAGGTCAACTTTGAGACCGGCCAGGTGGGCCGCGGCGTGGGCCTGAGCCTGGTCCGGGATCTGACGGAGCAGGAGCTGGGGGGCCGGATCGAGGTGTCCTCTGAAAACGGTGTGACCAGCTTTGTCATAACGGCCCCCGCGAAGGGCCTGGAGGTGAAGGAATGAAATTCTATTTGATCGACGACAGCCCCAACGTGCTGGATATTCTGCGCATCATCATTGAGGAGCGGGAGCTGGGCCAGGTGTGCGGCAGCGCGGAGAGCGCGGTGGACGCCATGGGCGACCTGGGACTCCTGCGGCCGGACATCGTGATCGTTGACCTGCTGATGCCGGAGATGGACGGCATCACCTTTGTCAAAAAGGCGAAAAAGCTGCTGCCCGAGGCGGCCTATGTGATGCTGTCCCAGGTGAGCAGCAAGGACATGATCGCCGATGCCTACAGCAGCGGTGTGGAGTTTTTCATCAACAAGCCCGTCAACAGCATCGAGGTGGAGAACGTGATCCGCAAGGTCAGCCAGTCTCTCACCATGCAGCGGACGCTGTCGCAGATGCAGACGCTGCTGGGCGGCGGCGCGGTCCGGGAGGAGCCGGTCCGTCAGCAGCCGGAGGAGCAGGAGGGCCGCATCCGCCAGCGGGCGGAGGATCTGCTGCGGCGCATCGGCATCCTGGGGGAGGCGGGCAGCCGGGACATTATCGCGGTGGTCTGCTATATGGCGGAGCACCCGGAGGAGGCCTTCCTGCCGGTGAGCATCCTGTGCAGCAAGGTGGGAGATACCCCCAAGACCGTGGAGCAGCGCATCCGCCGGGCCGCCTATGCCGGGCTGGTGAATCTGGCCAACATGGGGCTGGACGACTACAGCAGCGAGACCTTTTCCGAGTATGCCGGTACGCTCTACCGCTTCGAGCAGGTGCGCAAGGAGATGAACTGCATCGCCGGAAAAGGGAAGGAGCACGGTGCTGTGCAGCTGAAGAATTTCCTCAGCGCGATCCTGTCATACAGCACAGGCGGACATTTTTAACGATATTGTGTTTTGCGTTTGTGCAAAGTGCCACGTTTCGACGTGGCACTTTGTCGTATTTTGACAGTTTTTTGGCGACAAGGAATTTTTGCTGTAGCGATTTGTAGAAATTCGAAATTGTGCCGGTATGCTATAGCCAGTTCCAAAACCAAACGGGATATGTACCTGATAAAACCTGTATAAAAACGACAAAGGAGTGCAAAGTCTATGATCGATATGTTTGCGGGCCTGGGTATGCTGCTGCTGGTACTGGTGGCGTTCTCCTTCTTCAGCATGAAGATGCCCCTGGGGCAGAAGGCTATGTCCGGTATGGCGGATGCAGCAATTGCCAGCTTCCTGGTGGAGGCGGTACACAAGTATATCCTCGGTGACGCGCTGGGGCTCTCCCTCTTCTGGGCGACCGGCAACGGCGCCGGCAGCCTGGGCGGTGTGGCAGCAGCCATCCTGGTGCCCATCAATATGGGTGTCAACCCTGTTCTGGCTGTGGCCTCCGGTGTGGCGGTGGGCCAGTTCGGTATCCTGCCCGGCTTCGTGGCCGGTTATCTGGTGGGCCTGATCGTTCCTCAGATTGAGAAGCGCCTGCCCGAGGGCCTGGATATTATCGTCAGCGCGCTGGTTGCGGCGCCTCTGGCCTATGTGATTGCCCTCACCGTTGATCCCGTTCTGACCGCCGTGATGGGCCGCGTGGGCGACGCCATCATCGTAGCTGCCGACCAGTCCCCCATCCTGATGGGCTTCCTGCTGGGCGGCATCATGAAGGTCATCTGCACCTCCCCCCTCAGTTCCATGGCTCTTACCGCTATGCTGGGCCTCACCGGTCTGCCTATGGGCATCGCCGCTATCGCCTGCGTGGGCGGCGCGATCTCCAACGGCATCGTGTTCCACCGCATGGGCTACGGCGATCGCGGCAATGTGATCGCTGTTATGCTGGAGCCCCTGACTCAGGCGGTTATCGTTACCAGCCACCCCATTCAGATCTTCAGCGGTTCTTTCCTGGGCGGCGGCCTGGCCGGTATCGGCGCGGCGGCCCTGGGCATCATCAACAATGCCCCCGGTACCGCTTCCCCCATCCCCGGCCTTCTGGCTCCCTTTGCCTTCAATGAGCCTCTGACGGTGGTCATTGCGCTGGCACTGGCTGTGGTCAGCGGTGTTGTGGGCGGTGTTGCAGTCAGCAGTTTCTTCCGCGCTGTGCAGAAGATGAAGCTGCAGGTGCCCACCGACATCAACCGCAACGCGCCTCCCACGGCCGCCTGATACGCGGAAAGCGCTTGCCATCCTCCTCTCTCATAACGAAGCACCCGCCGGACTTCCCCTCCGGCGGGTGCTTCGTTTCGTTTCGGCGCAGGCGCTGTTAAAACAGAACGCGGTGTGGTATGATGAAGAAAAATGAGGAAAAGCTGTAAGATTTTTGCCCCTGGCGCGTCTTATAGGGGAAGGGAGGCGGTGAGGATGGAGCTTGCGTTTGAGAAGATATACAGCGCATATTTTGACGATGTGTTCCGCTATATCCGCAAGCTGTCCGGCAGCGAGCACATCGCGGAGGAGATCACGGCGGACACCTTTTTTCAGGCGATGCAGGCCATCGACAGCTTCCGCGGAGACAGCGATGTGCGGGTCTGGCTGTGCCAGATCGCTAAAAATCGCTATTTATCCTATCTGAGAAAAGAGCGGCGCGTTGACAGGATCGAGGATGGACTGCTGTCGGATATGGCCGATCCGGCGGAGCCTGTCGAGGAGGCGCTGATTCGGCGGGATGCAGCCGCCCAGCTGCAGCGGGTGCTCCACGATTTGCCGGATCCCTACAGAGAGGTCTTCATGTGGCGGGTGTATGCGGAGCTGAGTTTTCGGCAGATCGGGCAGATATTCGGCAAATCTGAAAACTGGGCCTGTGTGACCTATCACCGGGCCCGCGCCAGGATCAAGGAGCGATGGGAGGAAACAAACCATGAAGCATGAGTGCAGTATCGTTCGGGATCTGCTCCCGCTGTACATCGAGGAGCTGGTAAGCAGCGACACCGCTGAGTTTATCCGGGAACATCTGGAGACCTGCGATGCCTGCCGCGGGGAGCTGGAGCGACTGCGGACGCCCTGCGGGGCAGAGCCTGCCCCGGAGGACGGGCGGGACAGCGCCGCCGCGCCGCTGCGGACACTGCGGAAGCGGTGGAGCAGACAAAAACGGCAGATGATCGGCGTAACGGTGCTTCTGACAGCGCTGCTGGTGCTGCTGGCATCCTGGTTCATCGGCAGCGGCTTCAGTGAGCAGACGACCGTGGCTCTGATGGACTATGCGGTGTCAGAGGACGGGACGGAGATCACGCTCCATACGGCTGTGATGTCGTCGATGGGCTATGTGCGGGGGTTCCGCAACAGCGGCGGCGGGGTGCGGCCCCACTATCTGACCTTCTATGGTGCCTTCGGCGGCCTGAATGGCGACTGGGGGGCGAGGGATACCTTCCGGCTGGCACTGGACGCGGAGGACACCGAGATCTATTTCAACCGCGGGGGCGGCGGCTATGAGCTGGTTCTGCAAAAGGACCCGGAGACGGGAACGTGGCAGCGGCCAGCGGCGTAAATTTCCGTGCGTCGGCGCTGCTTCTATTTGACAACACGAACGGAGATATGCTATATTGTAGACGAAAAAAGTCGGCGGCATGATCCGCCGGTCCCGGTGTCCGGGGCAGTATCACAAAGGAGGCAGTGCGATGCGCTACGAATATACGACGGAATATACCTGCTCGAAGCAGATCAACTTTGACCTGGATGGAAATGTGGTCAGCAATATCGAGTTTATCGGCGGCTGCAACGGCAACCTGAAGGCCATCTCCAAGCTGGTGGACGGCTGGACGGTGGAGAAGATCAACGAGATGCTGGCGGGCAACACCTGCGGAACCCGTCCCACCTCCTGCGCCGATCAGTTGGCAAAGGCGGTCCGTGCGGCCTTGGCCGACCAGCAGAGCAAGCAGCAGTAAGAGGAACGATGAAAAGGGACCTCTCCCGGCGTGGGAGAGGTCCCTTTTTGCTTCTTTGCGAAGCGGATCAGTCGAAGACATACATGCCGAAGAAGGCCAGTCGCCCGTCGGCACAGCTGTACTCCATGCCGCACAGCTCCGCAAGTTTTTTCACGTAGATGCAGTAGGCGGACATACAGGAGAAGCAGTACTCCGGGTGGGCGCACGGTTCGCCCCGGGTGATGGCGCAGGGGGAGCACAGGGCGCAGCCGCTGGAGCCGACGATGAGCCCGCCGTGCCCGTCAGCGCGCAGGCGCTTCGCCAGACGGATGGAGGCGCTGTTGTGGGCGGTCTTGGCGTGCTTGATGGCGGCGCTGTCGGTGTAGTCGGTGATGTCCCATTTGGTCTGTAGCACCAGAGCGTGTCGGTGGGCCAGGATCCGCTGGCGCATCTCCTCCGGAGTGCCGCAGTCGGGAGGGCAGGCGTAGTTTACGCTGTACTGTCCGCAGAGATTTTCCTCGCAGAAGGGGCGGAAGGCGGGGTCGAAGACGATGTCGGTGGTGTCCACCACCGCTGCCGCGGCGAAGTCCTCCTCCAGCGCGGCCTGGACCATCTGTTCAGCTGTCATATGCTGCTCCTTTCCGCGCGTCACAGAACGCGCAGTGTGCCGTTGTCCCAGCGGCAACGGATGTAGCTGCCGTTAGGGATGTGGTAGTCATAAAAATCCCGTTTGGGGAGGGCGCAGGCCTCCAGGATAGCCATGATGCAGCCGCCGTGGATGACAAAGGCGGCGGTGGAGCCGTCCGGGATCGTGTGGATGATCCGCTCGAAGGCGCGGACGCAGCGGTCCTTGAACGCCGCCACGGTCTCGCCGCCGGGGATGGGGCCGGTGCAGCTGGTGTCCAGCCAGGCCTGATAGGCGCTGTCGCCGCTGAGCTCCTGATAGGTCTTGGCCTCGAACCGGCCGAAGTTTGTCTCCCACAGGTCGGGGACAAGAGTCCCCGTCAGCTGGGGAAAGAGGATCTGGGCGGTCTGCCGGGTGCGCAGGGCAGGGCTGAGAAACAGCTGGTCTGCCTGCAGGCCCTGGGCGGCCAGAGCGTGGATCTGGGTCAGCCCCTCCTGACAGAGGGGCTCGTCGGTGCGGCCAATGTAGCGCTTTTCCAGGTTTCCGGCGGTGGAACCATGGCGGATAAAGAGAAGCTCTGTCACAGCAGCAGTCCTCCCAGGCAGACGCCTGCCAGCATCGTCAGCTCGCACAGCTGCAGGAAAAAGCCGGAGGTGTCGCCGGTGACGCCGCCAAATTCCTTCATCGCCATGTGCCGGTACCACAGTACCGTCAGCAGAGCGCAGAGGAGCAGGATGCCGCCGGAGACGGGGGAGAGGAGCAGCGCCGCCGCTCCGGTCAGGGCGGTGAGGGTCAGCAAAATGGCTATGGCCCGCTGACGCTGCACTCCCTCGGTGAAGGCGCAGAGCATCCCGGAGCGCCGGGCGTTTGGCATCGTCACCGCGCACAGGCCGGACAGGCAGCGGGACAGCACGAAACCGGGGGCCAGAGCATAGGCGCAGCCCGCTGCATAGGCCTCATGATAGAGGCCGAAGCTCAGCAGCAGGTACACCACACAGTACAGCACGGCAAAAGCGCCGCAGGTGGAGTCCTTCATGATGAGGAGCTTTCTCTCCCGGCTCTGGTGGGAGGCCAGAGCGTCCACAGTGTCCATGAAGCCGTCCATATGGATGCCGCCGGTGACCAGCAGAGGCAGACACACGGCGACGGCGGCGAAGAGAACGCCGCTGGCTCCAAGGAGCTGGCACAGCCAGCTCCACAGCAGCAGCGCGCCGCCGCAGAAGATACCTACCGCCGGAAAGCAGCAGATGGCATAGCGGGTGTTTTTCTCCGTCCAGGGGAACTGGGGAACAGGGATGGCGCTGTAGGTGGAGATGGCTACGCCGATGGATTCCAAAATTGTCATTCCAGAGCCCCCTTTACGCAGACCGGCTGCCCCTGCTGCAGCTCCACCACCACGTCAGCGGTCTGAGCCAGAGCCTGGTTCAGCTGGTCGATGGCGTGGATATAGCTGGCGGTCTCGCCGTCGTAGCCCTCGGCAGAGAGGCCGGTGATGGCTACGATGTAGAGCGCCCGGCAGCGCCGGGCCAGCTGAAGGATGTCCTGCAGCACGGCATCGCCGCTCCCGTGTTTTTCAAAAATATTGTTGGCAAGCAGATTGGAGGCGTCCTCCAGCAGCACCACGCTCTCCGGGGAAACCGGTGCGGCTGCCACGGAGAAGGGCTCCTCGATGGTGGTGAAGCCCAGTCCCGCCCGCTGACGGCGGTGCTTTTCGATGCGCTGCTGATTGTAGCCATCCTGGTCCTGCATGGTGGCAAGATAGAAGCGCTCACCCTGGGTTTTGGCGATGAGAGACTCAGCGAAGACGCTCTTGCCGCTGCCGTTAGGCCCGGTGATCAGGACAATTTTTCCCATTTCTCGTATGCCTCCACGTGGATGTCACCGAAGGTGGCTGCGTCGTGATAGACGGCGGCCGCCATGTCCAGCAGGGGGAAGAGAGCCACAGCGCCGGTGCCCTCGCCCAGGCGCAGGTCACCGTGGATCACAGGCTCCACGCCCAGGGCCTGGGCGATCATGCGGCCGGCGGGTTCGGCACTGACATGGGAGGAGATGACATAGTCCCGCACCGCAGGGCACAGCCGGGCGGCGCACAGGGCGGCCACAGAGGAGATGAATCCGTCCATCACCACAGGCACATGGTACAGCGCGCCGCCCAGAAATGCGCCGGCCATACCGGCGATGTCGAAGCCGCCGACTTTGGACAGCACATCCAGCGGGTCGCTGGGATCAGGCTGGTTGACCTGGATACCGGCGGCGATGGCGTTCTGCTTGCGGCGCAGACCGTCGTTGGTGAGACCGGAGCCGCGGCCGGTGACCTGCTCCACCGGCAGACCCAGCAGCACGCTGGCCATGGCGCTGGAGGAGGTGGTGTTGCCGATGCCAGCCTCGCCGGTGGCGATGAGGCGGTACCCCGCCTCTTTCTTTTCGCGCACCAGCTCGATGCCGGTGAGGACGGCCTGCTCAGCCTGCGCCCGGGTCATGGCGGGACCCTGGGAGAGGTCGCGCGTGCCGGGGGCCACGCGGCGGTCCAGCAGCTGGGGAACGGTGTCGATCATGCCCATGTCGACAGGGAAGGTATCGGCCCCTGCGGACTTGGCCATCACGCAGACGCTGGCGGTACCGGCGGCCAGGGAGCGGCCGATGGCGGTGGTGACGTCATGGGTGCTCTGAGCCACGCCCTGGGCCAGAACGCCGTTGTCGGCACAGAAAACCAGCACGCATTTTTTGCCCAGGTCGATAATGGGGGTGCCGGTGATGCCGGCGATGCGGGCCAGGAGGGTCTCCAGCTTGCCAAGACTGCCAACGGGCTTGGCGACTGCGTCAAAGCGGGCGATACAGGCATCGTAGGCGGCCTGATTGGCGGGTGTGATCTGCTGGAGCAGAGCTTGCAATTCCATAGATAATACCTCTTTTTCGTAAAGCATGACAGGTGGAGCGGCTGGCAGCATATACATTATATAATGTATGCTGCATCCGGGCAGCAAAAAAGCGCCCATGCCGCCGCAGGACGCACAAAAGCCTTGCCGCACAGAGCGACAAGGCCGAAACAACGAGAGCGCACTTCCGGTTTCGGCAGAATGCTATCGACCGGCATGTATCTGACTTGGCCCCGCAGGGGGCTTCACAGTGACCGACTCGCAGGGATTTACACCCTATTCCATGCGCCGCACAGAGGGCAGTGGTCGATATTTTGATCCACTTGTCGATGAAATCATACCACTTTTTTGGCCGCCTGTAAAGCGGGAGTTTGCGCTGCGGGCGGCAGGGACCGTGTGGGCGAGCAGAGCTCGCCCACACGGCGCTCACCGGATGCCGTATTTCTCAATGATATAGTCCATATCCTTGTCGCCGCGTCCGGAGAGATTGATAAGGATCGAGCCGTGGCCCATCTCTTTTGCCAGCTTCATGGCGTAGGCCACCGCGTGGGAGCTTTCAATGGCGGGGATGATGCCCTCCATGCGGGCAAGCTCGAAGAAGGCGTCGATGGTCTCGTCGTCACCGATGACATCGTATTTCACCCGACCCAGATCCCGGAGGAAGGCGTGCTCGGGGCCGGAGGAGGGGTAGTCCAGTCCGCTGGCCACGGAGTAGACCGGGGCGGGGTCACCGTTGGCATCCTTCAGCATGATGCTGTTGAAGCCGTGCATCACGCCCTCGCTGCCATAGGTCAGGCTGGCGGCGTGATCGCCCAGCGCGCTGCCGCGGCCCAGGGGCTCCACGCCGTAAATGTCGACCGGGTCGTTAAGGAAGCCGGAGAAGAGGCCCATGGCATTGGAGCCGCCGCCCACGCAGGCCACGATAGCATCGGGCAGATGCCCGGTCATCTCCAGAAACTGGGAGCGGGCCTCCTCGCCCACAACGTGCTGGAAATCACGGACCATCATGGGGAAGGGGTGGGGACCCAGCACCGAGCCGATGCAGTAGATACTGTCGTGATACTCCCGGCTGTAGGCGGCAAAGGCGGCATCCACTGCCTCCTTCAGGGTGGCGAGGCCGTCGGTCACCTCCACCACGCGGGCACCGAGGATCTTCATGCGGGCCACGTTGGGAGCCTGCTTCCTGATGTCCACCGCGCCCATGTAGATGTCGCACTCCAGACCGAAATAGGCGGCGGCAGTGGCCAGGGCCACGCCGTGCTGCCCTGCGCCGGTCTCAGCGATGATCTTCTTTTTGCCCATGTATTTGGCCAGCAGCGCCTCGCCCATGCAGTGGTTCAGCTTGTGGGCGCCGGTGTGGTTCAGATCCTCGCGCTTGGCGTACAGCTGCACGCTGCCCAGCTTGTGGCTCAGCCGATCCAGATGGGAGATGGGGGTGGGGCGGCCCTGGAATTCCTTCCGGATGCGGCGCAGCTCGGCGATAAACTGCCGGGACTGGCAGATGGTGAAGTAGGCCTCGGTGATCTCATCCATGGCCTTCTGTAGCTCGTCGGGGATGTAGGAGCCGCCGTATTTTCCGAAGAAGCCGTTGGCGTCGGGATAATTTTTCAGATAGGTGTCAAAAGAAATGCCGTTAGCGTTCATGATGATCCTCCATTCATGTCATTGGACTGCCAGGGAAGTGACAGCTCCAGGTCGTAGTCATTGTCAGGTCAGATGGTGGGGGCGTCAGGGCCGCCATCGCTTGGTCAGTAATTGCATAAATGGGTCCTCCTGAAAATAAAAAATCCCTGAGAGGAGCATGACTGCTTCTCTCAAGGACGAATAAAAGCTTATCCGCGGTGCCACCTTGCTTCACGGCCTGCGGCCGTGCTCTTGCGGGATACCAGCATACCCCCGGCAACTGACGTATGCCCACACGTCGCAGAATACTCGGCCAGCGGCCTTTGACTGCGCCCTCAGCGGCCCATTTGACAATGTGTTTCCGGCCCGGCTCACAGCACCCCGGGCTCTCTGTGCAGGCATCATTGCCGTTATCTCCGCATCAACGGTTTGCTTGTTTAGTTGCTTGGAGTATAACACGTTTTTTCCGGTTGTCAAGAGGAAACTTTGGCGGCGATCGCATTTTTGCGCTGAAAATTTCCGAATCGGGGGAGTTTCACAGCTGGCAGAACAGGGGTGCTGCCGTGTTTTGACTAATTCTGTCGAAGCGCTTGACATAACGGTTCTGAGTGTGTTACAATTCGGTTACAATTATTACAAAGTGAGGAAGTGAATCCATTGTCTCAGAGTAAAGAGGGACTGGTTTACAAGGACCATCCCCTGCGCCGTGTTGGCAATATGATCTATTATGGTTCCATGGCGGATCCTTATATTATCCTGATGCAGGTCAAGGAGACGAAGAAGGAGAAGGATCTGGACGTGGCGACGAAGGTCTCTGTGGAGCTGCAGCGCACCGCTGCCAATCTGAAGAGCCGTGACCGCGTGGTCAAAAAGAGTGAGAAGGACAGCCTTTACGCTGCCATGGATGTCTCCGCTATCTGGCTGGAGCGCGCTCTGGCCGGCAAGTAAGCTGGTTTTGTACGAAGGATAAGACGTTTCGATAGAGGAGACACGAATGAGAAAGCTTTTGATGAAGACTGCTGTTCTGTCCGCTCTGGCTGCCGTGATGATGACGGCCACTGCGGCTGCCGCCTCTCTTGGTACCGGTGTGGTGGATGCGGATTCCCTGCGGATGCGCAGCCAGCCCAACGCCGAGGCCGCGACCCTGACCTACCTCACCGATGGGACGAAGGTCGAGGTCAACGAGGTGCTGGACAGCTGGTATAAGGTCAGCTACGGCAGCTATGTGGGCTATGTCCACGCCGACTATCTGGACTATACCCCTGCCGCCGGGGAGACGGTCACCGTCAACAAGGAAGCGGCGATCACCGGCAGCGATGTGAATTTCCGCGCCGAGGCATCCAAGGATGCCGCCGTTCTCTCCACCCTGCAGAAGGACGCGAAGGTGACGCTCGTCAGCATCACCGGCGACTGGTGCGAGATCACCGTGGGTGAGCAGATCGGCTATGTCAGCGCTGACTATGTGGCGGTGGACGGTGTATCCGTGGCGGACAACCGGGGTACTGTCACCGGTGACTGCGTCAATGTCCGCAGCCAGGCCAACACCGGCAGCAGCGTCCTGACCAAGGTCTACGCAGGCGACACGGTGGAGCTGGTCGCGCTGAAGGACGGCTGGTATTCCATCAAGTATAAGGACACCGTCGGCTACATCAGCGCTGACTATGTCAAGCCCTACACGAAGGCAGATGCCAGCAGCATCGGCAGCCAGGTAGTGGCGATGGCCAAGAAGTATCTGGGCACTCCCTATGTCTATGGCGGCGCATCCGCCAAGGGCTTCGACTGCTCCGGCTTCACCATGTACATCTTCAAGCAGTTTGGCTACAGCCTGCCCCACTCCGCTACTTCCCAGTGGAACTCCGCTGGCGTCAGCGTGGCCCGCAGCGATCTGCAGCCCGGCGACCTGGTCCTGTTCTGTGACCCGGCCCGCAGCAATGGCAAGGCCTGCTCCCATGTGGGCATCTACATCGGCGGCGGCGAGTTCATCCATGCCTCCTCCGGCTCCAGCGGCAAGTATGTCCGCGTCAGCAGCCTCAACGAGGGGTACTACAATACATACTACAAGGGCGCGAAGCGTCTGGGCTGATTCCGCCCCCCAAGCACCGGCTCCTGGTTATCCAGGGGGCCGGTGCTTTTTTCTTCAAAGCCCTCTTGACAAGCGGCTGACAAGCTGATACACTGTACACGATCCAAGGGGCGCTGGCGCATGCCGGCTGAGATGTGACGTATTGCCGTCTGGTCCCTCGAACCTGATCCGGGTAATGCCGGCGTAGGAATGCGATTGCACATGGATGGACCCTATCGTATATCCGCGCCTTGCGGGTATGCGATTTTTTGTTGCCCGCAGGCACTTCCCGACCTCTTAAAAAGGAAGGAAAGTACATCATGAGAAGAAAAACAAAAGCGATCTGTGAGGCCGCCATTCTGGTGGCGCTGGCCCTGATCCTGGAGCTGATCGTGCTCTACAGGCTGCCCAGCGGCGGCTCCGTCACGCTCTCCGCCATGCCCATCATCTTTTTCGGCGTGCGATGGGGTGCCGGATGGGGCGCTATGGCGGGTTTCGTCTTTGGCGGGCTGAACTATATTATGGGCGGCACCGCTATCGACTGGACCACCATTATTTTCGACTATTTCCTGGCCTTTGCCATGCTGGGCCTGGGGGCGGGACTCTTCAAGGGCCGCAGACCGGGGGCCTTTGGCGGCACGGTCGTAGGCGTGGGCCTGCAGTTTCTCGCCAGCTATCTGGTGGGCGTGTTCGTCTGGGGCAAGTGGATGCCGGAGTCCTTCCTGGGTATGACCATGACGACGCCCTGGCTCTATTCGTTCCTCTACAATATCCTCTGGGCGCTCCCGGATATGCTGCTGACGCTGGCGGCCTTTGCTGCCCTGTATCGGGTCGCGCCTGCGCGCCGGTATCTGCTGGGAGAGGACCTGGCATAAGGAAATCATGACCAGAATGCCGCTGTGCAAACTGACCGCACAGCGGCATTTTACTGTTTGTTTTTCTCTGCTGTTTGTGGTAGTATAAAGAAAAATGCACGCGCCCCGTGCTGGGGCGCAGAAGGAGAACGGATATGTCTATCAAGAAAGAGGCGGCGAATGAAGAAGCTGCGCTATGATCTGCTGCTGATCGCGGCGGTTCTGCTGGCGGCGGGGCTGCTGTGGTGGATGACCCGCCCCGGGGAGCAGGGGGGCTATGCGGTGGTGACCATCGACGGACAGGAGGTGGGGCGCTTCGCACTCAGCCAGGACCGGGAGATCACATTCGGGGAGGAGAGCTACAACACACTCTGCGTCTCCGATGGGATGGTATCCATCACAGATGCCAACTGCGGGGACCACACCTGTGTCCGCACCGGCCGTATCAGCCGGGAGGGGGAGAGCATCGTGTGCCTGCCCCACAAACTGACCGTCACGATCGTGGGCGGCGAGAGCGCCGCCTTTGATGCGGTCAGCTGAGAGGGAGGAGCTGTATGAAAAGTCAAAAAATTGCCCGGTACGCTCTGCTCACCGCTCTGGCTATGGTTCTGAGCTGGCTGGAGAGCATGGTGCCGGTGACCGCTGCTGTGCCGGGGGTGAAGCTGGGGCTGACCAACCTGGTGGTGATCTTTGCCCTGTACCGCATGAGTCTGCGGGACGCGGCGGTGATCTCGGGTATCCGGGTGCTGCTGGTGTCTATGACCTTTGGCAATGCCTACTCCTTTGCCTACTCGCTGGCGGGGGCGACGCTGAGCCTGGCGGTGATGGCGCTGCTGAAAAAAACCGGAAAGCTCTCCATGCTGGGCGTCAGCGTAGCTGGCGGCGTGTGCCACAATGTGGGGCAGATCCTGGTGGCCATGGCTGTGCTGGAGACGACAGGACTGGCCTATTATCTGCCGGTACTGATGGTCAGCGGCGTAGTGGCCGGTGTCTGTATCGGTGTGGTGGGCGCTGTGGTGACAAAGCGGATCAAAGTGTCGTGATAGATTTGATAAGGGGGCGCTGCATGATGCAGCGCCCCTTTTTTGCTGCGAGGCTCCGTTAACAAAAGTTTCAAGGCCCATTGTACAGTGTGAGACAGCGGCAATAACCGACAAGTCTGTTTGTCTCGGTATCGTGGGCCGACAGGCGAAGCTCTGGAAGATGGATCTGACTCCGAGCCGCATAGAACGAAGGGTTGTGATCCCTTCTGACGCAAAATTAGGCCACCCGGCAAAAGTGGGGAGTCCGGCTCGAAGGGGGCCGGTGGCGCTTTGGGGACTTTGCCGCCGCGGGCAAAGTGCCTCGCGCCGGAGCGCGAAACTCCCACAAAAACAGAAAAAGAGCCGCGGCTGCGGCTCTTTTTGTGCGTTATCAGTTAAACAGACTCACCAGCAGGTCCGTGTAGCCGGAGGGATCGTCCACGGGGAGACCTGCGATCAGCTTGGCCTGGTTCAGCAGCACCTGAGCGTACTTTTTGGCCTTCTCGGGGTCGCTGAAACGGGCGTTTTCAAGGGCTGTAAAGGCGTTGTGCTCCACATTCAGCTCCAGGATGCGCTTGGCCTTCATGCCCATCTCGGGCTGGGTGGCGGTGAAATAGCGCTCCATCTCGAAGCTGATGCCGTCGCCGCTGGTGAGGCAGACGGGGTGGGTCTTCAGCTTGCGGCTGATGCGGACCTCGTCCACGCTGTTGCCCAGAGCCTCCTTGATAAAGTCCAGCGTGACCTTGTAGGCCTCCTCGCTGGCGGCCTCGGGCATGTTGTCCAGATCCAGATCGCCGTCCACGGCGGAGCGGAGCTCCTTGTCCTTGTACTCCCGCAGGACCTCCATCAGCAGCTGGTCGGGCTGCTCGGTGAGGTAGAGGATCTCCATGTTGCGCTCACGCAGCAGCTCGGTCTGGGGCAGGTTGTCCATGGCGGCAATGCTCTCGCCGGAGGCGTAGTAGATATACTTCTGGTCCTCGGGCATCCGCTCCACATACTCGGCCAGCGTGACCATCTTCTTCTCGGTGGAGGAGTAGAACAGCAGCAGATCCTGCAGCAGCTCCCGCTTGGCGCCGAAGTTGTTCATGCAGCCGACCTTCAGCTGCTGGCCGAAGTTCTTGAAGAACTTCTCATAGCCCTCACGGTCATCCCGCAGCATGCGCTCCAGCTCGCCCTTGATCTTCTTCTCGATGTTGTTGGCCATCAGCTTCAGCTGACGGTCGTGCTGCAGCAGCTCGCGGGAGATGTTCAGGCTCAGGTCGGGGGAGTCCACCACGCCGCGAACGAAGCTGAAGTGGTCGCCAACGAGATCCTGGCACTGGTCCATGA
>CAYSDG010000007.1:0-36515 GCA_964429705.1 uncultured Oscillospiraceae bacterium | reverse complement strand
CGGCAAGGTGTCCTTCGGCGCTGAGAAACTGCTGGACAACTACAATGCTCTCATGGGCGCTATCATCAAGGCTAAGCCCTCCGCTGCCAAGGGTCAGTATGTCAAGAGCTGCGTGACCGCTTCCACCATGGGCCCCGGCATCAAGCTGAGCACTGCCAAGATGGTGTAATTTTACCGAACGGTAAAATTTGTCCGCAATTTTGATATTTAGGTATTGACAAACAGTCGATACTTGAATATAATATCTGTTGCGTTCCAAAGACAGCAGGTGAGCCCCGCTCGTAAGTCCTGCCGAGGATGGCCAATCGTTTTATGATTAGCACGGTCCTTGCGTCTTTGCGCAAGGACCGTTTTCTTTCCTTTCTTGAACGCACCAGTTCCCGCAAATCTAATGGAGGTGAAAACAAGAATGCCTAACGCAAAAGTTCTGAGCGAAAAGCAGGCGATCGTTGCAGCTCTGACCGAGAAGCTGCAGAATGCCGCTGCTGGCGTCCTGGTGGATTACAAGGGTATCACCGTCGCCGAGGATACCGCTCTGCGCGCTGAGCTGCGCAAGAACAATGTCGAGTACGCTGTTGTGAAGAACACCCTGCTGCGCTTTGCTGTCAACAACTGCAACATGAGCGAGCTGGGCGACCTGCTCAACGGTACCACTTCTCTGGCTATCTGCAATGATGATCCCGTGGCTCCCGCCCGCGTCATCAACGATTTCGCCAAGAAGCTCAACGACAAGTTCGAGATCAAGGGCGGCTTTATGGATGGCAAGGTCATGCCCCTCAACGAGGTCATGGCTCTGGCCGAGATCCCCGCTCTGCCCGTCCTGCAGGCCCAGGTCCTGGGCACCATGCTGGCCCCCATCTCTGGTCTGGCCTGCGTGCTGAAGCAGATCGCCGAGAAGCAGGGCGCTCCCGCCGAGGAAGCTGCCGAGTAAGCATCGGCCTGCTGCACCATCATGCCGCAATGAGGCGGCAAATCAACTACTATTTATTTAAAAATTATCAGGAGGTAACTAACAATGGCTAGTGAGAAGATTACTGCTATGATCGAGGAAGTTAAGGCTCTGACCGTTCTGGAGCTGAGCGAGCTGGTTCACGCTCTGGAGGAGGAGTTCGGTGTTTCCGCTGCCGCTATGGCTGCTCCCGCTGCTGGCGCTGCTGCTCCCGCTGCTGAGGAGAAGACCGAGTTCGACGTCGTCCTGGCTGGCTTCGACGCTGCTGCCAAGATCAAGGTCATCAAGGTTGTCCGCGAGATCACCGGTCTGGGCCTGGCTGAGGCTAAGGCTGCTGTCGAGGGCGCTCCCAAGGCTCTGAAGGAGGCTGTCAGCAAGGATGAGGCTGAGGAGCTGAAGAAGAAGCTGGAAGAGGCTGGCGCTAAGGTCGAGATCAAGTAATTTCACCTGCAACGCGATTAAAAACTCCCGAAACCTTACGGTTTCGGGAGTTTTTTGTATTTGCTTAGAAAAGACGGTGAATAACCGCCAAAGGATATAAGAAAGCCCCGCAGAAGCCGTGTGAGCCCTGTTATAACCTGCACATAAAAGGCAGGTGGGTCGCCTGCACCATCCTTCACTGCTACCAGCTTCCAGCCGCAACGGCAGCCGGGAGGTCTGCAAACCAGAGGGTGAGCCAGCATCCCGAATAACAAAATGTGGGTTAAAAAAAGACTCATCACGAACCCCGCAGGGCCATTCAACAAATGATCTGTGTCCCGGGAACTATTTGCCCCAAAGGACCGTTAAAGTGAGCAGAGAGGATTATTCCTCGTCCTCATCCTCGAATAGGCGCTCCATAAAGAGATCGTAGACCTCGTTGAGCTCTTCCTCGCTGTCCAGCGTGGAGAGAAGCTCCTCGCCATTTTCCATGATGGACTTCAGGATCACCATGCCGTAGTCCTCGCTGTCCTCGTCCGCGCCTTCCTCAACGGCGGGATAGAAGGCCATGTAGGTCTGGCCGTTGTGCTCCAGAGCGTCCACCAACTCAAGCTCGATGTCGTTGCCGTCCTCATCGGTGACGGTGATAAAATTAGGGCCGAATTCCTCGCTCATGGCGGGTACCTCCTTGTGTTCTGTGCGGGTGATAACGCCGCCGTTTCGTTGCTCCTATAGTGTAACCGCTTTTCTTGAAAAATGCAAGAGCAGAAGTCCTTGCTTTTTCGACGATTTCTCCACTTATTTTTTGTGTTTTGTGGAGAAAAAACAGAAATCTCGCGGAATATGAAAGAAAAATGCGAATGATTGCACTTTTCAGAAGTTGACAAACTGTGATATACTGTATTTTGGGGTATTTTATTGCGAGCTGTGTGGCGGGATTTTTCGCCGGACAGCGGGGCTGCTGATGCTGCGCCAGACCCTAGTGAAGGCGTCAGCGGCATGAAAAGGAGGTATTCCATTCATGGAACATACGAATCGCGGCGCTCAGACGCCGGCAGGCAACGCCGGGCGGCCGCGCAAAAAGAAGAAGAGGAGCGTGGCACGCCGGATCCTGGGCTTTTTTGGCAAGCTGCTGCTGGCGCTGTTTACGCTGCTGTGCATCGGTCTGCTGACCTTTGTGCTGTTTTTCAACATCTTCATGACCTATGTCAACACATCTATCATCCCTACAGTGGGCGTGGAGGTGGAGGCGCTGACCATGGACGAGGCCAGCACCATCTGGTACATGGACAACGGCACCGGCGAGTGGCGGGTACTGGATACGCTCTTTGACACGGGCAGCAACCGAAAGATCGTGGAGTATGACGCGATCCCTCAGCATCTGATCGACGCGCTGGTGGCCATTGAGGACAAGCGCTTCTGGGAGCATGAGGGCGTGGACTGGGAGGGTACGGCGGCAGCTTTCGTCAAGACCTTTACCACCGGCAGCACCCGGGGCGGCTCCACCATCACCCAGCAGATGCTGCGCAATGTGACCGGAGATAACGATGTCAGCGTCAAGCGCAAGATCCGCGAGATCTTCCGGGCGCTGGAGTTTGAGAAGACCAACAGCAAGGAGGACATCCTGACGCTGTACCTGAACTATGTCTACTTCGGCTCCGGCTGCGACGGCATCCAGACCGCGGCGGAGAAGTATTTCGGCAAGGATGTATCGGAGCTGAGCCTTGCCGAGAGCGCGTCGATCATCGCCATCACCAACAACCCCTCTCTGTATGACCCGCTGCGGGATGCGGAGTTTGTCCAGGAGGACGGCTCCGTCAGGACACCCAGAGATTTCAACAAGAAGCGCCAGGAGATCATCCTGGCCCAGATGCTGGAGCAGGGGTATATCGACCAGGCGGAGCACGACGCTGCTGTGGCCGAGAAGCTGCTCTTTACTGACACGGAGGAGTATAAGGCGCTGCACGCCAACGACCCCGACCAGGCGGTCATCGGCGACACCACCAGCCCCTACTCCTGGTTCACCGATGCGGTGGTGGAGGATGCCATCGAGCTGATCGCTGAGACCAACGGCTGCAGCGCGGATGTGGCGGAGCAGCTGCTGTTCCACGCGGGCTATAACATCTATACCACGCTGGATATGAATATCCAGAGCATCGTGGACAGCGTCTATGAGGATACGTCCAATTTCGACTACCCCTCTGCCAAGGGTACGCCGATGGACAGCGCCATTACGGTTGTGGATCCCTACACCGGTGATGTGGTGGCGATGGCCGGCGGCGTCGGCGAGAAGGAGGGCAGCCGTATCCAGAACCTGGCCACCAAGCGCCGGGCGCCGGGCAGCGCGATCAAGCCCGTGGCGGTGTACGCACCCGCTATCGATGCGGATAGCATCACCCCCGCCAGTGTGGTCGATGACTACCCTGCGAAGCTGAACGATGCCGGTACCGGCGGCTATCCCAAGAACTCCAACAACAAATACAGCGGTGCGCGGACTGTGGGCTACAGCGTGCAGTGGTCCCTCAACACGGTGGCCTATCGGGTGCTGGATATGCTGGGTACCACCAACTCCTTCTATTTTATGGAGGACAATCTGGGCTTTGACCTGAACGAGCGCGATGACGCGCTGGCCCCTCTGTCCATGGGCGGATTGACATACGGTGTTACCACCGAGGAAATGGCGGCGGCCTTCGGTGCCTTTGCCAACAAGGGCGTGTATACTGAGCCGCGCACCATCACAGAGATCCGGCTCAACGACAACGCCACCGTCCTGGTGGACAATGCCAGTTCCTCCCGGGTGGCCATGAAGGAGACCACCGCCTACCTGATGAATAAGATGCTCAGCAGCGTGGTCAGCGGCGGTACCGGCGGCAGCGCCTCCTTCAGCGGTATGAGCATTGCTGGCAAGACCGGTACCACCAGCAACAACTTCGACCGCTACTTTGTGGGCTACACCCCCTACTACTCTGCTGCTGTGTGGGTGGGCTACAGCAACGGCAATGAGAAGATCCATGCCAGCGGCAATCCCGCCGCCAAGGCTTGGAAGCTGATCATGGAGCAGATCCATGCCAGCCTGGAGAACAAGCCCTTCTTCGAGCGGCCCAGCGGCATCACCTCGGTTACCGTCTGTGCGGACAGCGGTCTGTTGCCCTCTGAGCTGTGTACCAGAACGACCAGCGCGGAGATCCAGGAGAGTGCCAAGCCTACGGAGACTTGCAGCTGCCATGTTGAGGTGCGCATCTGCACCGACCCGGAGACCGGTGAGAGCCACCTGGCCAACGACTTCTGCCCTGAAGATACCTGTACCACCAGGGTCATGCTGAAGGGGCGCGAGTATCTTATGATGGGGGAGACCACCGTCAATGCTGACGGTACGATCACCGGCGGCACTCCTGTCTCGGCTACCGACAATGATACCCAGCTGACCTATTGGCAGCTGCAGGGGAGCTGCACGATCCACGATGAGAACTATGTGGATGCCGAGCCTGTTCCCGGAGATCCGGACTATGTCTGGCCGGAGGATGAGGAGCTGCCCGGCTGGCTGAAGCCCAGCGAGGGCGGAGAAAACGGCAATCAGGATGACGATGACGCCGAGCCTGTCCCGGGCGACCCGGACTATGTCTGGCCCAGCGAGCCGACCCCCGGCACGCAGGAGCCCAGTATTCCCGCGGAGCCGACACCTCCCACAACAGAATAAAGCGAGCTGCCGGGAGACCCATGCATGGGTCTCCCGGCAATTTTTGCTGGTATGCGATGCGGGCTTGAAAAATATAGTTGCATCTGGTACAATAAAACCGAACAATTCTGACGGAGGAGATCCATATGAAAAAACTTGGTTTTGGTATGATGCGCCTGCCGCTGCCCGATGCCAGCGTGCAGACCAAGGTGGACATGGAGCAGGTCTGCTCCATGGTGGATACATTTTTGCAGCGTGGATATACCTATTTCGACACCGCCTATATGTACCACGGCGGCGAGAGCGAGAACGTGGTGCGGAAGGCCGTGGTGGAGCGCCATGAGCGCGGCAGCTTCACTGTGGCGGACAAGATGCCCATGTTCCAGCTGAAGGAGGGGACGGAGGCCGACCAGGTCCGGATCTTTGACGATCAGCTGGCTAAATGCGGCGTGGAGTACTTCGATTACTATCTGCTCCACAACCTGCACAAGGAGAGCTATGAGACCGCCAAGCGGCTGAACACCTTTGCCTTCCTGTCCCAGAAGAAGGCGGAGGGGAAGATCCGCCATCTGGGCTTCTCCTTCCACGACAAGGCCGATGTGCTGGACACCATCCTGACGGAGCATCCCGAGGTGGAGTTCGTGCAGATCCAGTTGAACTATCTGGACTGGGAGGACGAGCGCGTCCAGTCCCGCAAGTGCTATGAGACCATCGTCCGCCACGGAAAGAAGGCGGTCATCATGGAGCCGGTGAAGGGCGGCAAGCTGGCCAACGTGCCCGACGAGGTGGCCGCTGAGATGAAGGCGATGCACCCCGACTGGTCTCCCGCCTCCTGGGCGATCCGCTTTGCGGCCAGCCTGCCGGAGGTCATCATGGTCCTCAGCGGTATGTCCAGCCAGGCTCAGGTGGAGGACAACACCGGCTATATGGCGGACTTCGCTCCCCTGGGTGACGCGGAGCTGCGTCTGCTGGAGCGGGCGGCCCAGACCATCAGTCAGCTGCCTGCCATCGCCTGCACGGCCTGCCGGTACTGCGAGGAGGGCTGCCCTCAGAGTATCCCCATTCCCGACTACTTCGCCCTCTTCAATGCCGACCAGATTCCTCTGCGCCGGGGCGAGAGCGCCAATACCGCGGCCTATCAGAAACTGGCCGATGGGCGGGGCCTGGCCTCTGCCTGTGTGGAGTGCAGACAGTGTGAGGACGTCTGCCCCCAGCACCTTCAGGTCGTCAGCAGCCTGGCACGGGTGAAAAACACCTACGAAAAAGCATAAATACAGGCTATTTACCGCGGAGAAATCGCTCTCCGCGGTGTTTTTTTGTCGGTTTACACCGATTCATAAATAATTTACACCGCCTGTGCAACTTGGGCTTGCGAAACAGGCGGCAATCAAGTATAATATTAGCCGTTGAGCGGTCTTTGGCCGACAACAAAATACAAATGCTTCAGCGGTTCGCCGTTGGGCGAACGCAGAAATTTTCGGAAGGAATGAACGATTATGAGCGCATCCAGAGAGAAGAAAAAGCGTCAGGACCTCGTGTCCAGCGGCGCTGTCGAGAGCAAGGCTGCCCGCGAGGCAAAGCAGAAGGCCGATGAAAAGCGGTCCAGCAGACTGTATACCGCAGGGGCCATCCTTTTTGTAGTGGTGGCGATCGCACTGGTGGTGTACAACTCCCACATCATTCAGCGCGGCCAGGTGGCCCTGACCGTGGGTGATAAGGAGTACACCGCGGCGGATGTCAGCTATTTCTACGGCAACATCTATCAGAACTTTATCAACTCCGACACCGGCTCCATGATGGTGGCCTATGGCCTGCTGGATACCAGCAAGCCTCTGGACAGCCAGATGTCCTTCACCTCCGACGACGAGGAGGGCCAGACCTGGGCTGAGTATTTCCAGGAGCAGACGGTGGAGTCCATCCGTCAGGTCGAAGTCGCTCTGGCCCAGGCCGCGGCTGAGAACATGACGCTCACGGATGAGGACATGGAGGACTTCAACTCCACCGTGGAGACCATGAAGAGCCAGGCACAGAGCAACGGCTACAGCTACAGCTCCTTCCTGAAGGCGATCTATGGCGAGAACATGACCAAGAGCATCTACGAGAAGAATCTGAAGATCGACCTGCTGGCCAGCAAGTACAGCCAGTCCTATTATGACAGCCTCTCTGTCAGCGAGGACGAGGTCAAGGCCTACTACGAGGAGCACAAGAACGACTATGACATGGTGGACGGCGCCTACATCCTGGTGTCCGGCACCCCTGTTGATGCGGATGGCAACACCATCAGCGAGCCTACCGACGAGCAGAAGGCAGAAGCCATGGAGAACGCCATGACCAAGGCCGAGGAAATCAAGGAGGCTATCGAGATGGGCGGCGAGCTGGAGGTCGTGGCTGAGAAGTACGAGGCCACTCTGACCGCTGATGAGGAGCTTACTCACGGCAGCACCGCCGCTCTGGAGTGGCTGTTCGACGAGGGCCGCAAGAGCGGCGATCTGGAGGTCCTGGAGGACACCGATAACAACCGCTGCTATGTGGCTCTGTTCAACAGCCGCAGCCGCAACGAGGCCCCCAGCACCTATGATGTCCGCCACATCCTGGTCACCAAGGACAGCGTGCAGACTGCCAACGGCGAGGAGGCTACCGACGATATGGTCAAGGCCAGAGCCGAAGAGATCCTGGCCAGCTGGGATGGCACCGAGGAGGGCTTTGCCTCTCTGGCGGAGGAGTACTCCACCGACACCGGCAGCAACACCAACGGCGGCCTGTATGAGGATGTCTACCAGGGACGGATGACCGCTGCCTTCGAGGACTGGTGCCTGGCCGATGGCCGCAAGGCAGGCGACACCGGCATCGTGGAGACCAGCTATGGTCAGCACATCATGTACTTCGTGGGCGCAAGCGACGTGGAGTACTGGTACTATGCCTGCGAGACGACCCTGCTGAACGAGCAGTACAACGCCTGGCAGGACGCGCAGCTGGAGAATGTCACCGCAGAGGTCCAGTCCGGCATGAAGTATGTTGGCTGATCCCGGTACAAAGCAATAGCGACAGTGTATGAGGGGGAGGGTAGCTTGGCTGCCCTCCCTGTTTTGACAGGAGGACTACCATGAGTGAACGATTTCTCCGCAATGAGATGATCCTGGGTGCCGAGGCGCTGGAGAAACTGGAGCGCAGCCATGTGTGCGTGTTCGGTCTGGGCGGCGTGGGCAGCTATGTGGTGGAGGCGCTGGCCCGCTCCGGTGTAGGACAGCTGACCCTGGTGGATCAGGATGTGTACGGCGAGAGCAATATCAACCGCCAGCTGGGGGCGCTGACCTCTACGGTCGGACAGCCAAAGGCGGAGGTGCTGGCCCGGCGGGTGCTGGATATTAATCCGAACTGCCAGGTCCATCCGGTCCAGGCCCGCTATGAGCGGGAAAATGGCGCGCAGCTCTTGCCGGAGTGCGACTATGTGGTGGACGCCATCGACCTGGTGGCCTGCAAGGTGGATCTGATCTGCCGCTGCCTGGAGCGCGGCATCCCAATTATCTCCGCCCTGGGGACCGGCAATAAGCTGGATCCCACTCAGCTGCGGGTGACGGATCTGAGCAAGACCAGCGGGTGTCCCCTGGCCCGCGTGATGCGTCGGGAGCTGGGGCGGCTGGGGATCAAGCACCTGAAGGTGGTCTTTTCCCCGGAGGAGCCTGCGCTCACCGCACAGCTGGAAGCGCCGCCGCCCGGGCGGCGCAGCGTCCCGGCCAGCGTACCCTGGGTGCCCTCTGTGGCAGGTTTGATGCTGGGCGGCGCTGTTGTCATGGACCTGGTAAAAGCTGCGGAGCAGGGAACGGAGGGAGAAGTATGATCCTGCTGGGAAGCATCGTCAATGTGCTGGCCATCCTGCTGGGCGGCGGGATCGGCCTGCTGATCCACCGGCTGGGCCAGAAGATCCCGGAGCGTTTCAGCGAGCGGATCATGCAGGGCCTGGGCCTGTGTGTCCTGTATATCGCCGCAGATGGACTGCTGGACGGCAGCAAGACGCTGGTCACCATTTTTTCTATGGTGCTGGGTGCGCTGCTGGGGGAGTGGCTGGACCTCGATGGATGGCTGGAGCGGCTCAGCGGCAAGGTGGAGCGGCGCTTCTCCAGGGCGGAGGACCATCGCTTCTCCCAGGGACTGATGAGCACCACGCTGCTGTTCTGCGTGGGGGCGATGGCCATCAAGGGGGCGCTGGATTCCGGGCTGAACGGCAGCCATGCGCTGCTGTATACCAAGGCGCTGATGGACGGCACGGGGGCATGTATTTTTGCCTCCAGCATGGGCGTGGGCGTGCTTTTTTCCAGTGTGCCGGTGTTCCTTTATCAGGGAGCGATCAGCATTCTGGCCACAGTGGCCGCGCCGTTTCTAAGTGAGACGGTCATCGCGGAGATGAATACGGTTGGCTCGCTGCTGCTCATCGGCCTGTCGATGAACATGCTGGGGGTCACGAAGCTGAAGCTGATGAATTATGTCCCGGCGATGTTCCTGCCGATCATTTTGTGCCTCTTTTTGTAACATCATATTGAAATATGGCGATGCGCTGTCCGGTTTTCTGGACAGCGCATTTTGTATACTGTCCTCAGAAAGCGGGAGAACCCCGGAGAAGGAGGACATCACAATGAAGGGTTACTACAATAACAGCGGTTACATGGGGTACGTGGATGGCCGGTGGGTCCTCTTCGCCAGCGAAGGGGACTACCAGGAGTATATGGAGGAATGAGGGGCGCAATGGGCCGGAAAAGAGAGAAGAACGGCATACGCCGTTCTTCAACTCCGCTGATAAATAACAATACTGTGTTTAAATCCACGCTGCGATGTAGCGACATGTGAACTATACTAAAAAGATTTTGCTTTGTCAACCAAACATATAAACAACAATACTATAAAATTAAATTGACAGATGGACAAAAAGGGTATACTATAGTCCTGTAAAGAAAGACGATTGTTTTTGAGTGAGAACATCAGATCGACTGAGATTTGGGGGAGGTGAAAGCCGTGCTCTATGCGCATATCACCGCAGATGAGGAGGCGTTCCGATTCCAGACGCTGGAGGAGCACAGCCGAAATACTGCGGACCATGCCAGCGCTGCTCTGCGCGAGGCGGCGCTGCCCTCGGCGGCCCGCTTGTGCGGTTTGCTGCACGACATGGGCAAGGCGTCTCCGGCGTTTCAGAAGTATCTGTGGGATGCTGCTCACGGCGAAGCGGTGGTTCGTGGTTCGGTCAACCATACGTTTGCAGCGCCCCGCTATCTGCTGGAGCACTATCACAGGCCGGATGTCGGCGGTTCATTTGGAATGCTGACGGCAGAACTCCTGGCCTATGGGATGGGGGCGCATCACGGGCTTTTTGATTGCGTGGACAAGCACCATCATTCGGGCTTTCAGCATCGCGTCGATAAGGCGGATACAGGCTATGAACAGGCAGTCCCGGCTTTTTTGGATGCGTGCGCTGGACCGGAGGAGCTGGGGCGCTTGTTTTCAGCGGCGGAGCAGGAGATCCAGACGTTTCTGGAGCGCTTGCTGTCCCAGCTGCAAAAGGAGCCGACACAGGATGAGATAGATTTTTACATAGGACTGCTGGCGCGGCTTTTGCTCTCTGGGGTGATCGAGGGTGACCGCTGGGATTCTGCAGCATTTTCCCTTGGCCGCGAACTGACGACTGCATATCCGCTGGAGGAGAGAGCGGCTCTGTGGCAGGGACTTTTGGACAAAGTGAATGAGCGGCTGGCGGAGTTCCCATCGGATACATCGCTCCAGGCGGCGCGGCAGACGATCTCGCAGCAGTGCCAGTTGGCCGCCATACAGCCAGGCGGCGTGTATCGCCTGCACGTTCCGACTGGCGCAGGGAAGACACTCAGCTCACTGCGGTTTGCTCTGGCCCATGCGGCTCACTGGAATAAATCACGGATCATTTTTACAGCGCCCCTCCTTGCGATCCTGGAACAGAACGCCGCTGTGATCCGGCAGTATGTCCAGGATAACAGCCTGATCCTGGAGCATCACTCCAATGTAGTGCGTGCGGATGAGCGGGGAGAGGAGCTGGACTTGACAGAACTCCTGATCGACACGTGGGATGCGCCAATCGTGATCACCACGCTGGTGCAGCTGCTTCATACGCTGTTCGATGGAACCGGTAGTTGTATCCGCCGCTTTCATGCACTGTGCGGCAGTGTGATCGTGATCGACGAGGTGCAGACAGTGCCAACGCATCTGCTGAGTCTGTTTCAGCTGGCGGTGAACTTTTTGGCGGCAGGCTGCGGCGCTACGGTAGTGCTGTGCTCGGCAACGCAGCCCTGCTCGGAGGCAACGGCGCATCCGATCACAGTTGAGCAGCGGGAGATGGTGCCTCATGATCCTCTGCTGTGGCAGGTGTTTCAGCGGACACGAGTTGTCGACGCAGGTGGCGTGACACTGGATGAACTCCCTTCCCTTATTGATGAGACACTGGAAGATGCAGATAGTCTGCTGGTCGTCTGTAACAAGCGGAGCGAGTCTGCGGCGCTGTTTGAGAAGCTTTCACCGCAATATAGGAAATTTCATCTTTCCGCGGCGATGTGTCAGGCTCACCGGAGAGCGGTTCTGAAGGAACTGCGTGCTGCGCTGGCTGACAAGAGTGGGCCGAAGGTCGTATGCATATCGACACAGGTCATTGAAGCTGGTGTGGATATCTCCTTTTCCAGTGTGATCAGGCTGACAGCCGGGATGGACAGCGTTGTTCAGGCGGCTGGACGATGCAACCGAAATGGAGAGAGCGAAGCGGTTCGCGCGGTCAGTATCGTACACTGCAGGGATGAGGATCTCACCCATTTGCCGGACATCCAGCGCGCAAAGCAGGCCACCATGGCGCTGGTTCGGGAATTTCAGCAGCAGCCGGAGCGATTTTCGGGGGATCTTACCTCGGATGCCGCTATCCGACGGTATTATCAGCTGCTTTACAAGGATATGGAGAGGACGGCGGGGCTGCAGGATGGCTTTATCAAAGCGGAGAAAACAACCCTGCTCTCGCTGCTGTCGGGAAATGAGGATTTTATAGAGCCGGACTTTGATACGGGCTATGAGAGCTATTGCCTGCGGCAGGCGTTTCAAACAGCAGGCCGGTGCTTTTACGTGTTCGACAACAGCGGGATAGATGTGTTGGTGCCGTTTGAGCAGGGGAGAGAGCTGATCCTGGAGCTGGGGCGGCTCCATCTGCCCTATGATCTGGATAAAATGAGCCGCCTGCTGGAACAGGCGAAGCCCTATACCGTTACGGTGTACGAGCAGCAGGCGCATTCTTTGCAGCAGAAGCATTTGCTGATCCCACTGTGCGGCGGCAGTGTGCTGGCTCTGCAGGAAGGATACTACGACGAGAATATTGGCTTTCAGAGCCAGAAGCAGATATTGGAATTTCAGGAGGTGTAGCGCAATGGAAAAGCCCAGATTTCCCAATATTGTGGAGTTTAAGGTCAGTGGAGACTATGCCCTTTTTTCTGATCCGCTGATGCGGGTAGGGGGAGAGAAGTGCAGCTATCAGATACCGACCTATGAGGCACTAAAGGGAATTTTGGCATCCGTATATTGGAAACCGACATTGGTCTGGTTTATTGACGCGGTGCGGGTGATGGCCCCTATTCAAACAGAGGTCAAGGGGGTGCGCCCGATCAAGTACCAGCACGGCGCGAAGGACAGCGGAAACGATCTCGCTTACTATACGTATCTGAAAGCGCCATGCTATCAGGTACGGGCTCATTTTGAGTGGAACACCAATCGGCCGGAGCTGAATGCGGACCGCAACGAGAATAAGCACCACAATATTGCGCGGCGCATGATAGAAAAGGGCGGGCGGCGTGATATTTTCCTTGGAACACGGGAGTGCCAGGGGTATGTGGAGCCATGCGTGTTCGGCGAGGGGGCAGGGGCCTATGATGAATTGCCGGAGCTGGGCTTTGGCCTGATGTATCATGGGCTGACCTATGCGGATGAGGCGTATTCAGAGGAGACTGCGGGGCTGATGACTGCAAACTTCTGGTATCCTGTTATGCGCAGGGGCATCATCGAGTTTCTGAGACCTGAGGCGTGCCCACTGCATAAGCCGCTTCGAAAAATGGAGATGAAGCCCTTCGGCGCGGAATACGACAACTTCTCCGGTCTGCGTGAATTTGGGGAGGTGGAATGATGGGCCTTTTGCAAAAAGCGGTGGAGACCTTTGACGCGCATGCGGCCCTGGCAGGAGTGGTGCAGGAAGGCCATCAGCCGCTTGCGCCGATCGGTCATATGATCGCAACTGCCAATATCGAGATTACCCTCGATGAGCACGGAGATTTGCTGGACGCTGTGCCGGTGGCGCGAGAAAACGGAAAAACGATCATCCCCGCGACGGAGAATTCCGCTGGCCGTACACGGGCGCCCTGCGCCCACCCCCTCTGCGAGCAGGTCGGCTATCTCTCAGGACAGGACGAGGTAAAGTATGCGCTGTATGTTGAGCAGCTGCGCGCATGGGCGGAGTCGGAGCATTCCCACGCCATGCTGGGGCCGATCCTGACCTATGTGCAGAAAAAGAGTCTGCTGTCCGATCTGGCCGCCCATGGGATGCAGCAGGTGGATGAAAAGCAGCTTGTCCGGTGGCGGGTGGTCGGTATTGGAACAGACAGCGGACCGTGCTGGACAGATCGGACGCTGTTTCGTGCGTTTGAGCAGTGGTATGGGAGCCTTGGGGAGCAGGACGGCGAACAAACTGCGCTGTGCATGGTATCCGGAGAGCAGGCGCTGCCGGCTAAGCAGCATCCCAAGGGGATCATTCCAATGAACGGCAACGCGAAGCTGATCTCCTCCAATGATGAAAGCAATTTCACCTACCGCGGTCGGTTTATGGATGATGCGCAGGCGCTGACGATCAGCTATACGGCATCCCAAAAGGCACACAATGCGCTGCGCTGGTTGGCGGCAGAGCAGGGGGCGCAGGTGGTGTTCGGCGGGCGTACGTTCCTTTGCTGGAATCCGCAGGGCAAGCGGATCCCGCATCCGGCACATCCGCTTCGCGCGGAAACGGCTTCTGCCGCGGTCAGGCCGACCGATTACCGGGAGGAGCTGCGGCGCACCCTGGAGGGGGCGCGCACGGAACTGCCAGCTTCGGCTGGCGTGGTGATCGCGGCCTTTGACGCGGCAACGACAGGGCGGCTGGCGGTGACCTACTATAACGAGCTTATGGCATCGGATTTTCTGCAGCGGCTCTATGCCTGGGACAGTACCTGCTGTTGGTGGGGATGGAATCGGGAGAACCGCCGGTATGATGCGGTGCGGGCACCGTTCCTGCTGCAGATCGTCAATGCGGCGTTTGGGGTGCAGCGTGTGGAAAAGGGAAGCGCTCGGCTCGTGGCAGATGAGCGTGTGGTGTGCCAGCAGATGCAGCGGCTGCTCTCATGCCGTGTGGACAGAGCGAGGTTCCCGGCGGATATCAAGCGGGCGCTGGTCGGGAGGGCATCCACGCCGCAGGCCTACGACCCGGCAATTTACATGAACCTGTTGTCTATCACGTGTGCTGTGATTCGAAAATACTATTACGACCACAATAAGGAGGAGTTGAGTATGGCGCTGGAGGAGACGCGTGTTGATCGCAGCTATCAGTTTGGGCGGCTGCTGGCTGTTTTGGAAAAAGCGGAGCGTGACACGTATAAAGGGGAAGACAGGGAACCCAACGCGATCCGGCTGCAGTCCGTGTATTGCCGCCGCCCTCTGCATACGACGTGGCAGATCGAATCTCAGTTGGAGCGCGCATATCTGCCGCGCTTGAAGCCGGGACTTCGGACGTTTTACCGGGAGTTGATCGGTGAGATTCTGGAGAAGATCAGCGCGTTCCCGGATCAGGAGTGGGATCAGCCGCTGGGCGATACCTATTTGATCGGCTACTATCTCCAGAGAAGAGAACTCTATCGGTCCAAGGATAATAAAGAGGAGGAAAAGGAAAATGGCAGCTTTGCAGAATAAAATCGACTTTGTCGCACTGGTCTCCGTCACGAATGCGAACAGCAATGGCGATCCCTTGAACGGCAACCGGCCCCGCACGGACTATAATGGGCATGGGGAGATCTCTGATGTATGTATCAAGCGTAAGCTCCGCAATCGGATGCAGGATCTGGGGCATACGATCTTTGTGCAGTCGGAGGACCGGTGCGATGATGGCTGCGGCAGCCTCAGTGAGCGTGCCTCCGCAGCGCTGAAGGGTGTGAAGGACCGCCAGGAGTACGCGGAGAAGGCCTGCGAGACATGGCTGGATGTCCGTACCTTCGGGCAGGTGTTTGCATTCAAGGATGCCAAGGGGCTGTCTGTTGGTGTGCGCGGTCCTCTGTCGGTCCATCAGGCGGTCAGCGTCTCCCCGGTGGATATCGAGTCGATGCAGATCACCAAGAGCGTTAACGGTGAGAAAAAGGAAAAAGGTGACACCCGAAGCTCTGACACGATGGGAATGAAGCATTTTGTCCGGTTTGGCCTCTATAAGCTCAAGGGAGCGATCAATGTGCAGTTGGCGGAAAAGACCGGCTTCACAGAGGAGGATGCGGAGACCGTCAAGGAATGCCTGCGGACTCTTTTTGTCAACGATGCCTCCTCGGCGCGTCCGGAGGGATCCATGGAGGTCGTGCGGCTCTATTGGTGGCGGCATAACTGCAAGGATGGACAGTACTCCTCCGCAAAGGTCCATCGCCTGCTGGAGATCAACCAGAAGGACATGTCTGAGGCCCCGCAGTGCGTGGAAGATTATGACATCGTGCTGCATGAACTGCCGGGTCTGGCAGTGGAAGTGATCGAAGGTGTATAATGAGCAGGACTTCCTCCAGCTCTCTGGCCTTCAGCACTTCCGGTTCTGCCGCAGGCAGTGGGCGCTGATCCACATTGAGGAGCAATGGGCGGAAAATTACCGCACCACGGACGGGGCCATTTTTCACGAAAATGCTCACGACGGTGCGTTTTCCGAAAGTCGTGGGGACAGGCTCATCACCCGGGATATGCGGGTATTTTCCCCAACGCTGGGTGTGTCCGGTGCATGCGATGTTCTGGAGTTTCGGCGGGGCGATACAGGGATACCCCTTGAAGGCCGTGAGGGACTGTGGCAGCCCTACCCCGTGGAGTACAAGCGGGGACGACCCAAGGAGCACACGGCAGACGCTCTGCAGCTGTGCGCCCAGGCCATGTGCCTGGAGGAGATGCTCTGCTGTGATATTCCGGGCGGCGCGCTGTACTACGGTGAGATCCGGCGGCGGCAGGAGGTCGAGTTTTCGCCTGAGCTGCGCCGGGAGGTGGAGTCGCTTCTGGAGGAGATGCATGAGCTGTACCGCCGGGGACATACGCCAAAGGTCAAGCCAACAAAGGGCTGCAATGCCTGCTCGCTGCGGGAGCTGTGTCTGCCGGGGCTGATGCGGGGAAAATCTGTTTCTGGCTATCTGCGCCGTGGAATGGAGGATGTGTGATGCGCCAGCTGCTGAATACGCTGTTTGTCACATCGGAGGATGTGTATCTGTCTCTGGATGGTGAAAATGTGGTGGCGAACCGGGGCGGCGAGGTCGCGGCCCGCTATCCCCTTCATACGCTGCAAAGCATCGTCTCCTTCTCCTATGCCGGGGCTTCGCCCGCGCTGATGGGTGCCTGTACCCAGCGGGAGATCGGTCTGGCCTTCTGCTCACCGCGGGGGAAGTTTCTGGTGCGGGTGACAGGGCCGGCACAGGGAAATGTCCTGCTGCGCAGGATGCAGTATCGCACGGCGGATGATCCGGCGCAGAGCTGCCGTATTGCCCGCAATATGATCTTTGGAAAGGTCTACAACGCCAGATGGAGTGTGGAGCGTACCCGCAGAGACCACGCCATGCGCATCCCGGAGCAGCGCTTCGCCGCTGTCTCCGGGCAGCTGCAGGGGCTTTTGCCGCAGATTGCGGAGGAGACTTCGCTGGACAGCCTGCGGGGACTGGAGGGCGCGGGGGCGGCAGCCTATTTCAGTGTGCTGGATGATATGATCCTGCGGGAGAAGGAGACCTTCTATTTCAAAGAGCGCAGCCGCCGCCCGCCGCTGGATGCATTCAACGCGATGCTGTCCTTTGCCTACAGTCTCCTGACCCATGACTGCGCTTCGGCGCTGGAAAGCGTGGGGCTGGATGCCTATGTGGGGTACCTCCATCGGGATCGGCCGGGGCGGGAGTCGCTGGCGCTGGATCTGATGGAGGAGCTGCGCCCCTGCTTTGCGGACCGATTTGTTTTGACCATGGTGAACAACCGGGTGCTGCGGGCATCCGACTTTGTCTGCCGGGAGAGCGGCGCGGTGCTGCTGACAGAGCAGGGCCGCAGGAGCTTTTTGCAGAAATGGCAGGAGCGCAAGAAGGAGACGATCACCCATCCGTTTCTGGAGGAGAAAATGCCCTGGGGGCTGGTCCCGTATGTGCAGAGCCTGCTATTGGCCCGCTATCTCCGCGGTGATCTGGACGCTTATCCGCCTTTTTTGTGGAAGTGAGGTCGTTATGCTGGTGCTTATCACCTATGATGTCAATACGGAGGATGCCGCTGGGCGTAAGCGCCTGCGGCAGATCGCCAAGCAGTGTGTCAACTACGGACAGCGGGTGCAGAATTCCGTGTTTGAGTGCCTGCTGGAAACGGCGCAGTGCCGGAGCCTGCAGCACAAACTCTGCCAGATCATGGACCCGGAGCGGGACAGCCTGCGGTTTTACTACCTTGGAAAGAAGTACGAGAGCAAGATCGAACATTTTGGCTGCAAGGATACCTATCTTCCGGAGGATACGCTGATGATCTGAGGTGCGCGGACGCGCAGGGGCTGAGTGGGCCGCCCGGGTGAGAAGCAGAAGCACACAGAGCGCATCCGGGCGGTTCGCACCGGATTTTCCGTGGCTTCACGGTTACAAACAGCTGAAACGCTCCAGCAGACGGCGTTTCTGCCCCGCTGTTTCGATAGATTTTGTCTGCTGTTACAAATGTGCACAGCTGCTTTTGTGCATGTTTGCTGTCGCGCCCCGCAAGGGGCGCGTGGATTGAAATCCGAAGTTCGCCAGACCGTCCATTTTGATTCCCAGTCGCGCCCCGCAAGGGGCGCGTGGATTGAAATAAAGGATTTAGGATTTTGAACCCTTGTGAACTTGGTCGCGCCCCGCAAGGGGCGCGTGGATTGAAATACAGGCAAAAGATTCCGGAGTGTTTGCGTATTTCTCGTCGCGCCCCGCAAGGGGCGCGTGGATTGAAATGTGACGCTGGCGGAGGGCGGCCAGATCGACGACGGTCGCGCCCCGCAAGGGGCGCGTGGATTGAAATGTCCGTGCTGGATGCATTGCAGGGGGTGACAGCGGTCGCGCCCCGCAAGGGGCGCTTCTTTTTTACGTATCTGCCGGTTCGGGGTGTGGCTGGCAGAGATAACTGATGCTCGGGGGACGGTGTATCTGTGGGAGTCGAAATTCTCCCTGTAAATGTCTTGTTTTTCCAGAAAATATCAGTAAAATATCAGAAGGCATAAAAAGCGTGTTTTCGACCAGCATACGGATGCCAGGCATCTTCAGCGTCCATTGAGGATTTGTTTAAAAACTCTGCAAGAAATCTTCATACTTTAGACATAAATCCACGGTAAGCTACAGCCATACGATAAAGGAGGTTGATCCTATGTATAACGAGAACGACAGAAATCAATATGAATATCACTACAGCTATCAGCAGCCCGCAGAGCCTGCGGAGCCTGTTGTGATCCCTGAGCAGAAGCGCCGCAAGGGTACTGGCGGCTGGAAGCGCTTTGCGGCAGGCGTTCTGTGTGGCGTCCTGCTGGTGGGCGGCTCCTTCACCGGCGGTTGGTTCGTGAAGGACTGGGTGAACCGCAATCAGGTCACCAATACGTCCATCCTCTACAGTCAGCGCCCCAAGGCCGAGGTCGCCACCGTCAGCGTGGATGGCAGCACCGAGTTGACCTTCCCTGAGATCTACGCCGCCAATGTGAACAGCTGCGTCAGCATCAACGTCTCCAGCACTGCCGGATACAACTTCTTTGGCCAGCCTGTGCAGAGTGCCAGCTCCGGCAGCGGCTTCATCATCACAGATGACGGCTATATCGTCACCAACAACCACGTGGTGGAGAATGCCAGCAGCGTGGAGGTCACGCTGAACAGCGGTGCTACCTACACGGCACAGGTCATCGGCACCGATTCCGACTATGATATTGCCGTCATCAAGGTGGATCCCGGCGAGGATAAGCTCCAGCCCGTGGTGCTGGGCGACTCCGGCAAGCTCTCTGTGGGCGACGCGGTGGTGGCCATCGGCAATCCTCTGGGTGAGTTGACCTTCTCCATGTCCGAGGGCATCGTCTCCTGTGTGGATCGTGAGATCAATCTGGACGGCACACCCTTCAACATGATCCAGACTACCGCCGCCATCAACTCCGGCAACTCCGGCGGCCCCCTCTTCAACAGCTATGGCGAGGTCATCGGTATCGTCTCCGCCAAGTACTCCTCCTCTTCCTCCGGCAGCACGGCCTCTGTGGAGGGTCTGGGCTTCGCTATCCCCATGGCCGATGTGATGGACATGATCAAGGACATCATGGAGAACGGCCAGGTCACCAGCCACGCCTACATGGGCATCAGCCACATTGATGTTGGCTATTACCCCCAGCTGGGTCTGAGCGCCGGTGTCTACGTGGCCGAGGTGGTGGAGGATGGCCCCGCCGCGAAGGCTGGCCTGCAGGTGGGCGATGTCATCACCATGCTGGACAGCACTATCATCTCCTCCAGCGCTGATCTGCAGTCCGCTGTGGGCAGCAAGAGCTACCGCGCCGGTGACGTTGTCACCGTCACCTACGTGCGCGATGGCAAGGTCATGACCACTGAGCTGACCTTCGGCAGCACCATTGACGCGCCCAAGCAGGATGCCAGCGAGCAGCAGTCCCAGCAGTCTCAGCAGCAGAGCGGCCAGTCCTATTCCAGCCCCTACGGCGGGATGCAGGAGTTCTTCGAGCGCTATTTCGGTTATTGATCCCGTCCGCGCCCAGGGCGGCCCAATGAACTTGACTATATTTCGTGTTTCTATCATCTCTCTCTTGAACAGCAGACCAGCGGAGCGGCTTTGGGCCGTCTCCGCTGGTTTGCTTTATCCGCGCCGTACCTTCTTCTTGTCTGTCGCCCGGATCTGTGTTACACTGACATCAAATTCTATGGCATCCCCGCCTGATATTTGGCGGGGCGGCAGAGGGGAGCGGCGCTGTGCTGCAAATTGAACGGATCAAATTACGATTGGACGAGCAGGAGTCCGTCCTGCCGAAAAAGGCGGCGGCGGTGCTGCGCGTGGCCGCCGGTGAGGTGCAGAGCTGCCGGGTATTCCGCCGCTCTGTGGATGCCCGGGATGGTGTTCAGCTGGTGTACACCCTGCGCGTGCAGGTAAAAAACGAGAAGCAGGTGCTGCGCTGCTGCCGCAGCAGCCAGGTCACCCAGGTGCAGGAGACACCGTACGCCCTGCCTGCGCCGATCAGTGCCACCGGGCCGCGTCCGGTGGTGGTAGGCGCTGGCCCCGGCGGCCTGTTCTGCGCTCTGGCGCTGGCCCGCTGCGGGGCGTGGCCTATTTTGCTGGAGCGCGGCAAATGCGTGGAGCAGCGCCGGGAGGATGTGGAGCGGTTCTGGAGCACCGGCGCGCTGGAGCTGGAGTCCAATGTGCAGTTCGGTGAGGGCGGCGCCGGGGCGTTTTCCGACGGAAAGCTGAATACCGGCACCCGGGATATGCGCCACCGTTTCATTTTGCAGACCCTGGTGGACCACGGCGCGCCGGAGAGTATTCTGGTGGATGCCAAGCCCCATGTGGGCACCGATTATCTCCACAAGGCCCTCGTCAGCCTCCGGCAGGAGTTGGAGAGCCTGGGCTGTGAGATCCGCTTCGGACACCGTCTCGTAGACATCCGCAGCGAGGACGGCCGCCTCACCGCGCTGGAGGTGGAGGGGCCGGAGGGCCGCTACACTCTGCCTGCCGGGCAGGCGGTGCTGGCTCTGGGCAACGGAGCGCGGGATACCTTTGAGATGCTCCACGCCCGGGGCGTTCCCATGGAGGCCAAGCCGCTGGCTGTGGGTGTCCGCATCGAGCACCGTCAGCGGGATATTGATGTGGTGCAGTATAAGGAGCAGGCGGGGCATCCCCGGCTGGGAGCTGCCAGCTATAAGCTCAGCTGCCATCTGGAAAATGGCAGGGGCGTGTTCAGCTTCTGTGTCTGCCCCGGCGGGCAGGTCGTGGCCGCCGCCAGCGAGGCAGAGCGGGCCGTCACCAATGGCATGAGCCACTACGCCCGGGATGGCGAGAATATCAATGGCGGCCTGTTGGTGGGCGTTACGCCGGAGGATTTCCCGGGGAATGGCCCTCTGGCCGGTATCGCATTCCAGCGGGAGCTGGAGGCGCGGGCCTATGCTGTCGGTGGCGGCGGTTATTTGGCCCCTGCCCAGCGGGTGGAGGACTTCCTGGCCCACCGCCCCTCTGTGGGGCCGGGGCTGGTGCGGCCCACCTATCGCCCCGGCGTCCGTTGGTGCGATCTGTGGCAGGTCCTGCCGGAATTTGTCTGCCAGGCGCTGGCGGAGGCGCTGCCTCTGCTGGACCGAAAGCTGCCGGGCTACGCCGCGCCGGACGCTGTCCTGACCGCGGTGGAGAGCCGCAGCTCCTGCCCGCTGCGCATTTTGCGGGATGAGAGCGGCCAGTCCGCCCTGCGGGGGATCTTCCCCTGCGGCGAGGGCGCGGGGTATGCCGGTGGGATCCTGTCCGCCGCTGCCGATGGAGTCCGTGCCGCGGAGCAGGTGCTGGCCGCTCTGCGGGAGAAGTAACAGGAGGTCGTGATGAGAAAGCTTGCCGTTTACGTCGGATTTATGAACGCTGCCCGCCGTGCCCGTGTGGATGCCGCGGCGGCGGCACTGGGCTTTGCCGTGGACTACTACGACAGCAATACCCCTGTGGAGCCGGAGCTTGGCAGCTATGAGGTCATTTTTGGCCATGTGCCTCCCCAATGGCTGCAAAAAGCGACCGCGCTCAGGTGGCTTTGCAGCGACTTTGCGGGCGTGGAAAAATACTTGGATGACAGCGTCTGGCCCAGGCCGGACTGCCTCCTGTCCAACAGCTCCGGGGCCTATGGCCCCGCCATCGCCGAGCATGTGGTCATGGTGCTGCTGATGCTGCTGCGCCGTATGCCGGAGTACCAGGCCGAACTGGCCCGGCGGGAGTGGACGGTCCACATGCCGATCCGCAGCGTGACCGGCAGCCATGTGGTGGTGCTGGGGACGGGGGATGTGGGGTCCCATATCGCCCGGCGGCTCCAGGCGCTGGGGGCGGCTGTCACCGGTGTTTCCCGCAGCGGCCGGGCCGCAGGCCCCGGCTTTGACCAGGTGCTGCCCTTGGCCCGGCTGGACGAGGTCCTGCCCCGGGCGGATGCCATGATCCTGGCCCTGCCCGCCACGGCGGAGACGGCCGGAATTCTCAGCCGCCAGCGCATCGCGCTGCTGCCGCCGCAGGCGCTGGTCGTCAATGTGGGCCGCGGCTCCACGGTGGATCAGGAAGCGCTGGTGGAGGCGCTGCGCAGCCGCGCGGTATCCGGCGCGGCGCTGGATGTGATGACCCCGGAGCCGCTGCCCCGGGATCACCCTCTCTGGTCCTGCCCGAATACGATCCTGACACCCCACATTTCCGGCAATATGGCGCTGGATCTGACCTGTGACATGGCGCTGGAGCTGTTTCTGGGGGATTTGGAGCGGTATGCCGCCGGGGGGCGAATCCGAAATCTGGTGGACCGTCGCCGGGGGTATTGACCGGACAAGCGGCAATGTGCGGCGCGGGCCGGACAGAACGGGATTCGTGCATCAAAATCTACTAAAAAAACGTTCGTTTATTGTACGGCGCGACGAAAAATAGTTTAAAAATAAAAAGTAGTTGCACTGCCTTTTTCACGGTGGTATAATTTGCCCAACAGGGAGGAGAGCGTCCAGCGGTGGCCAGACCACGGCGCCAACTGACCTTTGACATATATTGCTGCAACAATAAATCAAGAGGAGGAAGTATAATGAGACGAAAACTTCGGAAATTGTTGAGCACATTACTGGCACTGACAATGGTGCTGAGCCTGCTGCCGACAGGAGCTTTGGCAACTTCACGCTATTATACTGTGAAGGCGACGGTTACTCCTGAGAAAACGGCTACGTTTACGCTGTGTGAGGACACGAACTGGAAGCCAGATACGTTTGTAGAGAAGGACGACACAGTTGATGAGAAACTTTCGACTTCGACGGATACAAGGCTGATCATCACTCCGGCGGATGGGTTCGTGATAGCCGGCATAACGGTGAACGGTAAACCGCTCAGTGGTTTTTCTTCTGATTCTCATACGATACGCAATATTGATGAGGATACGACCGTTGTGGTGACAACCGCGCCGAAGCCGGCAGACACCAGTACGATTACTTTTAGAATCGTCAATGGCACGTGGAACACAACAAAGCTGGCAGCGGATTCCTATACGATTAGTGCGGATCGTAAGGAGATTACATTTACCACTTACTATAGCAGAAAAGTAGAGGCCTATGTGTATCAGTGCAGCATGGCGAGCTATAGTGGCAATACGGTGGAATCTCTGCTGAAGGCCATTTTGAACGGGGAGAATCCGGGTGATTATATTACAGCGGATACTGGTTATACGTTGAATGGTATGACCAATCAGGATTGGACCGTTAACGCGGGCGGCGGACTGAAGAATAGCACTGCTAGCGCGTATAATCAAATGGTAGCGATCAAAAATAATCCGCACGGATATGATAACCATGGTAACGATGAGAAGGATGGTTTTGTAGCGGGTACCGTTTTTACCCTGACATTGACTAAGCTGGATTATAGTGTCAAGGGCACGATCGACAACGGTGGTACTGTGACCAACGGAACTCAGAGTAAGAAATACCAGGAAATGTCCGAGCAAATGGTGTTTACTCCTGCTTCTGGGTATGTCATCAGTGGTGTGACAAAGAAGGTCAACGGCAATCCTGTGGCTGATTTCGTCTATAGCTTGAATGCTGATGGCACGTATACCTATCCCGCTGAATCGGTGGTTAGTGATGTTGAGATCAATGTGACAACCACCAGAGCAAATTACAACATCACGGTTGAGGTGGAGAATGGTACCGCAACTCCCGGCACCAGCCCCATCAGCGTGAACTATGGCGGCAGCCAGAACATCAGCTTCGCTCCTAATTCCGGTTATGCACTGGAGAGCGTGACCGTGGACGGCAAGACCACCGTGCTGAACGGCAACGCATACACCTTCAGCAATGTAACGGCAGACCACAGCATCAAGGTGGTGTATGGTCTCGACAGCAATAGCAACAATACTCCTGACAGCCATGAGGCGAAGGTGACCTACCGGGTCGTGAACGGTACCTGGAGTGATAAGAGCACTGCCGATCAGGAGAAGTGGTTCATTCTGGAGACTTACAACACCGTCACCGGCGCTTGGGACGCAGTCACTCCCGCACCCGCTCTGGGCAGCACAATCCCCACTGGTATGGTGCCTGATGCGTCTCACACTGATGCCGGTAGTTGGGATCCTGCGGCAACGGCAGCTACCGCTGTGACTAAGGAAGCAGTCTATACGTACACGTTTAATACCGTGAAGAGCTACAACATCACGGTTGAGGTGGAGAATGGTACCGCAACTCCCGGCACCAGCCCCATCAGCGTGAACTATGGCGGCAGCCAGAACATCAGCTTCGCTCCTAATTCCGGTTATGCACTGGAGAGCGTGACCGTGGACGGCAAGACCACCGTGCTGAACGGCAACGCATACACCTTCAGCAATGTAACGGCAGACCACAGCATCAAGGTGGTGTATGGTCTCGACAGCAATAGCAACAATACTCCTGACAGCCATGAGGCGAAGGTGACCTACCGGGTCGTGAACGGTACCTGGAGTGATAAGAGCACTGCCGATCAGGAGAAGTGGTTCACTCTGGAGACCTACAACACCGTCACCGGCGCTTGGGACGCAGCCGATCCTACCCCCACTCTGAGCGACACGATCCCCACTGGTATGATCGCCAATGAGCATTATACGGATGAGACGGCAGGTTGGGATGCGGTGGCTCCCTCTTCCAGCACGGAAGTTAAGGGCGATGCGACCTATACCTATCGCTTTATCAAGGTTGGCTCCGCTACGTTCAATCCCGACAACGCGCCCTTCGACAACAGGGATGACGGGGTGATCTATCAGCCCATCTTCTACAAGAAGCTGACTGGTATCCTCCCCGGCGCTGAGACTTTCCAGATCACCCTGACGGAAAAAGTAAGAGAAACTGATGGCGGCAATATCGAGATCAATCCCGATGCGGACAACAAGTTCGATGTTGTTAAGCCCGCTGTGTACACCGGTACCGTCACCATGAGCGCGGCTGGCCGCATGGCGTTCAACTGCGAGACTATGACCTTCGACCAGCCCGGCCACTACGTCTTCAGCGTCAAGGAGACCAAGGGCGACAAGAGCTACATCACGTATGATACCGCAGAGTATGAGCTGATCATCGAGGTTGGGTATCCCGGCGTGGAGTGGGCATCTGCACAGAGTGAGCAGGAGTCTGAAGAGACCGCTCAGCTGGAGATCCTGTACTGGTACATCCAGAGTGTTAGCGGCGCAATGGGCATCGAGGGCCAGCTGGAGGGCGACTTCAACAATAGCTCCAGCTACACCCCCAGTGTTACCCCTGTGATCCCTGATCCCACTGTGAAGGTCAAGGGTCTGGACACCATCAACCACGTGGCTTACATCGTGGGCCGCAACACCGGCCTGGTGGATCCCAACGGCACCATCACCCGCGCTGAGGTGGCTACCATCTACTTCCGCCTGATGACCGAGGAGTTCCGCAACCAGTTCTGGAGCGATAAGTGCAGCTACACCGATGTGGCCGACACCGCCTGGTACAACGTGGCGATCTCCACTCTGGAGAATGCCGGTGTGATCAAGGATACCATCACCGGCGGCAGCTTCCGTCCCAATGATCCCATCACCCGTGCCGAGCTGGCAGTCATGGCTGCTCAGTTCTGCACCGTTACCGGCAACATCCCCAGAGCCTCCTTCACTGACATCCCCTACACCTATTGGGCTGCCAAGGAGATCGCACTGGTGGAGTACGCTGGCTGGATCGAGGGCTACAACGGCAAGTTCCGTCCCGACGATAACCTGACCCGCGCCGAGTGCGTGACCATCGTCAACCGCATGCTCAACCGCGGCGCTGAGCCCGAGAACATGCTGAAGAACATGGTGATCTTCCCCGACAACCTGAATGTCGATGTGTGGTATTACGCCGCCATTCAGGAGGCTGCTAACTCCCACACCTACACCCGCACCGGGAAGCTGCTCACTGGTGAGCACTTCAACGGCGAGAAGTGGACTGCTCTGCAGGCTGCCCCTGACTGGGCCGCTATGGAGCAGGCGTGGGCCAACGCAAACCGCAAGTAAACCCTAAAAAACCACCGCAGGCATCTGCCTGCGGTGGTTTTCTTTTTGTTATTTCCACTCCCTGGGACTGCGGCCATATACCGACCGGAAGGCCCGCAGAAACACGGAGTAGTCACCGAAGCCCGCGTCTGCGGCGGCCTTCAGCACGGGGACACCCTGGCGGATCTGCTCCGCCGCCTGCTGTAGGCGCTTTTGCCGGATGTACTGGTGGATGGTACAGCCGTAGACTTCCTTGAACCGGTGCATCAGATAGTAGCGGCTGAGAAAGAAGGTCCGGGCCAGCTGGTCAATGGACAGGTCCTCATCCAGGTGGCTGCGGATGTAGTCCGTCACCTCCTCCATTTTGGGGTCGAAGCGATAGGCCGCGATCTCTGATGGTGTGGGGGCGGACAGAACATCACGGTTCAGGGCGATCATCAGCTGCAGCACACAGGTGTCCGTCAGCAGCTTCTGGCCGAAGCCGCCGCTGCGCTGGGTGTCTTCGATCTGCTCGAAGAAGGCTCTGTAGCGCAGCCGCTCCTCGCCCTTGGGGCGGTACAGGTGAAAGCCACGCTCCGCTGTCAGCCGAAAGCAATCCGCCAGATCTTCACTCTCGCTGCTGAAGCGGGCCAGAAATTCCCGGCTGATCCACAGGATCATGCGCTCGTATGGCTCTGAGGTGTCGATCACCGGCAGATGGATCATATTTCGGCTCACCAGCAGGACATCCATCGGCTGCAAAAAATAGCTTTTGCCCTCGATGTGGTAGGTCACCCGGCCGCTCAGCTGCAGCACCAGCTTGTCGAATTCGTGATAGTGGTAAACGGCCTGCGCTCCGCTGCTGTCCCGCAGATGGAACAGATGGTAGTCCTCCAGCAGATAGCCCCGCTTGCCCACCTCGCTTCGGTCCAACATGGCGTATTCCTCACTTTTTGCAAGAATGTTTTGATGTTTCCATTATATCATGCGTTTTGTGCGCAGGCAAGAAAAAGCAGGACGCCGAAGCGTCCTGCTTTGCTATGTATCCGTGCTGTATAAAATGGGAAGATCCCGCCAAGGGCTTACTCGCCCATGGGCGCGCCGCAGTGGGGGCAGAACTTGCTCTCGCTGATCTTGCCGCAGATGGGGCAGACGCGGCCCTCCGTCTCGTCCTCGTAGGCGTCCTCGGCAGAGATCGTCTCCTCGATCCGCTCCTTGCTGGCCTGCAGGTCGGCGATCTTCTCCAGGGAGTCGTTTACAGCGTTTACCAGGTCGGCGATCGCGTCGGGGATCTCGTCGTTCCCGTGCTCGCTGATGTACCACTGGCCGATGGCCCGATAGCTCTTGTCCAGCTCCCGCTTTTCTGCAATGATAGCGGCGGAGATACGGGCGGACTCGGCGGCATCCTTGGCCTTTTCAGAGGCGGTGGCGGCGACGGCCTTGGCCTTTTGTGTCAGATCATCAAAAAAACTCATGTGGCAGACTCCTTTCAAATCTTGGGAATATTGCTTGATTTCATTATAGCTTTACTTGCTGGATACTGCAAGCAGATTTTCCAAGTTCATAAAAAATATCCCTATGCTTTTGCCGTTTTTTGTGCTAAAATGATTGCACTTACATCAGAGCATATTCGGAGGTGTGCCTATGGCTATCGTATCGGAATATTATTTTCCTTCCAGCAATGGCAAGACCCTGATCCATGTGGACCAGTGGACCCCGGTGGGGCGTGAGATCGTCGGTGTGGTGCAGATCGCCCACGGCGTGGCGGAATATGCCGGGCGCTACGCGGCGTTTGCGGAATATCTCTGCGGTCACGGCTTTGTGGTGGTGGGCAACGACCATCTGGGACATGGCCGCTCTGTGATCGACGGCTGCCCCATGGTCTATTTCGGCGAGGAGAAGGGCTGGCAGCATGTAGTGGATGATATGGAGGAGCTGCGCCGCCGCACGGCCAAGGTGTTCCCCGGCAAGCCCTACTTCCTCTTTGGTCACTCCATGGGCTCCTTCCTGTCCCGCACCTATCTGATCCGCTATCCCGGCGCGGTGGACGGCTGCATCCTCTGCGGCACCGGCCAAATGTCTCCCGCTCTGGTGGCGGGCGGCAAGCTGGTCGCCGGGAAAGAGATCAAGCGGTTGGGGAGCAGGGCCTACAGCGTGAAGGTGGATCAGCTGGCCTTCGGCGCGTACAATAAGCGCTTTGCGCCCAACCGTACCGCCTTCGACTGGATCTCCGCCAACGAGGCGAATGTCGACGCCTATATTGCCGATCCCCTCTGCGGCGGCAAGACTACGCTGGGCCTCTTCCGGGATATGCTGGGCGGCATTGGGTTCATCACAAAGCAGGCAAATCTGGCCCGGATGGACAAGGAGACACCGGTATTTTTCATCGCCGGTGACCAGGACCCGGTGGGCGACATGGGCAAGGGCGTACGCCGGGCCTGTGAGAGCTTCCAAAAGGCAGGTGTCCGGGATGTGACGATCAAGCTGTATCACGGCCTGCGCCATGAGATCCTCAATGAAACGGGCCGCCAGTACGTTTTTCGGGATGTGCTGGACTGGCTGGAAGCCAGAAGATGACCCCTTACCGCGCCAGTAGTGCGCGGAGCGTCAGCAGCTCCGGGTCATGATGGCTCCGCAGCAGCTGCCAGGTAAAAACGCCGTCCAGCGCCAGCACGAGCCACGCGGCAAAGCTGACGCCGGGAGAGATATGCGCAGCTGCATCGCTCACGCCTGGGTGGAGGTACCGCAGCGTCAGTGCTGACAAAATACCCCAGATCAGGGCGAACTGAGGGCAGACCCGCCCGTGCAGATTGCCGGGCAGTCCGGTGTAGTCCCAGAAGCGGACGGAGAGCGCCCGGTCATACCCCCAGTGGACCAGATACTCCGCCGCGGTACACAGTGCGCCGCCGACAGCCATCTGGAGCGGGAGAAGCTCCAGCGCGGGCAGCCACAGTATGCACGCCAGCATAGCCAGCCCGTACACCGGACACAGGGGCAGCAGCAGGAAGCATTTTCGCACCTGATGGGGGGAATGGGTGCAGCGGGCATAGACCCGCTCCAGACAGTACCCAAGAAAGCTATAGATCAAAAAATACCACAACCACCGGGCCATTGCATCGCTCCTTTGCTGTTTGGAGCCAGTATGCCCCGGCTCCGGTTGGATATACAAGGGAGGTGGCTGCATGGCGGATACCTGGGAGGCGCTGATGAGCGAGTGCGCCCAGTGTCATGAGTGCGCGCTGTGTGAAAACAGAAAAAACGTGGTGTTCGGCGTAGGTGATCAGCAGGCGGAGATCCTGTTTGTCGGGGAGGGCCCCGGTGCCAACGAGGACGAGCAGGGCGTCCCCTTCGTGGGAAAGGCGGGCATGCTGCTGGACGATATGCTGGCGATCATCGGGCTGGACAGAAGCAAGGTCTATATCGCGAACATCGTCAAGTGCCGTCCCCCGGGAAACCGGGACCCGCTGAACGTGGAGCAGGATGCCTGTATCGGCTATCTGCGCCGCCAGATCCAACTGCTCCGGCCCAAGATCCTGGTCTGCCTGGGGCGCATCGCCGCCATGCGGATGATCGACGAGAAGTTTCGCATCACCAAGGAGCATGGCCTCTGGTATGATGTGGATGGGATGCGCATGATGGCCATTTATCACCCGGCGGCCCTGCTGCGGGATGCCGGTAAGCGGCCGGAGACCTTCGACGATCTGAAGGAGCTGCAGCGGGAGATCCGCAGGCTCTGCACGAACACGGTGCTGGAGCTGCCGTGGCAGGAGGGCAAGTTGTCAAATTAGATAAAATGGACACCGAAAATTCGGTGTCCATTTTCAATGTTCTGCCCTTGTGACAAAATGCAAAGTGTAGTATACTGGATTCAATTTGAGATTTTCAGTAAGGGGGAGAGTTATGAACAAGATCGGATTTGACAACCAGAAATATATCGACACCCAGTCTGCCCACATCCGGGAGCGCATCGCCCAGTTCGGCGGTAAGCTGTATCTGGAGTTCGGCGGCAAGCTGTTCGACGACTATCACGCCTCCCGTGTGCTGCCTGGCTTCGAGCCGGACAGCAAGATCCGGATGCTCCAGCAGCTGAAGGAGGACGTGGAGATCGTGGTGGCCATCTCGGCCGGCGATATTGAGAAGAACAAGGTCCGCGGCGACTTGGGCATTCCCTACGAGGAGGATGTGCTGCGCCTGATCGACATTTTTCGGGGCATGGAGCTCTATGTGGGCAGTGTTGTGGTGACCCAGTACAGCGGCCAGCCCAGTGCGGATGCCTTTATCAAGCGACTGACCGTTTTGGGCGTCAAGACCTATAAGCACTACCCCATCCCCGGCTACCCCCACAATATCGACCTCATCGTCAGCGATGACGGATATGGCAGCAACGAGTATATCGAGACCAGCCGCTCCCTGGTGGTGGTCACCGCACCCGGTCCCGGCAGCGGCAAGATGGCTACCTGTCTCAGCCAGCTCTACCACGAGCACAAGCGGGGCGTGCAGGCGGGCTATGCCAAGTTCGAGACCTTCCCCATCTGGAATCTGCCCCTGAAGCACCCGGTCAATCTGGCCTATGAGGCGGCGACAGCGGACCTCAGCGATGTCAATATGATCGACCCTTTCCATCTGGAGGCATATGGCGTCACCACCGTCAATTACAACCGGGATGTGGAGGTATTTCCCGTCCTGCGCACCATGTTTGAGACCATTCTGGGGCATTGCCCCTATAAATCTCCCACGGATATGGGCGTGAATATGGCCGGCAACTGCATCGTGGATGATGAAGCCTGCCGCCAGGCGTCGAAAATGGAGATCCTCCGCCGCTACTACACCGCGCTGACAGACCGGCTGCGGGGCAAGGCGGACAGCGAGCAGGTATACAAGCTGGAGCTGCTGATGAAGCAGGCCGAGGTCACGACCGATATTTTCCCCGCCGTGGCGGCCTCCCTTCAGCGGGAGAAGGAGACCAGCGCCCCCGCCGGCGCACTGGTCCTGCCGGATGGTCATGTGGTCACTGGCCGCACCAGCGACCTGCTGGGCGCCTCCGCCGCGCTGCTGCTGAACACCTTGAAGCGGCTGGGCGGCATCGACCAGAGCCTGGATCTGATCTCCACCCAGGTGCTGGAGCCTATCTGCCGCCTGAAAACCGGCAGCCTGGGCCACAAGAATCCCCGCCTCCACAGCGACGAGGTGCTCATTGCCCTTTGCGTCAGTGCGCTGACCAACCCCATCGCCGCCCGGGCGCAGGAGCAGATCCCCAAGCTGCGCGGCTGCGGGGCGCACTTCACGGTGGTCCTCAGCGATGTGGATGAGAAGCTGTATAAGCGGCTGGGCATCCACGTCAGCTATGAGCCCAAGTACGAGCGCCAGAAGCTGTATCACAAGTAATACGCCTCCAGAGCGCTGCGCGGCACGGTCCGCTGAATGGGATAACACGGCGCTCACTGTGTGGAGCTTTTTAAACAGCAACGCGGCTGTGGAGCCTGTCCACAGCCGCGTTTATCTTGGAAAGGAAACGATCTTATGGAGCATATCATTCAGGTCCTCGCCCAGGAACTGGGGCAGTCGGAGCAGCATGTGGCCAATGTGGTCCAGCTGCTGGACGAGGGCAACACCATCCCCTTCATCGCCCGCTATCGCAAGGAGCTGCACGGCTCCATGGACGACACGACGCTGCGCGCGCTGGAGGAGCGGCTGCAGTACCTGCGGAATCTGGCCAAACGCCGTGAGGAGGTCAAAGCCGCCATTGAGAGCCAGGGAAAGCTGACGGCGGAGCTGGCGGCCGCTGTGGATGCCGCGGCAACGCTGGCGGAGGTGGAGGATCTGTACCGCCCCTATAAGCAGAAACGCCGTACCCGGGCTACCGTGGCCCGGGAAAAGGGCCTGGAGCCTCTTGCGCAGCTGCTGTTCGCCCAGGAGCGGGACTGCCCTGCGCCTGAGGAGGCGGCCCGGGCCTTCGTCGCTCCGGAGAAGGGGGTGGAGACCATCGAGGACGCGCTCCAGGGGGCCAGTGATATAATCGCCGAGCAGATCAGCGACGACGCGGCGGTCCGCAAGGTCCTGCGTGAGCTGATGCTCCGTACCAGCGTGTTGGAGACTGCCGCCGCCGGGGAGGAGGACAGTGTCTATCGCCTCTACTACCAGTTCCGCCAGAGCGTGGCCCGGCTTCAGGGCCACCAGGTCCTGGCCATCAACCGGGGCGAGCGGGAAGGCTTTCTGAAGGTCAGTGTTGCGACGGATCGGGATGAGGCGCTGGTGCGGCTGCGCCGGGCGGTGGTGCGCCCCGGCTCCCGCGCCATGGACTTCGTCAAGGCGGCGGCAGAGGACGCCTATGACCGGCTGCTGTACCCCTCCCTGGAGCGGGAGCTGCGCAATCATCTCACCGACGAGGCCTGCGAGGGGGCAATCCACAATTTTGCGCTGAATCTTCGTCCGCTTTTGATGCAGCCGCCGGTGAAGGGACATGTGACCATGGGTCTGGACCCCGGCTATCGCATGGGCTGCAAGGTGGCCGTGGTGGACAGCACGGGAAAGGTCCTGGCCACCACAGTGGTCTACCCTACCCACGGTGAGCGGCAGAAGCAGGCGTGTATCGCCCAGTTGGGTGAGCTGATCCGCCGCCATGGCGTCACCCATATCGCCATCGGCAATGGCACGGCCAGCCGGGAGACGGAGCAGATGACGGCCGAGCTGATCCGGCAGCACCCCGGTGTTAGCTATATGGTGGTCAGCGAGGCAGGGGCCTCGGTCTACTCGGCCAGTCCGCTGGCGGCGGAGGAGTTCCCGCAGTTCGATGTGAATCTCCGCTCTGCTGTGTCCATCGCCCGGCGGCTCCAGGACCCGCTGGCGGAGCTGGTGAAGATCGATCCCAAGGCTATCGGTGTGGGGCAGTATCAGCATGACATGCCACCTAAACGGCTGGACGAGGCGCTGGGCGGCGTGGTGGAGGACTGCGTCAACTCGGTGGGCGTGGATGTGAACACCGCGTCCCCCTCGCTGCTGCAAAGAGTGGCGGGGCTGAACGCAGCCACGGCCAAAAATGTGGTGAAATACCGGGAGGAGAATGGCGCTTTTACCTCCCGGCGGCAGCTGCTGAAGGTTCCCAAGCTGGGACCTAAGGCCTATGAGCAGTGCGCGGGCTTCCTGCGTGTGCCGGAGAGCAAGACACTGCTGGACAACACCGCTGTCCATCCGGAGAGCTATCGGGCGGCGGAAAAGCTGCTGGAGCTGACAGGCTGTACATTGGCGGACGCGGCAGCGGGCAAACTGAGCGGGCTGAACAGCCGGATTCAGACGCTGGGGACTGAGAAGCTGGCGGCGGCCTGCGGCGTGGGCGTTCCCACGCTGCTGGATGTGGCCAAAGAGCTGCAAAAGCCGGGGCGCGATCCCCGCGACGAGCTGCCCGCCTCGATCCTCCGCACCGATGTGATGGAGCTGAAGGACCTGAAGCCCGGCATGGTGCTCACCGGCACGGTGCGCAATGTCATCGATTTCGGTGTGTTTGTGGACATTGGTGTGCATCAGGATGGTCTGGTCCATATCTCCCAGATCTGCGACCGGTATCTGAAGCATCCGTCTGAGGCGGTGAGCGTGGGAGATGTGGTGAAGGTGGTCGTGCTGGAGGTAGAGGAGAAGAAAAAGCGGATCTCCCTCTCCATGCGGCAGGCAATTTGACATTGAAAACAGAGAACCAGGAGGACCCGGTGCGGCCCTCCTGGTTTTTATGTTTGCGGGAGCGCATTGTCTCATCGCGCAGAGAAGCAAAAGGGGAGACGCGATCAGCTCGCGTCTCCCGACAGGTGCAGATATGTAATGCGGCGGGATCACTCACCAAAGTCGGCGGCGACCTTCTTCAGCATCTCACGGATGGGCAGATTGTAGGGGCAGCGGCTCTCGCACTCGCCGCACTCCACGCAGGCACTGGCCTTCACGCTCATGGCGTTGTAGCGGTCCTTTGCCCAGTCGCCCAGACCGTAGCGGCTGAGATAGCCGTGGAACAGGAAAGCGCCGGAGATATTCAGGCCGACAGTGCAGGGCTGGCAGTAGTTGCAGCGGCGGCAGAAGTTGGTACCCAGCTCCTGGCGGACGGTCTCGATCTTGGCCAGCTCCACCTCGGTCAGGGGGGAGGTGTCGCTGGCGGCGGCGGCGTTCTGAGCCACCTCGCTGGGGCTGTACATGCCGGGGATGACAACAGTGGCGTGGGGGTTGGCGCAGATGTAGCGCATGGCCAGGTGGCCATCCTCGATAGCGCCGCCGGCCAGAGGCTTCATGACGATAAAGCCGATGTTCTTCTCAGCGGCCTTGGCCATCAGCTCCGTGGCCTGACTCTCCACGATGTTGTAGGGGAACATGACGGTCTCCACCCAGTCCTGCTCCAGAGCGATGCGGAAGGTATCCAGAGAGTGGGCAGTGATGCCGATGTGGCCAATCTTGCCTGCGGCCTTGGCCTCCTGCAGGGCCTCCAGCGCGCCGCCGGGACCGGCGACCTGCTCCATCTGCTCAGGGGGGCAGTTGTGGATCTGATAGAGGTCGATATAGTTGGTACGCAGATTCTTCAGGCTGGTCTCCACATCCTTGGCCATGCTGGCCTTGTCCCGAGCCATGGACTTGGTGGCCAGGACGTAGTCCTCGCGGTGACCCTCGATGGCCTGACCGATCAGCTCCTCGCTGACGGTATAGCCGCGGGCGGTATCAATGAAGTTGATACCGGCGGTGTGGACGGCGTCCATCAGCTCCTTGGCAGCGGGAGCGTCGATCCGCTGGATAGGGATGCCGCCAAAGCCGAGGCGGGAGATCTTCAGGCCGGTGCGGCCCAGTGCAACGTATTCCATAGTATTTCTCCTCCTGAATTTGTGATCTATCTGTATTCCGCAGTGGGATATTGCGCAGTGGGATCGGTCAGGGTTCCTTCTGCTCGCTGTTTTCCGCAGCCTCGCCGTCGGTTTTCCCGGTGTCAGCATCACCGGCGGAGGCGGTGGGCATGGAAACCGGCTCGCTGGTCATGTGGATGTGTCTGGCAGGGGCCTCGATAGAGGTGTCGGGCTGACTTTTGACACCGTAATACTCCTCCTGATCCGGGTCGCGGCCCTCCAGAATAGCCATCATCTGAGCCCCGGTGATGGTCTCCTTCTTCAGCAGATAGGCGGCGATGGCATCCAGCATCTCGCGGTTCTCCCGCAGAATGTCCATAGCCTCGTCGTGGCAGCGCTGCAGGATCTCCACCACCTCACGGTCTGCGGCGGCGAAGGTCTCCTGGGCGCAGTTCATGCTGTAGCCGCCGTCCAGATACTGGTTCTGCATGGAGCCAAGAGCCATCATGCCGAACTTGTCGCTCATGCCGAAGCGGGCGACCAGATTGCGGGCCATGGAGGTGGCACGCTCGATGTCGTTGGCGGCGCCGGAGGTCTTGGTGTTGAATACCAACTCCTCGGCGCAGCGGCCGGCCAGCAGGGTGCGGATCTCGGTGAGGATGTCCTCCTTGCTCATGAGGAACTTCTCCTCCTCGGGCAGATGCAGGGTGTAGCCCAGAGCGCCCTCGGTGTGGGGGACGATGGTGATCTTGGTGACGGGCTGGGCGTTCTTCTGCTTGGCGGCGGAGAGAGCGTGGCCCACCTCGTGGTAGGCGATGATCTTCTTCTCCTGCTCGGTGATGACCGTGCCCTTCTTTTCTGTACCGGCGATGACCACCTCGAAGGAGGCCAGCAGATCCTCCTGGTTCACGGCGCGGCGGCCCTGGCGCACGGCGCGGAGGGCTGCCTCGTTTACCATGTTGGCCAGATCCGCGCCCACGCAGCCTGCGGTGGCCTGGGCGATTTTCTCCAGATCCACGTCCTCGGCCAGCTTGATCTTACGGGTATGGACCTGCAGCGTGGCCAGACGGCCAGCCAGATTGGGGCGGTCCACGGTGATGCGCCGGTCAAAGCGGCCGGGGCGCAGCAGTGCCTTGTCCAGCACCTCGGGCCGGTTGGTGGCGGCCAGGACGATGATACCCTTGGAGGGGTCGAAGCCGTCCATCTCAGCCAGCAGCTGGTTCAGCGTCTGCT
>CAYSDG010000006.1:0-37994 GCA_964429705.1 uncultured Oscillospiraceae bacterium | reverse complement strand
CCGGTGATCTTCTTCACGGCCTCCTGCACGGCGGGGATACGGCTGGAGCCGCCCACCAGCAGGACCTTGCTGATGTCGCTGCCGCTGAGACCGGCATCGCCCATAGCCTGACGGACGGGACCCATGGTGGCCTCCACCAGGTGAGCGGTCAGTTCGTTGAACTTTGCGCGGGTCAGGGTGACATCCAGGTGCTTGGGGCCGGTGGCGTCAGCGGTGATATAGGGCAGGTTTACGTTGGTGCTGGTCACGCCGCTCAGCTCGATCTTAGCCTTCTCAGCGGCCTCCTTCAGGCGCTGCATGGCGACTTTGTCGCCGCTCAGGTCGATGCCCTCGGCCTTCTTGAACTCAGCGACCAGATACTTCATGACGCACTCGTCGAAGTCGTCGCCGCCCAGACGGTTGTTGCCGGCGGTGGCCAGGACCTCGATCACGCCGTCGCCGATCTCCAGCACGGACACATCGAAGGTGCCGCCGCCCAGGTCGTAGACCATGATCTTCTGGTCGGTCTCCTTGTCCAGACCGTAAGCCAGAGCGGCTGCGGTGGGCTCGTTGATGATGCGCTTGACCTCCAGACCGGCGATGCGGCCGGCGTCCTTGGTGGCCTGGCGCTGAGAGTCGGTGAAGTAGGCGGGAACAGTGATGACGGCCTCGGTGACAGGCTGGCCCAGATAGGCCTCTGCGTCAGCCTTCAGCTTCTGCAGCACCATGGCGCTGATCTCCTGGGGGGTGTAGCCCTTATCATCGATGGTTACCTTGTAGTCGGAGCCCATCTCACGCTTGATGGAAGCGATGGTGCGGTCGGGGTTGGTGATGGCCTGGCGCTTTGCCACCTGGCCAACCATACGCTCGCCGGTCTTGGAGAAAGCCACCACAGAGGGGGTGGTGCGGTTGCCCTCGGCGTTGGCGATGACAACGCTCTCGCCGCCTTCCATAACGGCAACGCAGGAATTAGTAGTACCTAAATCAATACCGATAACCTTAGACATAATATAAGTCCTCCTATATGCAGATAAAATTTATTACTTGTTTACGATAAGGCTCGCGCCTCAGTTTGCCACCTGGACCGTGGCGAAACGGATCACCTTTTCGCCCAGCAGGAAGCCCTTCTGGAACACTTGGGCCACGGTGTTTTCACCGAAGGCCTCGTCGTCGATATGCATGACGGCGTTATGCTTGGCGGGATCGAACTCCTTGCCCTGGGGATCCTCGATGGTGACGCCCAGCTTTTCCAGAACGGTTTTCAGCTGGCCGAAGATCATCTCCATGCCCTTCTTGTGGGCGTTGTCATCGTCGCCGGACTGGCTGACGGCCCGCTCCAGATTGTCATAGACCTCCAAGAACTTGCCGATGGTGTCCATCTTGGCGTCCTGGTAGATGGTCTCCTTCTCTTTGGTGGTTCGCTTGCGGTAGTTGTCGTATTCCGCCGCCAGACGGAGATGCTGATCGTTGAGCGAAGCCAGCTGACCGGCAAGGCCCTCCATCTTCTCCATCTGCTCCCGGGTGACGGTGAAGGTCTCCGCCTCGTTTGTGCTCTCGGCGGTCTCCTTCGCTTCGCTCTCGGCGGCGGTGTTCTCCTGCTCCTCCATGGGAGTGGGGTTTTCTTTCTTGCTCACGGTGTATGATCCTCCTTGGGGGGTAACTGATTATTTTTACCAAACATTTTCGTCAGGCTCTCTGCAAAGTAGCTCAGCCGCGCGGCTACGGTGGCGTAATCCATACGGGTGGGACCCACCACGCCGATCAGGCCGCGCATATTGTCGCCAATATCGTAGCTGGCAACCACCACGCTGGCATCCTTCAGAGCCTCGTTGACATTTTCAGGCCCGATCAGGATCTGCATGTTGGTGTTTTCATCCAGCACCGGGAGCCGGTCTTTCTGATCGGTGAGCAGATCCATCAGCTCATTGGCCTTGCTGAGATCCTGAAACTCCGGCTGCCGCAGCAGCTGGCTCTGGCCGGTGGTGAACACCTGACCGCGCTGGCTGCTGTCCATAACAGCAGTGGCGTATTCAATGGTCTGGGAGAGGGGCATAAAGAGCTCTGCGGACAGCTGACTGGCCAGTGCCATCAGCTTGCTGCCCATCTCCTCGGCGTTCACACCAACAAAGTGGGTGTTGAGCAGATTGCTCAGCGCGGGAAGGATCTGGCTGTCCACCGGCAGCTGGGTGTGGACCAGCTGGCTCTTAACACGGCTGTCATCGGTCATGACCACGGCGATAAAGCTCTGATCGTCCACTGGCAGCAGATCGTAGCGCCGGACGGTGACGCCGCTCTTTCCGGCGGCCACCGCGTAGGCCGGGTAGTTGACGATGGTGGATACCATCTGGCCCGCCTGGGCGATCACGTTGTCCAGCTCCTGCATTTTACCCTGCAGGGCGTGGTTGATCTCGTCAGCCTCCTGGGCTGTTACGCTTTTGCGCTCCATCAGCTCATTAACGTACAGGCGGTACCCCTTGGGGGAGGGAACGCGGCCTGCGGAGGTGTGGGGCTGCTCCAGATAGCCCATTTCCACCAGGTCCGCCAGCTCGTTGCGAATGGTGGCGGAGCTGACGCTGCCGCCCATGGCCTGGGCGATGAACTTGGAGCTGACCGGCTCGGCGGAGTCGATGTACCGCTCGGTGACTACCTTCAGTATTTCTTTTTTTCGGGCAGTCAATTCCATGTCTTCACTCCTTTAGCACTCTTTCTCCCTGAGTGCTAAACGCAGTGTATCACCAAAGGCATCCAATGTCAATATGATTTGTTGCTCCCAATTTTAACAAATTGTAAATTCAGCTCTTGGTGGATTTCCAGGGGCAATACCGGGGATGCGCAGCGGCTCCTGCCAGACAGAAAAAGAGTGCGCGTCCTATGGACGCGCACTCTGACAAAAGTTTTGCTTAACCCGGCAGGACCACAGGGGCGACCTTGCCATCGTCGTGGATGTTGACGAACAGCTTGCGGGGACACTTGGCGACGCAGATGCCGCAGGCGGTACATTTGTCGTAGTCGATGCGGGCGACGTTGTTCTTCACAACGATGGCCTGGCTGGGACAGTTGCGCTCGCACAGGCCGCAGCCGATGCAGCTGACCGCGCAGTGGCTCTTGGCCTGTGCGCCCTTCTCCTTATTGGCGCAGGGAATCAGGATACTCTCCGCGTAGGGCATATCAACGATAACATGCCGGGGGCAGACGGCGGCACACTGCATGCAGTGGGTACACTTTTCACGGTCCACCTCGGCCACGCCGTGCTCGTTGATGTGGATGGCGTCGAATTTACAGGCCTTCACGCAGGAGCCGAGACCCAGGCAGCCGAAGGCGCACTCCAGGTTGCCGTTGCCGGCGATCTTCATAGCGCCGACGCAGTCATCGATGCCCACATATTTTTCGAACTTGTGACCGGCACGGTCGCCGCCGTTGCAGCGAACGAAGGCCACGCGGCGCTCGACAGAGCCGACCTCAATGCCCATGATGGCGGCGATGCGGGCGGTCCGCTCGCCGCTGTTGCCGGGGCAGGCGTTGACGGGAGCTTTGCCCGAGACGATAGCGGTGGCGCAGCCGCTGCAGCCGGGGTAGCCGCAGCCGCCGCAGTTGGCGCCGGGCAGGCAATCCAGAACCTCAGCCAGGCGGGGGTCCTGCTTGACCTCGAACACCTTGGAGGCGATCGCCAGGACCAGACCGAACACACAGCCCAGCACGCCCAGAATGAGAACAGCATAAATCACGTTCAGTTCCATCTCTCGCTCCTCCTATTACCAGACCTTCAGGCCGCTGAAGCCCATGAAGCTCAGAGCCATGAGGCCGGCGGTGATCAGCGCGATGGGGAAGCCCTCGAAGGCCTTGGGAGGCTTGGAGAACTCCAGCCGCTCGCGGATACTGGCGAACAGCACGATCGCCAGCAGGAAGCCCACGCCGCCGGTGATGCCGTAGACCACGGACTCGATGAAGTTGTAGTTGTTCTGCACGTTCAGCTGTACCACGCCCAGCACCGCGCAGTTGGTGGTGATCAGGGGCAGATACACGCCCAGCGCCTCATACAGCGTGGGGATCGACTTCTTCAGGAACATCTCGATGAACTGCACCAGTGCCGCGATGATCAGAATGAAGGCAACCGTCTGCATGAACTCCAGGTCCAGCTTCATCAGCAGCCAGTTGACAGGGTAGCACAGTGCGGAGGACAGGCCCATGACGAAGATCACGGCGAAGCCCATGCCGATGGCGGTGTCCATCTTCTTGGAGACGCCCAGGAAGGGACAGCAGCCCAGGAACTGGCCCAGAATGAAGTTATTGACCAGGATCGCTCCCAGAGAAATGGAAAACAGTTCTTTCAGATCCATACTTACTTACCTCCCTTGGCCTTGCTCTGTGCCCACTGCATCAGCGCGATCAGGCAGCCCAGGGTCAGGAAGCCGCCCACCGGCAGCGTCAGCAGCATAGCGCCGAATTCACTGGGGAACAGCTGGATACCGGCGAAGGAGCCGTTGCCCAGCACCTCGCGGATGGAGCTCATGGCCAGCAGCACAACGGTGTAGCCCAGGCCCTGGCAGATACCGTCGATGGCGGAGGGCAGGACCTTGTTCTTGGAGGCAAAGGCCTCCGCACGGGCCAGGATGATACAGTTAACGACGATCAGGGGAATGAACACGCCCAACGAATTGGAGATGTCCTGCAGATATGCCTTCAGAAGCAGATCCACAATGGTGACGAAGCCCGCGATGACCACCACGTAGGCGGCGATGCGGATCTGGTCGGGGATGATCTTGCGCAGCAGCGAGATCACGATATTGGAGCAGGTCAGGATGATGAGGACCGACACGCCCATGCCCAGGCCGTTGGAGATGCTTGTGGTGATGGCCATGGTGGAGCACATGCCCAGCAGCTGCACCAGCACTGGGTTCTGTGTCAGAAGGCCCTCTTTCAGTTGTTTGCCGAAATTCATATGTATCCTCCTCCCTTACTGTGCGCTGCTGTTGGCCAGCACCTGTTCCGCAACGGACAGCGCGGTGTTCACGCCGGAGGTGACGCCCCTGGAACTGACGGTAGCGCCGGAGATGCCGTCAAAGCGGTTGGAGCCGGAATTGACGGTGATCTCGCCGTCGGCATGGGACATGCCGATGAAGCGGTCCAGCACGCTCTGGTCTGTTACGACCTTGCTGCCGATGTTGGCGGTCTCGGACTGGTTGGTGACCTGTACGCCGGTGACCTTGCCGTCCAGATCCACACCTACGACCATGCTGATGGTGCCGCCAAAGCCGGTAGCGGTGACCTCTACCACGTAACCGATGTAGCCGTCATCATTGGAGGCGGCGTACAGCGCGGTGAAGTTGGGGTTTTCACTCAGCTCCCACTCCTCCTCGGTGGCGCGGACATAGTGCTTGGCCTCCAGCACCTGAGCCATGGCCGCCTGGGTCTTGGCTGCCTGGGCGGCGGTGATGATGGGCTCGGTAACGCTGTTGACGATACCCAGCAGCAGCGCCACCACGACGCTGATGCCCAGCAGGGTGCCCGCCAGCTTGAAGATGTACTGGTTGGCGGCCCGGCTGCGCGCCCGCTGCAGAGATTTGCTGACGGGGACGGACTCGGGCTTTTTCTCGGGAGTTGCCTTTGCGGGGGCTTCCTTCACGGCGCTCTCCGCGGCAGTCTTTTCTTTACTCATTTGTCCGCACCCTCCTCTTTTTTGGCATGGGGGGTCTTGATCACGCCAAAGCGGGACGGCTTCACATTCTTATCAATGATCCAGACCGTCAGGTTCATCACCATGATGGCGTAGCAGACACCCTCGTTGTAAGAACCGAAATAACGGATAAACACGGTGATCAGGCCGCAGCCGATGCCGAAGATGACCTGACCCTTGTGGCTGACGGGGGAGGTGACGTAGTCGGTGGCCATGAAGAAGGCGCCCAGCATCAGACCGCCGCCCAGCAGGTTGTAGAGCATCCAGGTCATGGGATCGTTGCCTCTGGGGAAGAGAAAGGTCAGCACGGCGACGGTGCCGATGTAGCTGACGGGGATGTACCAGGTGATGACCTTGCGGGCGATGAGGTACACGCCGCCCAGGACCAGCAGCATCGAACTGATCTCGCCCATGGAGCCGCCGATGAAGCCAACGAACATATCGCCGAGGCTGTACATCTCCTTGAGCCCCTTCAGGTTGTTCTCATGGAGCAGTGCCATGGGGGTGGGATAGGTGACAGCGTCATAGGCACCGGTGATGGGGATACTGCTCTGGGGGCCGACCCAGGTGGCCATATAGCTGGGCCAGGAAACCATAAAGGCACGGGCGGCCAGAGCGGGGTTCAGGAAGTTCTTGCCGATGCCGCCGAAAAGCTGCTTGACCACTACGATGGCGAAGAAGTCGCCGATCAGCAGCACCCAGTACGGGATGGTGACAGGGCAGACGAAAGCGATGAGCATACCGCTGACGGCGGCGGACAGGTCCGGCACCGTGTTGTTTTTCTGCATCAGGTAGCGGTACAGATATTCAAAGAGACAGCACCCGGTCACGGATACCACAGTGGTGCCCAGAGCGCGCCAGCCAAAATTGTAAATGGCGAAGCACAGCGCGGGCAGCATGGCAACGATCACTTCACCCATGATGTGGCTGGTACCGACCTTGGTACGGATATGGGGGGAGGATGAGCCGATCAGATTCAGTTCCTTATAATCCATGGATTACCCCTCCTTCTTGGCTTCCGCGGCCGCGGCCTTGGCCTTTGCGGCGGCACGGGCATTGTTGATCTTCTGCTTGCCGGTGCGGAAGGTCTGGACCAGATGCAGGCGGCCGGGGCAGATGTAGGTGCAGGCGCCGCACTCGATACAGTCGAGGACGTTGGCCTTCTCCAGCTCATCCATCATACCGGCCCGCTCGAACTGGTACATGAACACGGGCATCAGCTTCATGGGACATACGCTCATGCATTTGCCGCAGCGGATGCAGGCGGGGTATTCGATGGTGCGTTCCTCGTCCTCGCAGAAGGCCAGCAGGGCGTTGGTACCCTTGCCCACAGGCGCGTCCATGTCATACTGATCGTTGCCCATCATGGGGCCGCCCATCAGGATCTTAAAGGTCTCCTTGCGTACGCCGCCGCAGGCATCCAGCACGTCGTGCAGCGGAGCGCCGATGGGGCAGAGCAGGTTTTTGGGTGTCTTTGTGCCGGAGCCGGACACGGTGACGATGCGATGTGTCACGGGGACACCGGTGGTGACGGCGCGGTAGATCGAAGCGGTGGTGAATACGTTGAACACCGCGCAGCCAATGGCCGCGGGCAGAGCGCCGGGGGGCACCTGACGGCCGGTGATGGACTGGCACAGCTGCTTTTCAGCGCCCTGGGGATAACGGGTGTGCAGCACCTCCACCACCACGGGGGCCCGCAGCTCGTCGATCTTCATCTGCAGCAGCTCGGCCGCGTTGAGCTTGTTTTCCTCGACGGCGATGTAGACGCGGTCCACACCGAAGGCGCGGGCCAGGATCATGCAGCCGCCCACCACGTCCTCGGGGAACTCCAGCATCAGACGGTGGTCGCTGGTGATATAGGGCTCGCACTCGGCGGCGTTGATGATGACCGTGTCCACCTTGCCCACGCCGCTGCTGATCTTCACATGGGTGGGGAAGGTAGCGCCGCCCATACCGACGATACCGGCGTTTTTGATGATCTCACAGAGCTGATCCACTGTCAGCTCATCCGGCTTCTCCACCGGCTTAATATCGGGGCAGAGGGTATTATTATAGTCGTTCTCAATGACGACGCTCATGACCGGGACGCCGCTGAAGTGGGGCCTGGGCTCCACCGCTACGACCTTGCCGGATACGCTGGCGTGGACGGGAGCGGACACGAAAGCGGACGCCTCGCCCACCTTCTGTCCCACTGTTACCTGGTCGCCCACAGCCACACAAGGCGTGCAGGGCGCGCCGATATGCATGGACATAGGGATCACGACATACGCGGGAGGAGGAAGGGCCTCAATGGGCTTCTTGTTGGTAGCGGCTTTTTGATCCTTGGGATGGATGCCGCCAAAAAAACCTTGTGCCATATCCTTTCACCTCATTTTTCTTGATTGGTCTGCGACCTGAAGCTTCTATGCTTTATCATACTCTAGTGTTGTGCATTTGTCCAGTTTTTTTTAAAACTTTATGAATTTTTCGGTAGTTTTTTGTATATTTTTTAACAATATGTCGGAGAAAGTGGTATGCAGTCCGATTTTTCCGCACTTGCATTCCAGTGCCCCCTCTGCTATGATATGCACAGAAAGCGGGATACAGATATATTTTTATATAAGGAGGTCATGCGTATGATCGACCGCAGACAAATCAAGAAGGAGGCCCGGGGACTGATCCGTACCGGAGAGGCATCCCCCGTGATCGCAACGCTTATCGTCCTGGCCGTTGGATATATTTTGGACAGAGTGGTGAATCTGGTCAGCTATGGTACGCTGTTTCCGGAGATATACGATGTGCAGTATATCCGAAATCTTCTCCAGGGAATGGATATGGAGGCGGCGCTGGAAGCTGCCACCTCGGCACTGGTGGTCAGCGACTCGCTGGCCAGCAATTTCCTCTCCATTCTGGTGGGACTGTTCACCACGGTGCTGATGGGCGGGTACTACTTCTACCTCATGGGTATCCGGCAGGGCTGGATCATGCGCTATGACGACCTGCTGGACGGCCTCTCCTGCGCGGGCAAGCTGATCTGGTGCAGCATCCAGATGGGGTTCCGGATCATGTGGTGGAGCCTGCTGCTGTTTATCCCCGGTATCGTGGCGGCGTACCGCTACCGCTTTGCGCTCTACAATATCATGGCGGACAGCAGCCTTTCTGCCAGCGAGGCCATCGCCCTCAGCTGCCGACAGACCAGCGGCATGAAGTGGGACCTCTTTGTGCTGGATCTCAGCTTCCTGGGCTGGTCCATCCTCTCCTCGGCAACGCTGCACCTGTTGGACATCTGGCTGCAGCCCTATACCGCGCTCTGTGACCTGGGCTATTTTGAGGAGGCCCAGCGCCGCTTGGGAAACGCGCCTTACGGCGGCTCTGCCGACGCGGAGAATAGCTGGACGCAGTGAGTCGGCGTGTCCCCTCCTATATCATGCCAGTCAAAGGCCGCCCGGACTCCGGGCGGCCTTTTTGCCAAAAGGGAAGGGGTATCGTTCTGGCCTGTTGGCATAAAGCAGCACCCCCGCATGGAAAGCATGCGGGGGTGCTGCTTTATACGAGCGCCCGACAGTCGGGGGCTTTGGCTCTTGGAGGTCAGCCGGCTGTGACGGCGGACAGGAAGAACACGCCGTTGGGAGCGCGGTACAGGCCTGTCAGCCCATCCGCCAGCTGATAGCTGCTGCCGCTGTAGCAGACGGGGATCACCGGCGCGTCGGTCAGCAAAATGGCCTCCGCATCGTGGAGGTAGGCGTCGCGGGCGTCCATGGAGGCGGCGGCCCTGGCGGAGTCCAGCAGGATGTCATAGGCGTCGCTGTGATAACCTGTCACGTTGCTGTCGCTGCTGCTGTGCCACAGCTCCAGCAGCGCTGCGGCGTCGTTGTGACAGGAGGAGAAGCTCTGGCCAGCCAGCTGGAAGGGGGCAACAGCGCCCTCCTCGGTCCCGGCGGAGAGCATTTCGTCATACTCGCGCTGGTTCAGAGCGCGGATGGTCACGGTGACACCCAGCTGCTCCTGCCACATGGACTGGAGCGCCTGGGCGATGGTCCGGCCGGTGTCGGAGTCCACATAGATGTATTCCACCACCGGGAACCCGCCGCCGTTCGCGTAGCCCGCTTGGGCCATCAGGGCCTGGGCCTGCTGGCAGCTGGCGGCGTAGTCGGGGGAGACGGGGAGTGTCACCAGATCCTCGCTGTGGGCGCGGAAATCCCAGTAGACGATAGGCTGCGGCTCTGCCTGCTTGGCGTTGGGGGCGGGCAGCGGCGCTTCCGCGCTGGCTGCCGCGGTGTCCCGCTGGCCATAATCTGCCACGCCGTAGGGGATCAGTCCGGTGGCGGGGCGGGTGGTGTAGTCGCCCAGAGCGTCAGCCACAGCCTGGGCATCGACCGCCAGGCGGAAGGCCTGGCGCACGTCGGGATCATCGAAGGGCGGGGCCTGGGTGTTCAGCAGCACGCCGAAGGCGCTGGTGACAGCCTCGGGTAGCCAGCTGCTGTCCTTGGACAGCTCCTCCAGTGCGGAGAGGGGAAGATCCTCCAACAGCTGGAGCTGGCCGCTCTGCAGGGCTGCCAGCGTTTCCTCGCTGCCGTCGGCAGGCTGGATGCTGATCTGGTCCGGGCCGACGGCCTCGGCGTTGTAGTAGGTCTCGCTGCGCTGGAGGACGACCATGCCGGCGCGGAACTCCGCCGCGGTGTAGGGGCCGTTGCAGATGGTGGCATCGGCGGTGCAGCCCCAGAGGTAGTCGTCAGCGAATTCGGCGCGGTAGGGCATGGTGTGGACACCGGCGCACAGCTCACTGAGGAAATAGGCGCAGCTGCCGTTGAGTGTGACCACAAAGGTGGAGTCATCCAGCGCGGAGACTGCCAGCAGGGAGACATCGCCGGTGCTCTGGACCTGGTCGTAGCCCGCCACCACATCCAGCAGCTCGCTCTTGGGCAGCGCGTTGGCGGGATCGGCCAGCCGCTGCCATGCGGCAACAAAATGCTGGGCCGTGACGGGCTGGCCGTCAGACCACTGGATGCCGCGGCGCAGCTGGAAGGTATAGGTGGTGTTGCCGGCGTAGTCGGTCTCCGTGGTGTAGCTCTCGGCCTGACCGGGGGCCAGCACAGCGTAGCCGCTGCCGTCATTTTCCCAGCGCATCAGATTCTCAAAGAGGTGGTGCAGCACGGTCTCGCTGCCCTGGGCAGTGGCTTTGGCGGGGTCCAGGGAGGTCTGTTTGCCGCCGATGGCCACGGTCAGGACCTGCTGGCTGGCGGTACTGTCCGGCTGGACGGGCTCGCCGATGCTGTTGGAAATGTTGGGAGTCTGGCTGCAGGCGGTCAGGCCCAATGTCAGGGCCAGCAGCGCTGCCAGCAGCGCAGTCAGTCGCTTTTTCATGGGTATCTCCTTTGGGTCACTGGGTATCTGCGGTCACCAGATGGCCGTTCTCATCCAGCTTGATCGGCTGGATGGTGTTGCGGGTGTGCTTGGCAATGTTGTCCAGGCGGACCATACTGGTGTAGTCGGTAACGAAGGTGTAGGCCACGCCGTGGCGCTTGGCACGGCCGGTGCGGCCGATGCGGTGGACATAGTATTCGTTCTCATCGGGTACATCGTAGTTGAACACCACATCCACATCGTCCACATCGATGCCGCGGGCAGCCACATCGGTGGCCACGAACACCCGCAGCTCGCCCTGGCGGAAGCGGGCCATGACCTTTTCCCGCTTTTCCTGAGGGATGTCGCCGTGGATACACTGGGCGTCCACGCCCCGCATCTGCAGCAGCTTGGTCACCCGCTCGGTGTTGCCCTTGGTGTTGCAGAAGACGATGGCGCGCTCATAGTTCTCGCCGTTGAGGATCTTCTCCAGGGTATCCACCTTTTCGTTCATGGTCACATCCAGGCGGTACTGGAGGATGTCGGGCTTGTTCTGCTCGTCGGCCCGAACAGTGATCTCCACGGGATCGCGCTGGTAGACCCAGGCGATGTCCATGACCTCGCGGCTGATGGTGGCGGAGAAGAGGCCCAGGTTCTTCCGGTTTTTCATCTGGTCCAGGATGCGGGTCACCTCGTGGATGAAGCCCATATCCAGCATGCGGTCCGCCTCGTCCAGCACGGCGGTCTCCACATGGTCGATGCGAACGGTGCGCCGCTTCATGTGGTCTCCCAGACGGCCGGGGGTGGCTACCACGATCTGGGGCTTCTTCTTCAGAGCCTCGATCTGCTTGTTGATGGGCTGTCCGCCGTAGAGGCATACCAGGCGGATGCCGGGCTTGAACTGGGCCAGATCCCGCATCTCACTGGTGATCTGCAGTGCCAGCTCACGGGTGGGAGCCAGGATTACGGCCTGGACCTTGTCACTGTCCGGGTCGATATGCTCGATGATGGGGATGCCGAAAGCAAAGGTCTTGCCGGTGCCGGTGGGGGCCTTGGCGGTGACGTCCTGCCAGTCCAGCATTGGGGGGATACAACCGGCCTGGATGGGGGTGGAGACGGCGTATCCCTTCTTTTCTAATGCGCGCATCAGCTCTGCTGACAGGCCCAGCGTGTCAAAACGCACGCCCTGTGTGATTTCCATACGATCAACCTCTTATTATATCTATCTGTATTTCGGCGGGAGACAGACTCCGGCCGCTTGTGGCTAAAACAAACCAATTTTCAGCTTACCATAAAAACCTGCCTGCCGCAAGAGCGGCAGGCAGGTTTTTTGAAGGGAATTCACGGTTATTTTACAAAATTTCCGGTGCACACATGGAAATCCGTCCAAAAACTTCCTGTTTTTTGCAAAATGTCGGCGTAGCTGGCTCAGCGGCGGTACGGGACGTGCCAGATGGTGTCGGCGTAGCTGGCCACAGCCCGGTCGGCGGCAAACACGCCGGAGCGGGCGATACTGCGCAGACTCATGCGGTTCCAGCTGCCGCGGTCGCTGTAGGTCTGCTCCATGCGCCGCTCCGCTTCGCGGTAGGCGGCAAAATCGGCCAAGAGCATATATTCATCCGGGGCGCTGCCGCCTGTTCCGCGGAGCAGCCGCTCCGCCAGGTCGTCATACCGGCAGGGGCCAAAGCCGGCGGCGAGCTGGTCCAGGACCCGCCGTAGCTGCCCGTCGCTGCGGCAGAGCTGCGCGGGCTGATACCCGGCGGCACGCAGAGACAGGACCTCTTCGGCCTTCAGCCCGAAGAGAAACATATTCTCATCCCCCAGCAGCTGGTGCATCTCCACGTTGGCGCCGTCCAGCGTGCCGATGGTCAGCGCGCCGTTCATCATGAATTTCATGTTGCCGGTGCCGCTGGCCTCCTTACCGGCGGTGGAGATCTGCTGGCTGACCTCGCTGGCGGGGATCAGGATCTCCGCCATGGAGACCCGGTAGTTCTCCAGAAAAAAGACCTGCAGCCGATCCCGGCAGATGGGGTCACTGTTGATGCGGGCAGCCAGGTCGCTGATGAGGCGGATGATGCGCTTGGCCGCGGCATAGCCCGGTGCGGCCTTGGCGCCAAAGAGAAAGACATGGGGCTGCATCTCCCGGCTGGGATCGTCCTGCAGCAGCTGGTACAGGTGGATGATGTGCATTGCGTTCAGCAGCTGCCGCTTGTACTCATGGAGCCGCTTGACCTGAACATCGAAGATGGCGTCTGTGTTCAGCAAAATGCCCTGCTCCCGCCTGATCCACCGGGCAAAGGCTGCCTTGTTGTCCCGCTTGATCCGCTCCAGTCGGTCCAGCACGGTGCTGTCATCCGCGTATTGCTCCAACTGGGGAAGCGCCGTGCCGGGGCGGAGCAGGTACGCGTCGCCGCCGGTGAGCTCCCGGATCAGATGGTCCAGGCCGGGGTTGATCTCAGCCAGCCAGCGGCGGTGGTCAACCCCGTTGGTGACGCTTTTGAATTTCTCCGGCTCCATGGCGCAGATGCCGCAGAACACATCCCGGCGCAGGATGTCGCTGTGGAGGGCGCTGACGCCGTTGACGGCCGTGCACCCGGCGGCGCAGAGGTTGGCCATGCGAACTTCGCCGTCCCAGATGATGGCTGCGGCTTTGATCTGTGCCTCGTCTTGGCAGAAGGCCTCGACCCTGCTCTGCCAGCGTCTGGCGATCTCCTGGATGATCTGCCAGATGCGGGGCAGCAGGCGCTGTATCAGCTCCTGAGGCCAGCGCTCCAGAGCCTCGGCCAGTACCGTGTGGTTGGTATAGGCCACGGAGCGGGTGGTGATGTGCCAGGCATCGTCCCATCCCAGACCGGCGTCATCCATCAGAATGCGCATCAGCTCCGGGATCGCCAGGGCGGGGTGGGTATCATTGATCTGGATAATATTTTTCTCCGCAAAGCTGGTCAGGGTGCCACAGGTCTGCAAATGGCGGCGGACAATGGACTGCACGGTGGCGGAGACGAAGAAATATTGCTGCTTCAGGCGCAGGGTTTTGCCCTCATAGTGGTCATCGGCGGGGTAGAGGACCTTGGTGATGACCTCGGCCATGGCCCGCTCCTCACCGGCCAGTAGATACTGGCCCTCCTGGATACGGTGCATGTCGATGGAGGTGGGGCTTTTGGCGTCCCACAGGCGCAGGGTGTTGGTGTGGGCGGTGTCATAGCCGGTGATCAGCATGTCACAGGGGATGGCCAGGACCCGCGTATAGCCCTCGTTGATGACATACAGGCGGCCATCCCGCCAGAATTCCCGCAGAACGCCGCCAAAGTGGATCTCCTCGGCCTCATCGGGCCGGGGGAGCAGCCAGGTGCCGCCCAGATCCCTCCAGTCGTCGGGCAGCTCCACCTGCTGGCCGTCCACAAGCTTCTGCCTGAAAATGCCCAGCTCGTAGCAGATGGAGTAGCCGCTGGCGGGGATCTCCAGTGTGGTGAGACTGTCCAGATAGCAGGCGGCCAGCCGCCCCAGACCGCCGTTGCCCAGCCCAGCGTCCGGTTCCAGCTCGAAGATGCTGTCCGGCGGAAAGCCCAGCTCCTCCAGAGCCTCCCGCATGGGCTGCAGCACGCCCAGATTGTAGGCATTTTTCATCAGACTGCGGCCCATGAGAAACTCCAGGGACAGGTAGTGGACCTGACGGGTCTCCCTGCGGCGGACTCCGGCGCGGGTGTCGACGGCGTTGGCACTCATGCAGTCGCGCAGGACCAAGGCGCAGGCCTTCATGAGGTCCTCTCTGGCAGCGTCCTCAGGGGTGCAGCTGAAATGCAGCCGCAGCTTGTCGAGGATCGCCTGCTTCACAGTGGCGCTGGTGGGCTCATTCATAGGATGCTGCCTCGTTTCTTCCATGGAGATGATACGGATGGCGACGCGGGTTCAGAAGCAGATGGACTGATACAGCCTGCTGTAGGTTTCGGCGCTGCGGTTCCAGCTGAAGTCGGCGGTCATACCGGCTTTGCGCATGGCATGAAAGCGGTCCGGCGCGCTGCGATAGAGGGCCATGGCCTTCTGTACGGTGCGGAGCATATCGCTGCTGTCGTAGCGGGAGAAGGAGAAGCCGTTGAGCAGGTCAGTGACGGTATCCCGCAGTCCGCCGGTCTCCCGTACAATTGGGAGCGTCCCGTAGCGCATGGCGATCATCTGGGCCAGCCCGCATGGCTCGCTCCGGGAGGGCATCAGCAGCAGGTCGGCTCCGGCGTAGATCTCCGTCGCCAGCGGCTCGTTATAGCCCAGGTGCAGGGCCATGCGGCCGCTGTACTGCGGGGCTTTGGCGGAGAAAAATTGCTCATAGCCTGCCTCGCCGCTGCCCAGGACTACGAATTGGCAGCGGCAGTCCATGATCTGGTCGAACACCTGACATACCAGATCCAGCCCCTTGTGGCCAACCAGACGGCTGACGATGGCGATGATGGGGACATCTGCCTCGGCGGCCAGCCCCAGCCGCCGCTGGAGTCTGGCCTTGTTGGCGGCCTTGCCTGATATGTCATCGGCGCTGTATGGAGTGATGCCGGGGGTATTGGCGGGGTCGTAGCGGACCATGTCGATGCCGTTGAGCACCCCGTGGAGCTTATCGGCGCTGCGGCGCAGCACGGAGTCCAGACCGTGGGCGAAGAAGGGGTCCTGCAGCTCACGGGCATAGCTGGGACTGACGGCGGTGATGGCATCGCAGACCATGAGCGCCCCTTTGAGCAGATCCACATCGCCGTCCATGTCGAGGGTCCCGTCGGTGTACCAGCCGCTGTGCAGGCCGAAGATGTCCTCCACAGCCTCCCGGCCGCAGCGGCCCTGATACTCGATGTTATGGACAGTAAAAACCGTTTTGATACGGCAAAGCTCCGGCCGGGCATGGCGCTCTGCCTGCAGGTAGATGGGCACCAGGGCGGTCTGCCAGTCGTTGCAGTGGATCACATCCGGCATCTGCCCCATGGCGGGCAGCAGGGAGACAACGGCCCGGGAGAAGAAGGCGAAGCGCTCAATATCGTCCCCGTATCCGTACAGGTCGCTGCGCCTGAAGTAGTATTCGTTGTCGATGAAGTACCAGGTCACGCCGTCCAGCTCAAGACGGAAGAGGCCGCAGTAGAGCTGCCGCCAGCTCAGGGAGAGCTCTGTGCTGCGGACAAGGGTCATCTGCTGCCGCCAGCTGTCGGCGGTTTTTTCGTACAGGGGCAGGACGACGCAGACCCTGTGCCCGGCCCGGGCCAGTGCCTGGGGCAGACTGCCGGCCACGTCGGCCAGCCCACCGGTCTTGGCAAAGGGGACAGCTTCGGATGCGGCAAACAGAATATTCATAGGAAAACCTCCTCTTGAGAGTATATGCGGCATCGCTCAGAATGGTGAAAGCGGGATGCTTTCGCGGAAAATGGGGCGTGTTTCGTGGCAGACAGGCAAAAAATGCGCCCGCCCTGTGAAGCGGCGGGCGCACAGCGCTCAGATCTGGTGGTTTTTGGCGATGGACAGCGGATAGGACGCGTGTCCCATAAGGGTGCGCCCCGCCAGGACCTCTACATTTTTGTCCGCGATCACATGGTGGAGCACCGCGCCGCGGCCGATGGTGACGCCGTTCATCAGAACGCAGTTTTTCACGCTGGCCCCCCGGGCGACAGAGACGCCGCGGAACAAAATGGAGTTTTCCACGCTGCCCTCAATGGTGCAGCCGTCCGCCACCAGACTGCTGCGGCAGGAACCGTCCGGGTCCAGATAGGTGGCGGCGTCGCTGCGCTCTTTGGTGAAAATGGGGCGTTCGGGGTGGAAGACCTCACGGCGGATAGCCGGGTCCAGCAGCTCCAGACTGCGGTCGTAGTACTCCTTCACGGTGTGGATCTGGGCGGCGTAGCCGTCCCAGACATAGCTGTGGATGTGGAGATCGTTCCCCATCCCCTGGAGTACTGCGCCCCGGAAGCTGTACAGATCCTTGGACATGCACTCCTCTGCCAGCGACAGCAGCAGCTTTCTGGATATGATGTAGATCTCCAGTGACCGGTGATAGCCGGAGGGGTCGCGCAGGCCGTACAGCGTTCTGGTGACGCGGCCGGTGTCATCCAGCTGGAAATAGGCGGCGTCCTGGGGGCGGCCCATCAGGTTGCTGGTGCAGACGGCGGTGATGTCCGCACCGGAGGCCAGATGGCTCTCATACACATCCTGCAGGGGGAGGTTGATGATGAGGTCGCTGTCCGCCAGCACGACATGGTCCTGCCGGATGGACTCCAGATATTGGTAGCGCCGGATCCCGGCCAGAGCGTCCATGTGCCCGCGAAACTCCGTCTGACCAGACTGGGTCTGCGCCTGCGTGGGCAGCAGCTGCAGCCCGCCGTGGCTGCGGCAGAGGTCCCAGTCCTTGCCGGAGCCGAGGTGGTCCAGCAGGCTCTGATACTGGCCGTGGAGCACAACGCCCACATCGGTGACACCGGCGTTGACCAGACTGCTGAGGATAAAGTCGATCATCCGGTAGCGCCCGGCGAAGGGGATGGACGCGGGGATGCGGTGGGCGATCAGTTCCCGGAGATCGCTTCGCTTTTCGTAGGCGAAAATGATGCCGTGCAGGCCTTTCATCGGCGCACCTCCTTGTGGTCGCGGTCCAGCATGGTGTTGGGGGCGATGCGTTCGCCCGGGGCGGCGGCGCAGCCGGGGCCGAGGACTGCAATGCCCCAGCTGTCGGGGGAGCAGTCGTCCGGCGCGGCGCCGACCTGGGCGTTTTCCGCCACCAGACTGCCCTCGCCCAGAATGGCGTATTTGACCACCGCGCCAGCCTTCACAGTGACGCCGGGCATGAGGACGGAGTAGTGGACCTCGGCTCCCTCCTCGATGGTAACGCCGCTGCTGAGCACGGAATTTTTGACGGTGCCCTCCACATCACAGCCCTGGGTCACCACGCTGTGCGCCACCAGCGCGCCGCTGCCGATGAAGGCTGGGGGCGCGGCGGGGCTGCGGGCATAGATGGGCCAGCTGGGCTCCAGCAGGTCCAGGTCGCTGCGGGATAGCATATCCATATTGGCGTCCCACAGGCTCTCCAGCGTGCCGACATCCTTCCAGTAGCCGCTGAAGCGATAGATGTGCAGGTGTTCGCCGGCCTGGAGCATGGCGGGAATGACATCCCTGCCAAAGTCGTTGCTGGAGGCGGGATCCGCCTCATCGCGGAGCAGATAGTCCCGCAGTTTTTGCCAGGTGAAGATATAAATGCCCATGGAGGCCAGATTGCTCTCTGGTTTCTGAGGCTTTTCCTGAAATGCGGTGATGCGGCCGTCTTCGTCTGCGGACAAGACGCCGAAGCGGGAGGCATCCTCCCAGGGGACCTCCATAACGGAGATGGTGCACGCCGCGCCGGAGGCCTTGTGGGCATCCAGCATCAGGTCGTAGTTCATTTTATAAATATGGTCGCCGGACAGAACGGCGACGTAGGTGGGCTCGTACATGTCCACAAAGCCGATATTCTGGCAGATGGCGTTGGCGGTACCCTTGTACCAGCTGCCCTTCTCCCCCTCCTGCATATAGGGAGGGAGGATATGTACGCCGCCGTCCAGCCGGTCCAGATCCCAGGGTTGGCCGCTGCCGATGTAGCTGCTGAGTTCCAGGGGCTTATACTGGGTCAGAACGCCCACGGTGTCGAGCCCTGCGTTGGCGCAGTTGGAGAGGGGAAAATCAATGATGCGGTATTTGCCGCCGAAGGGGACGGCAGGCTTTGCCACATCGCTTGTCAGAACGTAGAGGCGGCTGCCCTGTCCGCCGGCCAGGAGCATGGCGATGCATTCCTTTTTCATGCTTCATCCTCATTTCGCTCGGACTGCCGCCTGTGTGTACGCGGGCGGCAGTCAATATTTCAGGTCCGTGCGGCTGCGCCATACCTGGGCGGCCGCACGTGGGAATGAGCCTATTATACTCCGCTGCAAAAGACAGCGTCAAGAAAAAGCACCACGGTAAAAGGTACAAAAAAACGGGTCGAACCCAGTGAGAATTACTAAAGATGGACGGATTGGACTGGCTAAAAGCTTCGGTTTTGTCGCAAAATGCACAAAGATGGGGAAAGAGGTGTGGTGGAAAACAGGTAATTTTCAGGAAAGATGTTTACTTTCTTGGCATGAAGTGATAAGATGAAGCAACAACCACCATAAATGGAGGATTACGATCGAATGGCTAGGATTGCAAAAAAGGAAAAGAACGACCGCCTCTACGAGGCTATCCTCACACTGCGGACAAAGGAGGAGGTCTACAGCTTCTTCCAGGACCTGTGTACCGTGTCTGAGATGCGCTCTATGGAGCAGCGCTTCGAAGTGGCAAGCCTTCTGAACCAGGGGATGATCTATAACGATATTCTGGAAAAGACCGGCGCTTCCAGCGCCACCATCAGCCGTGTCAACCGCTCGCTGGTGTTCGGTCACGGCGGCTATGAGGCCTATTTCTCCCGCCAGGAGGCGGAGAAAACGGAGGGAGCCGGGGAGGACACGGAGGAGTGAGTGCTTACGAGGCGCTGGCCGGCGTCTATGACCGGCTGACCGGCGATGTGCAGTATGAGCGCCGGGCGGACTATCTGGAGAAGCTCTTCCGCAAAAGCCGCATCCCGGTGCACACCGTGCTGGATCTGGCCTGCGGCACCGGTACGATGACGGCTATTCTGACAGAGCGGGGCTATGAGCTGATCTCTGTGGATGGAAGTCCGGACATGCTGGCGGAGGCCATGGAGAAATCCGCCGGGCTGCAGGGCGAGCCGCCGGTGTTCCTGTGTCAGAATATGCCGGAGCTGGATCTCTACGGCACAGTGGACGCCGCGATCTGCTGCTTGGACAGCATCAACTATCTGACTCGTCCCCGGGATGTGCAGCGCACCTTCCAGCGGCTGAAGCTGTTCATTGCCCCCGGCGGGCTGCTGGTGTTCGACATCAACAGCGTGGAAAAGCTGATGGGGCTGGATGGCCAGGTCTGGCTGGACGAGACGGAGGATGTCTACTGCGTATGGCGCACAGAGTTTTCCCGTCGCAGCCGGATCTGCTCCTACTGGATGGACATCTTCACCCGCGCGGAGGGCGAGACCTGGGAGCGGGAGTATGAGGAGCACCACCAGCGGGCCTATACCGTGGAGGAGCTGACGGAGTGGCTGCGGGAGACGGGCTTCGTGAATATCCGCACCTATGGCGACTGCCGCATGTCCGCCCCCAGAGAGGGGGAGCAGCGGATCTACTTCACCGCTGTCCGCGGAAAATAAGAAGCCCGCGGTGAGAAAATTTTCACTCGCCCGGAGGACGAAAAAGCGAGGAGAACCCAATGGATAAATTAGTAAGAGCGATCACCGCCGACGGTATGGTCAAGGCTGTGGCGGTGTCTACCAGAGACCTGACCGAGCGGGCCCGGAATATCCACACCACTCTGCCTGTGGCAACGGCGGCGCTGGGCCGCACGCTGGCGGCGGCCTCCATGATGGGCAACGCCCTGAAGGACCCCAACGCCAGTCTGACGCTGCAGATCAAGGGCGGCGGCCCGCTGGGCACAGTGCTGGCTGTATCTGACAGCCAGGGCAATGTCCGCGGCTATGTGCAGGAGCCCCATGTGGACCTGCCCCTGCGGCCCGATGGAAAGCTGGATGTGGGCAGTGCTGTGGGCGCTGACGGCAATCTGGTGGTCATAAAGGACCTGGGCATGAAGGAGCCCTATGTGGGCAGCGTGGCGCTGCTGGGCGGCGAGATCGCCGAGGACCTGGCGGCCTACTTCGTGGAGAGTGAGCAGATCCCCACCGCCTGCGCCCTGGGGGTGCTGGTGGACCGGGATCAGAGCGTAAAGACCGCCGGCGGCTATATCATCCAGCTGCTGCCCGGTGCCGGCGAGGATGTGATCTCCAAGGTGGAGGGCGGCGTGCTGGCGGCGGGCCCTGTTACGGCTCTGCTGGAGCAGAACGACGACCCGGAGGCCCTGCTGCGCACGGTCCTCAGCGACTTTGAGGTGGAGATCCTGGAGACCACGCCCATCGAATACCGCTGCTACTGCAGCCGTGAGCGGGTGGAGCGTGCTTTGATCAGCCTGGGCCGCCAGGAGCTGGAGAGCATCCTGGCAGAGCAGGGTGGCTGTGAACTGACGTGCCAGTTCTGCGACACTATCCACAAGTTTACCGGCGATGCGCTGCGTCAGATCATCGATGGTCTGGACAAGTAAATAAAAAACAGAGCCCCGCCCGCGCTTTCTCTCGAAAGCGCGGGCGGAGCTTTTGGACCTTGTGCAGGGACTGGGATCACTCGATGCTGATGATATAGTAGTAAACAGGCTGACCGCCACCGATGAGGGACAGCTCCGCGCCGGGGCACAGCTGCGCGAACACGGCCTCGGCCTCGCTGGCCTGCTCGGCGGTGACATCTTCACCGTAGAACAGGGTGACGAATTCGGCGTTCCGCTCGGCAGCCTCCTGAGCCAGCTGACGCAGCAGGGCGGAGATGTCGGCATCGGTGCCGAAGAGTTTGCCGTTCATCAGGGCCAGATAGTCACCCTCGTTGATGGAGAATCCGTCGAAATCGCTGTTGCGGGCGGCGTAGGTGATCTGCGCGGTGGCGACGCCCTCGGCGGCCTCGGCCATAGCGTCCAGCAGCTCGCGGGGCTCCAGCTCCGTGTCGATGTTCATCATAGCGGTGATGCCCTGAGGGACCGTGCTGGTGGGGACGACGATGACCTCTTTTTCCGTCAGACCCACGCACTGCTGAGCGGCCATGACGATGTTCTTGTTGTTGGGCAGGACGAAGACCACCTCGGCGGGGACCTTGTTGATCTCCGTGAGGATGCTCTCGGTGGAGGGATTCATGGTCTGTCCGCCGGAGATGATGCCGTCGGCACCCAAATCGCGGAATACGGTGGCCAGACCATCGCCTGCGCAAACGGCCAGGAAGCCGTAGCGCTTTTCAGGCTCGGCGATGAAGTCCTCCTCCGCGCCGGGTACGTCCACAAGCTCCTCATCGTCTTCGTGGTCCAGCTCGTCGGCGCTGTGGGTGGCGCGGCCTGCGGCCATGTCCTCGTACTGGGTGCGCATGTTCTCAATCTTGGCCAGTTCCAGAGTGCCGTACTTCTGGCCCTCGGTGATGGCGCTGCCGGGAATGTCGGTGTGGACGTGGACCTTGAAGGCGTCGTCGTCCTCGCCGATGACCAGGCTGTCACCGATGCTGTTGAGGTAGTGGCGGAAGGGGGTCAGGTCCACGTTGGGGTCGTTTTTGCGGACGATGAAGACGGTATCGAAGGTGAAGGTGATCTCCTCGTCGGTGAGAGCGGCGAAATCCGCCTTCTCCTTGCCGGTGTCCTCCTCCGTCTCAGGCATCGGCTCGCCCCGCAGAGCGGCCAGCATGCCCTCCAGGATCACCAGGTAGCCCTGGCCGCCGGCGTCCACCACGCCCGCCTTCTTCAGGACGGGGTTCATGTCGGTGGTCTGCGCCAGAGCCTCATAGCCTACCCGGATCGCCTCGGTGAGGACGAACTCCACCTCATTGTTTTCTGCGGCGGCCTCAACAGCCCGCTTGGCGGCCAGGCGGGACACGGTCAGCACAGTGCCCTCGGCGGGCTTCATCACCGCGCCGTAGGCTGCGCCGACACCCTCCTGGATAGCGGCGGCAAAGAGCGCAGCATCGGCGGTGTCATGGCCCTTGAGCGCCTTGCTCAGACCGCGGAAGAGCAGCGAGAGGATGACGCCGCTGTTGCCGCGGGCACCCCGCAGCAGAGCGCTGGCGGTGGTGGAGGCGGCCTGGCCGATGGAGGTGGTCTCCCCCTTGCGCAGTTCGGTGGCTGCGGCGGCGATGGTCAGGCTCATGTTGGTGCCGGTGTCACCATCGGGCACGGGGAAGACGTTGAGATCGTTGATCTTCTGCTTCTGCTGGGTGATGGCGGCTGCGCCGTGCAGCACCATCTGCTTAAACTGAGTTCCGTCGATTGTGTGGATCATAGCGGTTTATACCCCCTTGGAATTGGACACGACAGAGTCGACGCAAACATCCACGCGCTTGACGGGGATACCGGTGTACTTGCTGACGTTGTACTGGACCTCGCTCATAATGGAGCGGCACACGGCAGTGATGTTGATGCCGTTTTCAACGATGATGTGCAGGCGGATGGACACGGTGCTGTCCTCGTTGTAGGTGACCTGCACGCCCTTGCTCATGGCCTCCTTGCGCAGCAGGTGGACCAGGCCGTCGGTCATGGAGCGGAAGGCCATGCCCTTGACGCCGAAGCAGTTGGTGGCGGCATTGCCGGTGATATTGGCGAAGACAGCCTCGCTGATGCTGATCTCACCCTTGTTATTTTGCAGTTTTATCATGAAAAACATCCTTTCAGCGGAAATGAATCATCCGTGCATGAGTATACATTGTACTATTATATACTACTTTTCCCCGGATAACAAGTCTAAAATCGTTGGGGGAGATTTGATGAAAAAGCTGAGAAAAGAGCAAGGAAAACTATTGAAAAACGAGGTGTTTTGGCATATGATAAACAAGACCTCGCAGGCTGTTTTCCTGAAAAGTGGAAGAATTCGGAGAGCTGGAGCCTGCGCAATGACAAAAGGAGAGAACGTATGAGAGTGATCACCGGCAGTGCCAGAGGCCGCCGTTTAAAGGAACTGGAGGGCATGGAGACCCGCCCCACCACCGACCGGGTGAAGGAGGGCGTTTTCAACATCATCCAGTTTGATATTGAGGGGCGCAGGGTGCTGGACCTGTTTGCCGGCACCGGTCAGCTCGGCATTGAGACGCTGAGCCGCGGGGCCGCTGCCGCTGTTTTTGTGGAGCAGCGGCGGGATGCCGCTGCCCTCGTCCGGGAGAATCTGAAGCTGACGGGCCTGACGGACCGTGCCAGAGTGGTCAACGGCGATGCAATGGCCTTTCTCAGCTCCGCGAAGGAGAAATTTGATCTGATCTTCATCGATCCGCCCTATGCTGCGGACCTGTGGGAGAGCGCGCTGGAGGCCATTTCCCGGTTTGACATTTTGTCCGACCATGGTATAATCGTATGTGAATCCCCGGTGGAGCGGGAGATGCCGGAGCTGGCGGCGCCCTATTTCCTCCACCGCACCTATCGCTACGGAAAGATCAAGGTGACCACCTATCATCGGGAGGAGGGGCATCAGGGATGAATATCGCGATCTGCCCCGGCAGCTTTGACCCCATCACAGTGGGGCATTTGGATCTGGTGGAGCGCGCTGCCCGCTTTTTTGACAAGGTGATCCTCTGCGTGACCATCAACGGGGAAAAGCGCCCCATGTTCTCCGCGGAGGAGCGGCTGGAGATGGCCCAGGCCGCTCTGGCCCACATTCCCAACGCCGAGGCGGTGACCTGCAGCGGTTTGCTGGCCGATTTTGCCCGGCAGCAGGGGGCCTGTGCGCTCATCAAGGGAGCGCGGGGCACCTCTGATTTCGACTGGGAGTATCAGTTGGCTCAGATCAACCGGGATCTGAACCCGGAGCTGGAGTCCATTATTCTGCCGGCCCGGCCGCAGCACCGGCACATCAGCTCCACTATGGTGCGGGATATGATCCGTTACCACCAGAAGTTAGACAACTATGTCCCCGCTGGTTCGGTGGACATCCTCCGAAGGATCATGGAAGGGAAGGAAGATAACTATGGCAAATGATGTTCAATATTTGATCGATATGCTCTACGAGATGATCGACGGGGCCAAGGGCTATATGATGAGCCAGGACAAGTGCGTCATCGTCCGTGAGGATGCGCTGGATCTGCTGGACGAGCTGAAGGGGCAGTTGCCCCTGGAGTTGAAGAAGGCCCAGGATCTGATCCGCGCGCGGGATGAGTTTGTGGAAAACGCCAAGAAGGAGGCGGAGAAGATCCGCCGCCAGGCAGATCTGGATGCAAAGACTATCGTGGGCGAGAGCGAGATCACACGCGCCGCCCGTGACAAGGCCAGGGAGATCCTGCGCCGCGCCGAGGAGCGGTCCAAGAACATGGTGAACGTGACCAACGAGTACACGGAGGACGCTCTGCGCCGCACTGAGGAGGCCATCCAGATGGCGCTGGCGGAGATCCAGGAGTCCCGTACCCGCTTCCGCAGTGTCTCCAATGAGCAGCTGCAGGCCCGTAAGGCGGAGCTGGATGAAAAAAACAGCGAAAGTGACAAAAATCACAACTGATTTTTGTATTATGCGTCAAAAATTCGGTTGACATATTTTTTGGAATGTCGATAAAAATCAATATATAGGGTACGTGACAGTGCCGCGCACAATATATTGTGCGCGGCACTGCTTTTTGTGCGTTTCCCCATATTCGAACATTTGTTTCGGATGCCAAAAACACTGCTTTTTTGTGGAAAAACGATGGCTTTCGACAGGAAAAAATGAAAAATTTTTGCTTGCAATTCACAGGGCGTTGCCCTATACTAACGGTAGAGTGGTGCAAAGTAGTGGAAAGTGGGGAAATTTTCCGCGCTGTGCCCTGATCGGCTGCTGCGGGATGTGGATTCGGCAGCAGTTGGCTGATGTTAAAAAATGAACTTATTCTGGCTGGAAAGGTGGGAAGAAGGCAAATGATCGGTCAATTTCAGCACAATATTGATGCGAAAGGCCGTTTGTTTATCCCCGCCAAGTTCCGCGAGGAGCTGGGGGAGACCTTCTATGTCACCATCGGTCTGGATGGGTGCCTGGCGGTGTACTCCGACAGCAAGTGGGAGCAGTTGCAGGAAAAGTTCGACGCGCTGCCTATGGCCCAGGCCCGCCGGATGCGTACACTCTTTGCCAACGCCGCCAAGTGTGAGCCGGATGCCCAGGGCCGCATCCTGATTCCGGGAAAGCTGCGGCAGTACGCGGCGCTGGAGAAGGAAGTCATCATCAACGGCATGAGTAAGTGCGTGGAGCTCTGGAATCCGGAGCGTTGGGCCCCCATTGAGCTGGACGGCCTGGACGCCGACAATCTGGCGGAAGCGATGGAGGAGCTGGGGTTCTGATATGGAAGAAAAGGATTATGGACATAAGCCGGTGCTGCTGGAGGAATGCCTCCAGGCGCTGGACATCAAGCCGGACGGCGTCTATCTGGACGGCACGCTGGGCCGGGCGGGGCACTCTCTGGAGATCCTGCGCCGCCTGACAGACGGCGGCCGCCTGATCGGCGTGGACCGGGATATGACCGCCATCGAGGCCGCGAAGGAGCGGCTGGCGGCGTTCGAGGGGCGCTTCACTCTGGTCCACAGCAACTTCAGCCGGGTAGGCGAGGTGCTGGAGGAGCTGGGGATCGGCGGCGTGGACGGAATGCTCTTCGATCTGGGCGTGTCCTCCCCCCAGCTGGACGAGGCGGACCGGGGGTTCAGCTATATGCAGGACGCTCCGCTGGATATGCGTATGGACCGGACAGCGGCTCTGGATGCCCGCGAGGTGGTGAACACCTGGAGCATGGAGGAGCTGCGCCGCATCCTGTTTGAATACGGCGAGGAGCGCTATGCGCCCCGTATTGCACAGGCCATCGTGCGCCGACGGGAGGAGGCTCCCATCGAGACCACTGGCCAGCTGGTGGAGATCATCCGCTCGGCCATGCCCGCGGCGGCTCTGCGGGAAAAGCAGCACCCCGCCAAGCGAAGCTTTCAGGCCATCCGCATCGCTGTCAACGGCGAGCTGGACGAGCTGTCCCCCATGCTGCACGCGGCGGCAGAGGGGCTGAAGCCCGGCGGGCGGCTGGCTGTCATCACCTTCCACAGTCTGGAGGATCGGATCGTCAAGCAGACGATGCGGGAGCTGGCCACTGGCTGCACCTGTCCGCCGGAGTTCCCGGTGTGCGTGTGCGGGAAGAAGCCGAAAATGAAGCTGATCTCCCGTAAGCCGATCGTCTCCGGGCCGGAGGAGCTGGCCGAAAACCCCCGCGCCCGCAGCGCAAAGCTGCGCGTGGCGGAGCGGACCGAGTTTTAAGCGCAATATTGATCCCACGCCAGAGGGCGAAGCTTGCAGAAAGGGCTCCGTAACGGCAGCAGCCGGGAGAAAGCTGTGTTATGACAGATAACAGAAACAGCGCGAAGCGCAGATACTATAATACTCCCGGTGTGGTGGACGGAAACCTGGCCCGGGAGCTGAACGGCGAGGAACTGCGCCGACAGCTGGAGAGCAGCGGTCAGCTGGACTTTGACCAGCAGTATCGGCGGCGGCATGAGACCCAGGCGGAGCTGATCGCCCGCCAGCGGGCCAGGGCCAAGGCCATGGTGCGCCCGGCGCAGAAGCTGCCGCTGCTGCCTATTGCGGGCTTTGCCTGCGTGGCGGTGCTGATGATGGGGCTGCTGATGTGCTATGTGGAGATCAATGCCATCTCCAGCAGCATCGTGGATATGAAGGAGCAGATCAGCCAGCTGGAGGTGGAGCAGGTCTCCCTGCAGGCGCGGTATGAGCAGGCCTTTGACACCACGACGGTGAAGCAGGCCGCCGAGGCAGACGGCATGGGTATGCCCAGCGACAGCCAGATCTTCTACATCGATCTGCCTGGCGAGGATCAGGCGGTGGCCTGTGGAACAGAGGACGGCGCTTTTTCCCGGCTGCGCTCTTTTTTGGCAGGAGCCATTGGCTGAGATGGTATATTTTGGCTGTCGGCCCGTATAGTTTGAGTGGCGGGCACGCCGCCCCGGAGGCCGCCGGGGCTCCGAGGACCGGCGTGGCTGACAGCGGCCAGATACGATTTGATGATTCGGGGAGTAAGAGGCGGTCCTCTTACTCCCTGCTTACTATTCCGGCGGCCTGCGCCGCCGTTTGACGACCCGGAATCATGGACAGAAGGAGGAGCACTATGCCCAGACCCAGTAAACGAAAGATGGACGCCGCCCGCAAGGCCAAGCAAACGATCCAGATACGGACCATGGTGCTGCTGGTGGTATTTGGTGTGGTGAGCTTCGCGGCGCTGTTTTTTAAGGTGTACGACCTGACCATCAACCGGCACGAGGAAATGAAGGAGCGGGCCTCCAAGCAGCAGACCCGCAGCATCACCCTGTCCGCCTCCCGCGGGACCATCTACGACAGCACCGGCAAGACACTGGCGGTGTCCGCCACGGCGGACACGGTGTTTCTGGACCCGCTGGCCATCGAAAACCACGTGGAGGAGCTGGAGAAGGAGCGGGCGGAGAAGCTGGTGAACGGTCTGAAGGAGGGCGAGAGCATGCCCATGACCGGCGAGGCGTACAAGGAGCTGATCGCCACCACCCTCTCGGAGCTGCTGGACATCAGTACCGACACGATCTATGAAAAGATGGAGCGGACCTACAGCCGCTATGAGATCCTGCAAAAGCGGGTGGATGACGTGATCTGCGACCAGATCCGGGAATTCATCAAGACCAACGCCTCCGGCAAGCGCATCCAGGGCGTCTACCTGGAGACGGATTCCAAGCGCTACTACAGCTACAGCACCATGGCCTCCCACGTGCTGGGCTTTCTCAATGGCGACAATGTGGGTGCCTGGGGCCTGGAGGCCCTGTACAACGAGGAGATGGAGGGCTCCAACGGCCTTGTAGTCTCCGCCAAGGATGCCAACAATCAGGAGATCATGTTCCAGTATGAGCAGTACTACGACGCTGAGGACGGCAATGATCTTCATCTGACCATCGACAGCACGATCCAGTACTATGTGGAACGGGGCCTGGAGGATATGATCTCCCGCTACGGCGCGAAAAACGGTGCCACCGGCATCGTGATGGACGTCAACTCCGGTGCGCTGCTGGCGGTGGCTTCCAGCCCCAACTACGACCTGAACGACCCCCGCGCCATTTATGACTCCCTGCTGCAGCAGGAGCTGGATGCCGTCACCCCCAAGACGAGCGACGGCGAGCCGGTGGATGAGATGACCGAGGAGCAGCGCAGCACCTACAAAGACGTGCTGGGGGAGCTGCAGAACAAGCAGTGGCGCAACAAGGCCGTCAACGACACCTACGAGCCCGGCTCAACCTATAAGATCCTGACCCTGGCCGCCGCGCTGGAGGAGAATACCGTCAGCCTGAACAGCGGCTTCGACTGCTCCGGCTCTGTGGTGGTCAACGGCGAGACCATCAACTGCTCGAAAAAGGCGGGACACGGCCATCAGGACCTGGCCACCGCCACGGCCAACTCCTGCAACCCCGCCTTTATCTCCATGGGCCTCTCAGTCGGGACGGACACCTACTACGACTATATGGAGAGCTTCGGCCTTTTTTCCAGCACCGGTGTGGACCTGCAGGGCGAGATGGTCGGCGTGGCGGCCAAGAAATCCAAATTTACGACTCTGGATCTGGCCTGCTACTCCTTCGGACAGAACTTTACCGTTACCCCTATCCAGCTCATCGCGGCCCAGGCGGCCTGCATCAACGGCGGCTATCTGTATACCCCCTATGTGGTGGATAAGATCACTGACGGCGACGGAAATGTTGTGCAGCAGCACGACGCAACCCCGGTCCGCCAGGTGGTCAGCGAGGAGACCTCAGCCACGGTGCGCCAGATCCTGGAGCAGGTGGTGGCCAGCGGTACCGGCAAGAACGGACAGGTGGCGGGCTACCGCATCGGCGGCAAGACCGGCACCGCGGATAAGGCCAACACCAAGACTGCCAGCAATCCCAAGGGTGACATCGTCGTCTCCTTCCTGTGCTTTGCTCCGGCGGACGATCCCCAGATCATCATGCTGTTGACGCTGGATACCCCCTCCCGCAGTACCGGGACCTATCCCTCCGGCGGCAATATGGTGGCGCCCACCGCCGCCAATATCATGGCAGATATTTTGCCCCATCTGGGCATTGCGGCCCAGTACAGCGAGGAAGAACTGGCAAATGCTGATGCCACGGTCCCCTATGTGGTGGGCATGAGCGAGAGCGAGGCCGCCGCCAAGCTGGCGGAGTATGGCTTCAGCAGCTATCGCACGGTTGGCTCCGGCGACACGGTCACCGACCAGACACCGCTGGGCGGCGCGATCGTCCCCGCCAGCGCGGAGATCATCCTCTACATGGGCGCGGAGAAGTCCAACGAGCTGTGTACGGTTCCCAATGTGGTGGGAATGACGCCCGCTCAGGCCAACAAGGCGCTGGTGAATGCGGGGCTGATCATGAAGTCCAGCGGTGCCAGCGGCGACAGCGGCATCCGGGCCATGAGCCAGTCCCTGGACTCCGGCACGCAGGTGGAGGCCGGTACGGTGGTCACGGTCCAGATGGGCCAGACTTCCACAACGGCGGACTGATCGACAGGAAGCGGCACCGCAGGTTTTGCAGACTTTGCGGCATTTCCTGCGGTTTACAAAGCGCTGCGGCGCATTATACTGAGTTCTGACCGCCCACAAGGAGCGGACAGAGAATGATGAAGGAATAGGTGTCATATGATGAAACTGCAAGAGTTGCTGAAGAATATCACAGTGCTGGAGACCAATGCGGATATGGAGATGGAGATCTCCGGCGTCAGCTATGATTCCCGGCAGACGAAGGAGGGCGACCTCTTCGTGGCTATGACCGGATATGAGACCGACGGCCATCAATATATCCCCATGGCCCGCCGACTGGGGGCTGCGTGTGTGCTGTGCCAGGTGAAGCCGGAGGGCGACGAGCCCTATGTACTGGTGACTGACAGCCGCTGGGCGCTGGCCCAGCTGGGCAAAAACTGGTATGGTGATCCCGCTGCCTCCATGACGATGGTGGGCGTTACCGGCACCAACGGCAAGACCACGACCACCTATCTGCTCAAGGACATTCTGGAGAAGACCCGGGGGGCCAAGGTGGGCCTCATCGGCACCAACCAGAACATGGTGGGGGACATGGTCATCCCCACCGAGCGCACCACACCGGAGTCCTTTGAGCTGCAGGGCCTCTTCCGCCGCATGAAGGACGCGGGCTGCACCCATGTGGTGATGGAGGTGTCCTCCCACGCCCTGTATCTGCACCGGGTGGCGGGTGTCCGCTTCGCGGTGGGCATCTTCACAAACCTGACCCAGGACCATCTGGACTTCCACAAGACGATGGAGGCCTACTGCGACGCCAAGGCTATCCTGTTCCGCCAGTGCGGTGTGGGAGTCGTCAACAGCGACGACCAGTGGGCCGGGCGGCTTTTGCAGGACGCTGACTGCGAGATCGTCCGCTTTGGCTATCACGAAGGTGCGGACCTGACGGCGCAGGACGTGCAGCTGGAGGCGGACCATATCGCCTTTACCGCTGTGACCGGTGAAAAATCCGTTCCCATCCGGCTGGGCATCCCCGGCGGCTTCATGGTGTACAATGCCATGGGCGTGCTGGCGGCAGCACAGGCCCTGGGCATCTCCCTGGAGGAGAGCGCGGAGGTACTGCGCCACAGCGCCCATGTGAAGGGACGGGTGGAGGTGGTCCCCACCGATGGCGACTACACCATCCTCATCGACTACGCCCACACGCCGGACGCGCTGGAGAACGTGCTGAACTCCGTCCGCGGCTTTGCCAAGGGCCGTGTGGTGGCCGTGTTCGGCTGCGGCGGCGACCGGGATGCCACCAAGCGCCCCCAGATGGGCGCTATCGCCGCGAAGCTGGCAGATTTTGTCATCGTCACCTCGGATAACCCCCGCACAGAGAGCCCCAACGCCATCATTGCCGACATCGTGGACGGCATGATCGGCACCGATACCGACTATGTTGTGGTGGAGAGCCGCATCGACGCGATTCATTTCGCCATGGACCATGCCATGCCTGGGGATGTGATCGTGCTGGCCGGTAAGGGCCACGAGACCTATCAGATCATCGGCAAGGAGAAGTACCCCCTGGACGAGCGCCAGGTGGTGGCGGAGCACCTGCAGGCGATGAAGTGGAGATAACGGAACAAAAGGAGAGAGCCTGGCGAGCTGTCAGGACAAGGAGAGAGCTATGGAAATGATCGTTGCGTGCGGCGTCAGCTTTGCTGTCACCGCTCTTCTGGGCTGGAAGGTGATCCTGCCCGCCCTGCGCCGCTTCAAGGCTGGCCAGGAGATCCGCGAGGTGGGCCCCAACTGGCACAAGACCAAGGCCGGTACCCCCACCATGGGCGGCCTGATGTTTATTCTGGGCATTGGCGTGGCTATCCTCATCGCGGGCTGGTCCCAGATGCTGCACGGAGATATGACCCACATCTATGTGTATCTCTTTGCGCTGGTGTTTGGTGTCATCGGCTTTTTGGATGACTATGAGAAGGTGAAGAAGAAGCAGAATCTGGGGCTGACGGCCCTGCAGAAGTTCCTGCTGCAGCTGGCGGCCGCCATTTTGTTCCTGGTGCTGCTGCGCCACGAGGGAATGCTGCATCCCCACCTGTATATCCCCTTTTTCAATGTCAGCCTCCGGATGAGCTGGCCGCTGTATCTGGTGTTCGCGGCTTTCGTCATCGTGGGTACCGTGAACGCGGTGAATATCACCGATGGCCTGGACGGTCTGGCCACCTCCGTCACCATCCCTGTGACGCTGTTTTTCGTGTCTGTGGCCACCTGGTGGGGCTATACCCAGCTGGGTGTCTTTGCCGGGGCGATGCTGGGCGGCCTGCTGGCCTTCCTGCTCTTTAACTTCTACCCCGCCAAGACCTTTATGGGCGACACCGGCTCCCTGTTCCTGGGCGGCGCGGTGGCGGCAATGGCCTTTGCCTTCGACATGCCCCTGATTCTGATCCTGGTGGGCATCGTCTACATCTGCGAGACGCTCTCCGTCATTATCCAGGTCACCTATTTCAAGCTGACCCACGGCAAGCGGATCTTCAAGATGTCCCCCATCCACCACCACTTTGAGCTGTGCGGCTGGAGCGAGGTGAAGATCGTCACGATCTTTACGGCGATCTCTACCGTTTTCTGTGCCCTGGCCCTCTTCGGTGTGATGGAGCGGCTGGTTCCCTGAGTTTGCCTGAGGCATGTTTAAAGGCTACTAAAACAGTCTGAAAGGACTTTTGACAGCCTATGGAAAGGAGGAAGTGCATATGACCCGTGAGGAACAGCGCCGCCGCCAGCGGCGGAGCGCCGACACCCGCCGCCCCTCTGCGGCCCGGAGGAAGCAGCGGTCCCAGCGCCAGACAGCGCCGCGCCCGCGCAAAACGCCCGAGCAGCGCCAGAAGGAGCGGGAGGCATGGGAGGCGGCCCGTGGTCCCCTTGACCTGCCCTTCCTGCTGCTGACGCTGCTGCTGCTGGTTTTTGGCCTGATCATGCTGCTTTCGGCCAGCTTCCCTTCGGCGCAGGCATCTGAAAATGATGCCTTATATTACTTTAAGCGCCAGGCAGCCTTTGCTGTGTTGGGTGTGGCGGCCATGCTGGCTGTGGGCCGCATCAACTACCAGCGCTTCCGCAGCATGGCGAAGTATGCCTTCTATGGCTCCATGATCCTGCTGGCGCTGGTGATAGTGCCCGGCGTGGGTATCACCCGCAACAATGCCACCCGCTGGCTGGGTGTTCCCAGCTCGGCGCTGACGCTGCAGCCCTCCGAGCTGATGAAGCTGGGTATCATCATCTACTTTGCCCTCACCATTGCAAAAAAGCGCGAGCGGATGCAGACCTTCCGGGACGGCATTCTGCCCTACGCCGGGTGGCTGATGCTCATCGCCATTTTGATGATCCTGGAGCCCCATGTCTCCGGTATGATCCTGCTGCTGAGTATCGGCGCGGTGATGATGGTGGTGGGCGGTATGCACTGGAAATGGGTGGCGGCTGGCTTGAGTGCAGCGGCAGGCGGCGTGTGTCTGTTGCTGTTTACGCCTTTGATGGAGATCATCGGCTATAACTCCGACCGCATCACCACATGGAAGGACCCCTTCTGGGACCCCCAGGGGGCCAGCTGGCAGATGGCCCAGAGCTTTATCACCATCGGCTCCGGCGGTCTGCTGGGCGTGGGCCTGGGCAAGAGCCGCCAGAAGTTCATGTTCCTCCCCGAGGAGCACAACGACTTTATCTTCGCCGTGGTCTGTGAGGAGCTGGGCCTGGTGGGCGCGACGCTCATCATGCTGCTCTTTGCGCTGCTGATCATCCGGGGGTACTGGATCGCCATCCACGCCAAGGACCGCTTCGGCAGCCTCATGGTGGTGGGTGTCGTCACCCAGATTGCGCTGCAGACCTTTTTGAACATTGCCGTGGTGACCGGGTTTATTCCGGCCACCGGTATTTCCCTGCCTTTCTTCAGCTATGGCGGAACGGCCCTGGCCATCCAGCTGGTGGAGGTGGGTATCGTGCTGTCGGTGTCGAGACAGATCCCGGCACCAAAGGTGGGATAGCTCGGTTGTTTTGCACCAGCGACCGATAAAATATTGCCCTCTCAGTCAGCTTTGCCGACCACCTCACACATATAAAAACTGACCATTATGAGACAGGAGGCCCCATGAAAGTGATATTTACCTGCGGCGGGACCGCGGGACATGTAAATCCGGCGCTGGCCCTGGCTGGACTGATCCGCCAGCGGCAGCCGGACAGCGAGATCCTCTTTGTGGGGGCCCGCCGGGGGCTGGAGAAGCGGCTCATCGAGGAGGCGGGCTGGCCCTTCCGCTCAGTGGAGATATCCAGCTTTCACCGCTCTTTACAGCCTAAGGAGATCCGGCACAATCTGATCTCTCTGAAAAATCTGATCACATCCCCTGCCCAGGCCCGGGCGCTGCTGCGGGAATTCCCGGCAGACCTGGTGGTGGGTACCGGCGGCTATGCCAGCTACCCCATGATCCGTGCGGCGGCTAAGGCGGGGATCGCCACGGCGGTACATGAGTCCAACGCCATTCCCGGTCTGACCACCCGCCTGCTGGAGCCCTATGCGGACTGCATCATGGTCGGGTTTGAGGACTGCCGAAAGAATTATAAGAACCCGGAGAAGGTGCTGGTCACCGGCACGCCGGTGCGGGGGGACTTCTTTGACCTGACCCGTGCCCAGGCCAAGGAGCGCCTGGGGCTGACGGACGGACGGCCGCTGATCGTCTCCTTCTGGGGCAGCCTGGGGGCGGCCTCCATGAACCGCCAGATGGCGGATTTCCTGACGCTGGAGAGCCGGGAGAGGCCCTTCTACCACATCCACGGCGCTGGCGTCGTGGGCTGCCGCCAGATGACGGAGTACCTGCGGGAGAAACATATCGACCTGAGCCAGACACCGGGGGTGGAGGTGCGGGAGTATATCCATGACATGGGGACTGTGATGCGGGCGGCAGATCTGGTGATCTGCCGGGCCGGAGCCAGCACCATCAGCGAGCTGACTGCTCTGGGCATCCCGGCCATCATCGTCCCTTCCCCCAATGTGGCCAACAACCACCAGGAGCACAACGCCCGTGTGCTGGCGGATGCCGGCGGCGCGGTGATGCTGCTGGAAAATGCGTGCAGCGGTCAGCTGCTCTACGACACGGCCCGCCAGATCCTGGATGATGGGCAGCGCCGCCGCACAATGGGCCAGGCGATGGCCCAGCTGGGCACGGTGGATGCCGCGGAGCGGATCTACGACGCCGTGATGGCGGTATACCGCCGCAGGGGGCAGTAACAGGGAAAAAACCACCGCATAAGATGGATTACTTGCAAGAAATCCATGTGCGGAGGGCAATCTATGAAACAGATCACGATACGGGGCGGGCGTCCTCTGGAGGGAACGCTGGCGGTGCAGGGCGCAAAGAACAGTGTGCTGCCTCTTTTGGCGGCGACCGTCCTCCATCCGGGGATCACCGTGCTGCGGCGATGCCCAAGACTGAGCGATGTGGATGCCAGTATCCGCATCCTGCGCCATCTGGGCTGCACCGTCCGGTGGGAGACGGAGCAACTGGTGGTGGATACCTCCGCCATCAGCCGCTGGGACATCCCGGACCATCTGATGCGGGAGACCCGGTCCTCTGTTATCTTTTTAGGGGCTGTTCTGGCCCGTCTGGGCTGGGCGGAGATGAGCTGTCCCGGCGGATGCGAGCTGGGGCCGCGCCCCATTGATCTGCACCTGGGCGCGCTGAAGCGGCTGGGTGTCCGGGTAGAGGAGGAGGGCGGCACGCTGCGCTGCGCCGCCCAGCGGATGGCCGGGCAGGAGATCGTCCTGAGCTTTCCCAGCGTGGGGGCCACAGAAAACAGTATGCTGGCCGCCTGCGGCGCGGAGGGGGAGACGGTGATCCTGAACGCGGCCCGGGAGCCGGAGATCGTGGATCTTCAGAATTTTTTGCGGGCCATGGGCCATCAGGTCCAGGGGGCTGGCGGCTCCGCTATCTCTGTTGTGGGGCGGCAGCCGACCCGGGACACGGTACATACGGTGATGCCGGACCGCATCGTGGCCGCCACCTATCTGGCGGCGGTGGCGGCGGCCGGCGGCGAGGTGGAGCTGGTGGAGACAGAGCCAGGGCACCTGTCCACCGTTATCTCCGCGCTCCATGCCGCGGGCTGTCGGGTGCGAACGGAGCGGGATCGGATCCTGCTCAGCAGCAGCGGTCAGCTGCGCTCGCTCAGCCCGGTGCGAACAGCGCCGTATCCCGGCTTTCCCACAGACGCACAGGCTATTCTGATGGCGGCGCTGCTGCGGAGCCGGGGATCCACCATGTTTGTGGAAAATATTTTTGAAAACCGCTATCGCCACGTGGATGAGCTGCGGCGGCTGGGAGCGGACATCAGTGTGGCGGACCGGGTGGCGGTTGTCACCGGGGTGAAGAAGCTCAGCGGCGCGGATTTGCGGTGTACGGATCTGCGGGGTGGTGCGGCTATGCTGGTGGCTGCACTGGCGGCGGACGGCGTCAGTCACGTGGGGGAGGTCCAGCATATTTACCGGGGCTATGAGGACCCGGTGCGGGATCTGGCCCGGCTGGGCGCGGATATACAGGAAGAAACATAAGAAAGGAAGCGTGAGCCGATGGCACGAAAACGAAAAAGACACCGCAGACGCAGGGGCAGTCTGGGGCCGCTGATGCGGGTGATGTCCCTGGTGCTGGCAGCAGCGGCTATTGTGATGGCGCTCACGCTGTTTTTTAAGGTAGGCTCGGTGGAGGTGACTGGAAACAGCCGCTACACCGTGGAGGAGATCACCGCTGTCACCGGGGTGGAGCTGGGAGACAACCTGATCCTGCTGGACCGGTACCATGTGGCCCAGCAGCTGTATACCCAGCTGCCCTATATCACCGATGTGCAGATCAATCCCAGGCTGCCGGATAAGTTGGTGATCGAGGTGACAGAGACGCGGGTTGCGTTGGCCCTGCGGGGCGGCGGCAGCTGGTGGTTTGCCAGCGATACCGGAAAGCTGCTGGAGGCGGTGGATGACGCGTCGGCGCAGGACTATCCCCTGGTGCAGGGGGCGGAGCTGGTGGAGCCTGCCGCCGGTGGGCGGCTGCTCCTCAACGACGAGGAGAGCTCCCTCAGCACACAGCGCCTGCTGGAACTGGTGGCGGCCATGGAGGAGCGCGGAATGTTGGCCCGACTGGACAGCATCGACCTGACGGACAGCGAGAAGCTGGTGCTGCATTATGATGGGCGGTTCCAGGTGGAGCTGTATTACGACGCAGATCTTGATTTTAAGCTGGATTGTCTGCTGGCCACTGTGGCACAGCTGGAGCCAAATGAGAGGGGTATCATCCGGATGACCATGGACAATGACCGCAGTGTACGCTTTATTCAGTCGGAATGATACCGGGCTGCTGCGGCGCGAAGTGATCCATCCTTATGGTCACATAAATTTTCAAAAAAACAGGAAATCAGCTATTGACCTGTTAGGGAAAAAAGCATACAATAAATAAAGATATAGAACTTTATCTTGGGGTGACCGGCCCCGATGACATACGGAAGATACAATTTCTTGTAGGAGGAACCAATTTATGGCATTTGAACTGGTAACCGCTCCGGATAATGTGGTGAAGATCAAGGTTATCGGTGTGGGCGGCGGCGGAAATAACGTTGTCAACCGCATGGTCAAGTCCGGCGTGGGCGGCGTTGATTTCGTGGCAGTCAATACGGATAAGCAGGCGCTGAATATCTCCAGCGCGGGATATAAGATCCAGATCGGCGAAAAGCTGACCCATGGTCAGGGCGCGGGTTCTGACCCTGATGTGGGCCGCAAGTCTGCTGAGGAGAGCCGCAGCCAGCTGGCCAAGGCGCTGGAGGACACCGACATGGTGTTCATCACCTGCGGTATGGGCGGCGGCACCGGTACCGGCGCGGCACCCATC